>DATHPP010000320.1:0-2594 GCA_035483795.1 Tepidisphaeraceae bacterium | reverse complement strand
GTTCATGAGCCATTCGCAGACGCAGGAAATCCTGGACGGCCTGTGCCTGGTTCCCGACAAGATGCAGAAGGTGCTCGAGCAGAGCGACCACGTCCGAAGAATCGCCAACGAATTCTGCGAGCGGGAAAACTGGCTGTTCCTGGGCCGCGGGTATCACTATCCCGTCGCGCTGGAAGGGGCGCTCAAGCTCAAGGAAATCAGCTACATCCACGCCGAGGGCATGCCCGCGGCGGAGATGAAGCACGGGCCGATCGCCCTGATCAACGAGGGTATGCCCGTCGTTTTCGTCGCGACCAAAGGTCTCCAATACGACAAGGTGATCAGCAACATCGAAGAGGTCCGCGCCCGCGGCGGGCGGATCATCGCCGTCGCCACCGAGGGCGACAGCCACATCCGCAAATACTCCAACCACGTCATCTACATCCCCGACGCCCCCGAGCCCTTGCAGCCGCTGCTGAGCGTCGTGCCGCTTCAGCTCCTGGCCTACCACGCGGCCCTGCTGCGCGGATGCAACGTCGATAAGCCGAGGAACCTGGCCAAGAGCGTCACGGTGGAGTAGGCGAAGCGATTTCGTGCTATAATCTGCGATATGAATTCCGTCGTACCATCCTTGCGCCCCTTTGTCCCGGGGACGACAGGTTGGACCGCAGACGACCTTGACGATCCGGCCATCGAACGGCAATGGTTCGAGGGTCGGTACGAAATTGTCGATGGGGTGCTGACAACCATGCCTCCGGCCTATTTTGACGGGCAAGGGTCCCTGGAAGAATTGATGTTCATGCTCAAGACACATTTGAAGATGCTTGAGCAATCCAATCGCTTCGCCAGTGAAGTCGACATCGTGATCGACGAAGATCGTGTCGTTAGGGCGGACGCCGTCTGGATGACGCCAGACGATTTCGAGCGCCAACGAGAGGCGATGGCACGTGCGGGTAAATCCGATCCGAAAAGGACTCGAGTGCTCATTCCGCCAACGCTCGTCATCGAGTCTGTGAGCCTGGGGCATGAACGCCATGACGAGCGAACGAAGCGAAAATGGTACGCCGAATTTGGAATTCCGAACTACTGGATCCTCAACACGTTCTCCCGGTCACTGCGGTGCCTTATTCGGGAGGGAGCGGCCTACCGCCTCGATGTTGAAGGACGGCAGTCAGACGAGATGCGACCAGCACTCTTCCCTGGTTTGACGATCTTGTTGGCCCAACTCTGGCTCGAATAAAAACGCCCGCCCGGACACTCCGTGTCCGGGCGGGACCTGACGGTGCCGGCGCAGTCCGTTGCGCCTTTTAGGGCATCACCAGTGTTTGACCGACTTTGAGCGACGTGGGTGAGATTCCCGGGTTGGCGGCGGCGATGCGCTGCCACTGCTTGCCGTCCCCGTACTTTATCTTGGCGATATGGTAGAGGGTGTCGCCTTTTTTCACCGTGTATTTCGAGGCGGTCGCGGGGGCGGTGGCGGCGGCGGGAATGGCGGCCGGGGCCGTCGTTTCGACCACCGGGATCGGCTGCGGCGGGGGTGTCGCCGACGGCATCATGTACGTCGGGGTCGCCGAAGCGGGCGCGTACGCCGAGGGATTGGCCGAAGCGAGCGGCGTCTGCGTGGGCGTCACATCGAGCACCGCGGGGGAGGCTTGCGACGCCGGCTTCTGCGCCTGGCAACCGACCGCCGTCATCGCGGCCAAAAGCAATGGGAACCATCTGTACACGGGCCGTCTCCTTTTTGCGCGTGCCCGTTTGTTCGGGTCGCTGCTCCGGTTATCGGACGACAGCAGGAGAAAAGTTGAGCCATTTCCGCATCCGCGCAACAAAATGGACCGTTCCCCCCTCGGCTGAAATCGGGTTTACTGGGGGTGGTCCGATACGACCAGGCGTCTCGAGAGCCGGCAAACATGCGCCAGCTGAATGTGACAATTGCGCTGACAGTGCCGATCCTTCTGGCGGCAGGCGGATGCCAGATCACCCACGTCTATACGGACGTGAGCGAGGATCCCGGATACAGCCCCGGCGGGATCGTCGGACGCTGCTTTTTTCTTCGCGAGGGCGCCTATCTGCTCAAAGCGGAAAATCAGCGGCCAAAGGACAAGTACGCCAGGCTCGCGGCGCCGGGTGAGGGGCCCTACCCGCCGAAGAGCGATTTCGAATCAGGGAACTGGGACCGCAGCCGGTATCGCGGCGCAGACCAGATCGTGGCGGTCGTCCCCGCCGGCACGATGGTGTGCATTCGGAAGATTGTGAGAGACGAATCGCTCAAAGACAAGCCCCTCGAGCCTGTGGCCGCCATCATCGACGGCCAGCAGTTCATGACCGAGGTCCTCCTGAGCCCGATGCTCGTTCAAGGCCCGGACCGCCTGGCCCATTGGACCGCCGTCGAAAGATTTCTGGTTCCGCTCGACAAGGCCGTGCTCGCAACGCAACGGGCGACCACGACGCAATCGGTTCATTGAATTGCACGATGAGTCACTGCGCCTCGAGGAACTTGAGGATCTCGTTCATGACGCGGCCGCCTTGGTCGGACTGGAACAGGAATTGGGCGTGGGCGGAGCCCTCGACGGTGAGGAGTTGTTTGGGCGGCGCGGTTTTGCCGTAGGCGGCCA
>DATHPP010000319.1:0-17742 GCA_035483795.1 Tepidisphaeraceae bacterium | reverse complement strand
CGGCGGAGCCGCAAGCGGTTTGGAAGCGATAGTCAGGCTGGCGGTGCTCGAACTGCTCGTTTTGCTCCCTGCAATCGGACTTATCGAGTTTGGCGCCGTCTGGGCGGTGGGAGTGGATTCGCTTTGCGTTAGCGGCTGCGCTTTGGGAAGCGAGACATCGGGCAGACCGGTGGCCCCGATACCGGGTGTCGCCTGGGCGGATGGCTCGCGCGGGGCGAGGACGCCAACGCGCGGGGATTCGACGGGGATGGTAATTCCGCCGGGCGTAGCGCGGGCGGCGGGCGTGTCGATGGCGAGTGGGCTGGCCGCCTGAAGGATCTCGCTGGCGACGCGCGACGGGGCGAGGTTCGGCGGGGCTGGGGCGGAGACGGGGAGATCGCCGCTCACCTGGCCGCGGATGGCCAGCGTTTCCTCGACGCCGCGGGAGTCGCCAAGGTTCACCGCGACTTCGAGCCGCGACTGCTCGCGAACATATTGCGTCACCTTCTGCGTCACCGCGACAAAGCTGAGGATGAACGTGATCAGGGCGTGGACCAGCAGCGACATCAGAAGACACTTCTGAATCAGGCTGAACCGGCGTTCGTCCCAGCCGCGCATCATCAGCAGCAGCGGGATCAGCGCCAGCAGCGAGATGATCAGCAGCCACCAGCTCCATCCCAGGTGCGGCATGGGCCGGGCCTGATGCTCGGGATAAACTTCACGCGAATCGGACACGAGCAACTGATACCGGCCATCCGCGCCCGGACGGTCGGAGCTGAAAAGCATGCGGAAGCCGTTGTAGGCCAGGGCCGGATCGGCTTCGTTCTCGGTGGAGTTCAGCGGCTTGCCGGCGTTTTCCACCGGTCCGAATTGGTCCCCATGGACCCGGCAGCGGTAGATGTCGAATTTGCCCAGGCCGCCGGGGCGATTGGAGGCGAAGTAGAGGAAATCGCCGGCCGGAGACATGCAGCTTGCGCCTTCGGTGAATTCGGTGTTGACGCCGGGGATTTCGCGGGCGGGTTCAAAGGCGAGCGTCGAAGGCTGCGTGGTGGCTTGCGTCGGAATTGAGTCGGCTATCCACAGGTCGTAATCGCTGCTGACGGTCTCGCGGATGGTGGAGCGCCAGGCTTCGTTCTGCTCGCGTTTGGCGGCCTTGCGGTTGGTGGCGAAGATCAGGTGTTTGCCGTCCGGCGTGGGATCGGGGTTGAACTCGTTGAACTCGCTGTTGATCTGGGGGCCGAGGTTAAATGGCTTTCCCCAGCCAGTAGGAGTGCGCGGCGCGGCCCAGATGTCATAGCCGCCAAAGCCGCCGGGGCGGTTGGAGTAGAAGAGCAGGAATTTTCCGTCGGGCGTCAGGCGGGGGCCGAGAGAATCGAAGGGCCCGTTGACGGCGTCGACGGCAACGGGCGCGGTCCAGGCGTTGTTGCGTCGGAGGCTGAGGTAGATTCTGGCGCTGCCGCCAGCCTTGCCGCGGACGAAATACAGCTCGGTGCCGTCCGGCGAGATGGCCGGCTCGTAGACCTGCTCGTCGCTGGCGAAGCCTTCGAGCGGCTGCGGCCGGGTCCAGACGACCTCGCGGACGCGCGTCTCGCGATCGAGGACGCGGATCGATCCGCCATCGGTCCAGACCTTGGGGCCGATGAACCAGATCGCCGCGGAAATGACGAAGCTCAAGGCGACGGCGCCGGCGATGAGCCGCCACATCCACCGCGGATGACGCTGTTTGGGCGAATCCTCCATCCCAGGTCCTCGGCACGGAGTTTTCGCAACAGATGGACACGGATGAAGACAGATGAAAACGCGGGCTTGAAATCTCCCTTCTCAAATCCGCACTGTTTTATCTGTGTCCATCTGTGTTCATCTGTTGCGAAATCCTTCTATCACTTGGCGCTGGCGTCTTGTTGAAGCAGTCCGATCTTCAGCTCGCTCACACCGGCTCGGCGGCAAAGCGTCGCCACGCCGGCAAAGTATTTCATGAGGCTGCGCTCGTCGGCGCGGATGAGCACGGCGCGGTTGGGATCGGGTTTGATCTCGGTCTGAATCAGCCTGGCCAGTTCGTCGTTGGTATAGGTCTTCCCCGCGACGACTGACGAGCCGTCCTGGCGGATGTTGATCACCAGCTGCTTGGGCGGCGCGGACATGGTCTGAAACGGGGCCGTGCGCGGGAGCTGGACGTTCATGTCTTTTTCAATCTGCGTGAAGCTGGTGGCGGCCATGAAGAAGATGAGCAGGTTGAACGCCATGTCCATTAACGGCACAAGGTTGAACGGCTCCTCGGATTCGCCTTGTACGTCGCGGATTCGCACCTACATACTCCATCGAAACAGAAAGAATTCGCCACAGATGGACACAGATGAACACAGATAGAATTTGAAATTCGAGATCCCAAATTGAGTCTTATCTGTGTGCATCTGTGTTCATCTGTGGCGAAAAAAAAAATCACAGTGTCGCGGTGGCGGCGGCTTCTTCGGTCGGGTTGGCGTCGAAGCCGGCATCGCGACCGAACTCGTTGACCGCGTCGTTCATGTCGGCCACCAGCTTCTCGATGCGGCCGATGAAAAAGTAGTAGAAGATGGTGACCACGATCGCGACCGCGAGGCCGGCAAAGGTATTCACCATCGCTTCGTAGATGCCTTCGGAGAGCTTGTCGGCATGGCCCGGTCCCATCACCGACGCCACCTGAAAGGCCTTGATCATGCCGGCGATCGTGCCGATCAACCCCAGGAGCGTCGCGACGCTGCCGAGGCTGTAGAGGAAACGCATGTTCTGGCGGAGCTTGAGGGTTTCGTTGGCGCCGGCGTCTTCGATCGCCTTCTCGGCAACGGCGTAGCCGCGCGGGATGCGGCGCAAGCCCGCCGCGATCATCCGTGCCAGAGGTGAATCGTGCTCTTCGCAGTAGCGCAACGCCTGCTCGCGGTCGTCGCGCGGGTCGCGATAGAGCTTCTTCAGGCCCGGCAGCAAATCGGCGGGAATCACCTTGTTCTTACGCAGCGCGATAAACCGCTCGATGATGATCGCCACCGACAGGACGCTGCACAGCGCCAGCGGCCAGATGAAGAATCCCGCCTTCCAGAACAGATCGATGGGCGAGAGCGTGGGGAGCGGCGCGGTGGCATCCGGAGCGGCGACGGGCGCGGCGCTGTGGTCGGCAGGGGCGGGCGTCTGTGCCAACACACTTGTGCGCACGAGGAGCACGATGGCAATCGCAAGCAGCATTTTGGCGATCATGGATGCGCGAACGCCGCCTGTGACACGGGTTTTCAACCCGTGCCTGAGACATACGGATTCAAAGAACCTCTTCAGTTCTAACGTCTTTCTCATAGAAACCTACTCGGCACGGGTTGAAAACCCGTGTCACGGGGAAGCTCAGGCGCCCGTCATGCCCTTTAGCCGCTCGCGGGCCATGTCGGCTTCGGGGGCGTCCTTATACTTGCTGATGATATCACCGTACTGCTTTTTGGCCTGATCGGGCTGCTTGAGCTGCTCGAAGGCGCGTCCGGCCTCGAACAGGGCGCGGGCCGACCACTCTGGATACTTGTAAACGTCGTCCACCGCCAGCAGCGCGGGCACGGCTTTGTCGAATTTTCCCTCGGCAAGAAACGTTTCGCCAATCTGGAACTGGGCCCGGGCGGCGGTCGGGCCGTTCGTCGCCGCGATGACTTTCTGATACGCCTGTCGCGCCTCGTCGAATTGTTTGCGGTTTTCCAAAGCCCAGGCGACGCCGAACTGAGCCCGATAGGCAAACTCGTTGGACGGGTATTTGTCGAGGAATTGACGATAGGTTCGTTCGGAGCCGTCGAAGTTGCTCTGCTCGGCCTGCACTTCTCCCAGCTTCAGCATTGCCACCGGCGCGTCTTTCTGGTTCGGATACTTCTCGAGCATCCTGGCCAGCGCCTGCTCGGCTTTGTCGTAGTGCTGATCCTGCGCGTAAGCCAGGCCGGCCTGGACTAGGGCCGAGGCATTCATTTCATCCGGACCGTCCGGCTTCTGGCTGTAGGCGGTGAACGCCGCGGCGGCTTTGGCAGGTTGTTTGAGTTCCTGGTAGCACCAGCCGAGCCGGTAGTTCGCCATGGAGACGATCTTCTGCTCGGCGTCTTTGTCGCCGACCACCTGTCCGAGGAGCTTGGAAGCGTCGTCGAAGTGCTTGTCGTTGTAGAGCAATTCGGCCAGCTCGGTGCGGGCCGCGGGGGCGAGCTTCGATTGAGCGTGCTCGGCGAGCAATCGGCGATAGGTCCCTTCGGCCGCGGAGAATTGCTTCGCGTCGCGCTGCGCCCATGCAAGATCGTACAGGACGCTATCGGCGCCCTCGCCTTTCGCCTGGGTGGCCAGGGATTCGAGCAACTGCTCGGACTGATCGTTTTTCCCAAGTTCCTTCAAGCAAGCGGCGGCAACCTGTCGAGCCTTGACTGCGTGCTCACCGTCAGGATGAGAGGAGGCATAGCCCTCCAGCACGTCGACCGCCTGGGAGAGTTGTTTGGCTTCGCGAAGGGCCAAGCCTTCCTGGAACAGCGCATCAGCGGCGAGCTTGTCGGTGGGATACCTGGCGGCCATTTCCTTCCAAGCTTCGGCCGCCTGGGCGAAACGCCGGGCGCCGAACTCCGACCACCCGAGCTGATATTCCGCCGGCGCCGCAACTTCAGGCGGAGCATTGGCGGCGAGCACGCGACGGAACGAATCGCTCGCCGGATCGAATCTCTTATTCTTCAGATCGATCTGCCCGCGCTCGAACCACGCCCGTTGAACCCACGGCGAGTCGGACGGACCTTCGGTGGCACGGGCAAATGACTGGCGGGCTTCGTCGGTTTGGTTTGCGTGGAGCTGCGCAACGCCGAGCTTGTATTGCGCCTGCGAACGGTCGGCGCCGGGAAGATCGGCATAGCGGCGCAACGGCTCGGCGGCATCGGAATATTTTCCCTGCTGGAGAAGCGAATCGCCCAAGAGGAGCAGCGTCTGCCGGAGCTCGGGATCGGATTCGACTTTCGGATCGGAAGAGATCGAAGCGAAAATCGTCGCGGCCGAGGAGTAGGTTGCGGCAAAGTAGTCGCACTGACCCTGGCGAAAGACGAACCGCAGCTTGCGCGAATCGTCTTTCGCGCCATCAGCGAGGGCAGCGAACTGCTTTTTGGCTTCTGGATACTTAGCCAGCAGGAACAGGTTTTCGGCATCCAGCTCCGCGACCGGGCCGGCCACTTCGCCGTTCTTCATCGCGATAGCCTGCTGGCAAAGCTCGTGGCTCTGCTGATATTTGCCCAGCTTGTGAAGGCAAAACGCCTGGCGGTAAGTCGCTTCGGGGACCTGGGCCGAATCTTTGTATTGGTCCCGAAGTTTTTGCAGCTCGTCAGAGGCGCCCTGGAACTTTCCCAGCTCCATCTGGCAGATCGAGTGGTCGAGGATGATCTGGGAGATGTTGGCGGGCGGGGGGCTGGACCCGATGAGACGATCGAGCCGCTCGGAGGCTTGCTGGTACTGTTTGTCGGCGATGTCGCACTGGGCCAGGCCGTACTGGGCGTCGGCTCCCCGGTCGGGATCGTCGCGGACGACCTGCTCAAGCGTGCCGCGGGCGGGGCCGGTATTGCCGCCGGCCAGCTCCGAGAGGCCGAGCTGCAACCGCGCGGGCTTCACAAACTGGCTGGTGGAATAGTCGTCGATCAGCGTGGAAAACTGCTTTGCCGCGGGGTCGTATTTGCCCGCCTTGTAGAGAACGCTGCCGAGGCTGTAGAGGGCATCGGCCTTCCGCGCCTGAGGAGCGGCGGCGAGCATCTGCGTGTACATGTCGATCGCCGCGTCGTATTTGCCGATCGCTTCCAGCGCCTGACCGCTCAGCAGCAGCGCGTCGACCTGGTGGGAAGACTGCGGGAACTTTTCCGTCAGCTGCGCCAGCGTGGCGACGGCGGCGTCGTTCTGGTTCTGCGCCCGCTGCGAAAGCGCCAGGAAATAGAGCGCGTCCGCGCGTGAGACGCCGCTGGGATATCGCGACAGGTAATCGTCGCAGCCCCTGGCCGCATCGGGATATTTCTTCTGAAGGTAAAGGGCCTGCGCCCGGTTCAACGTCGCCAGCTCGGCATGTTTGCTGCTGGCAAACTGCTTAAGAAGCTGATCGAACGCGGCGACCGCCTCGTCGAGATGACCCTGTTGAAGCTCGCAGTGCCCGAGCACCGCAAGGGCCTCGTCGCGCTGATCGAATTTGGCATCGTCCAGGACGCGATGAAGCTGCTCGACCGCCGGGGCGAAATCCTTGAGCCGGTAGTCGCAGATGGCCAGTGCGTATCGGGCGGCGGTGGCCTGGGCGTGCTGCGGGTATTGGTTGAGAAAATCGTTGTATTCGGCAACGGCGAGCTTGTAGAGCCCGCGCGAATAGAGGCCGTTGGCGGCGAGGAGTTTTTTTGTCGCCGGATCGACCTGCTGATCCTGCTGCCCCTGCGCCGGCGGCTCGCCGGTCTGCGCGGGAGCGGACCAGACAAGCGTGCCCAGCACGAGGGCCGCCCCACAAGCGCCTCCCCCCCGCCGCCACATCCACTGCGTGCCATTCATCAGCGCCTTCTGGCTAAGTGTGTCACCGGGTCGAACGCCCAGCCGCGGAATGTATGAGTAACTTCCGCGGGCCGCTCGTCAAGGCGCCGCCGGGCCGCACGCCTCGAAACTGCCGCGCCACTATATTTGGATTACACTTGTAGTCAATCCAAAAATGATGCGCTCGAAGGTTGGACGGCTCGGCGCGGCGCATCCTAACCGGGCGGAGACGAATTGTCTCTGAGACACGGGAGGGCGAGGCTCCCGCCAAGCCGGCTGCTTCCTCAGCACTGCGGCTTCGGCTCGGCAGGAGCCTTGCCCACTCCTTTCGCGTTCTCGAGGAGTTTGACTCTCGGAATAGCGGAGCGGCGCAGGATTTCTAGCTAAAGTGCCGCCGGTGCCCTCACCGGCGGAATGCGACGGCGCGCCGGTCCAGCGAAGACCGCCGGTGAGGGCACCGGCGGCACCGCATCCGGATGCTTCCTCGCGCGCTGCGGCTTCGGCTCGGCAGGAGCCTCGCCCTCCCAGCCACCATGCCACAAAAGCCGACTGCACCCGCCGACAGCTCAAGTCGGCATGGCGAACGCACTCTGGAAGTCACTGGGCAATCTGCCGGGCGATCGTCGGGTCGTTGATCTTCCTGTCCTCCGTCAGAAGAAATGCCTTGCTCAGGATGAACGACAGCGTTGGGTCGCCCTCGAAAGGCAGGAAGACCTCCGCGGCGCCATCGGTCGAGCGCGAAGGAACGATGCAGAGGTACTGGTCGTTGGGCTCCATGAGGATGTTGCCGCTGCCGAGGTGGATCTTGTAGGTGCGGATGTCGCCGCGGACGACCAGGAAGCGGTCGGAGAGCTGGCAGCGGTTGCGGATTTTCGTGAGCCGGGGGAGAAGAGATTCGAGGACCGAGCGGCGGGTCTGCGCCGTCGCCGACAAATCGCCGAAGCTGTAGTTTTGCCAGTAAGTCCGATACCGGCCTTCCGGGCCGCCGTCCTGCCAGGTCGGATCGTTGCCGACCGAGGCGACGCCGACGAACAGGTCGACATCGCGCATGATTTCGCTGAAGACCAGCGGCGGAACCTGGTCGAGGGTGAGCGGTTCGTTCACATTCTCAACGCCCGGACCGGCGGCCGCGCTGGTGTATCTACGGCTGCCGGCGTGGGCGAAATTCGCAGCGGCATCGGTTCGATAAACGCGGACCTGGTCGGTGGCGACACGGAGATAGACGCCGCTCTCGTTCGTGTCCCGGCCGTAATCGTCGCCGATTCCCTCAACCCAGTATTCCGCCCGCAACCCCCAATTGGGGAGTTCGCGCGTGGCGGGCGGGAAAGAATCGTCCACCATCAACCGAAGCTTGTTTTTCCATCCCCGCGCCGCGCACAGCGCGTTGAACTGGTGCTGTCGAAGAACATGGGCGGCGAAACGATTGGAGTAGGTTGCGGTTCGCCGTTCCGCGTCGGTCAGAAGATAGACCTCGCGATGCGCCTGCTTGAACGGCTGGCGCACTTCGTGGCGGTCCAGCCAGGCACGCCACGCCAGCACGTCATCGAGCGGCCGGCCAATCGGATGCCAAAGCTCGACCTGTGCGTCGGACGGGACATCCAGCGGCTCATCATCGACATTCACGAGCCGTTTCCCGCCCCAGATGCCGAACTGCTCGCTTGGTCCCTTCCGAAAGGTCCAGACGAGCCGGCGGGCGATCGTGCCCACCAGCGGATGATCGAGATACCGCTCGCGCCAATCCTTCACCGGCCATCGTTTCTGGAGCAGAAACATCGAGTCGATCCGCTGCGCCTGGGCCGGCAGCATCGCCTCGATGTCCTTGGCCGCCTGCTGGAGTTCTTTCCATTCTTCCTTGTGGTCGCTTTTGACGACCGCGGGAACAGACTTTTGTGGCTTTCCGTCGCTCCGCAGCCAAGTGACGGCAACGTCGGTTCCACGGACGCGAAGCTCTGCCGTGTTGTCGTTGCCAAACGAGTCGCGGCGGAGGCCGACTTCTTCCAACCCATAGGACGGAACCCCCATTTCCTCGATCTCGTCCTGCGGCAGCGACAGCAGCTCTGCCGCTACCCGGAAGGCCTTATCGATCTCCTTCTGGGCGGTTCCGAATTTGATCCTCACCTTAAGCATTGCGAGCTGTCCGACCGCTTCCTTTGAGCCGATTTTGGACAGCGCGTAGACGGCGGCATTGCCGACTTTAACCGCACGAGGTCCGACACCAGGAACCTTGCGATAAGCAGATGAGGCGACGGTTGCGATCTGTTGAGTCAGCTCGTGTTTCCGCTCAAGCGACGGGACTGTCCAGAGAATCCCCTTCAGAATTGTCGCGTTCTCCTCATGCATGATGTCCGCAGAGGTACGCTTGTCCCACCTGGAAGCGCCAGTCCATCGGATGCTCCGCCCTTTTGACATCTTTGACAGCCAGCTGATCAATGACTCAACGACCTTCGCTTCACCGATTGCCCGGACAAGGCTCGCGGAGTTCTTTAGCCACTTGTCCGTGGGCCGCGCCGCGTTGGCCGTCAGCAGATGGCGAAAAAGGTCGATCCAGCGTCGACGGCTGGAGACCGCCAGCCGGTCGACGTCGGCGTTGAGCTCATCAGTCCAAATCTCGCCGGGAACGAGGTAAAAGTTCGCCCCGTCGCCAATCAATTGCGTAAGACGTGCTACTTCCGGCGATGTGACCCCTAGCGGCGGGCCTCCGATGATGGAAGACCTGAGCACGTGTAGGACGTAACGCTCGCCATCCGAAAGAGTGCGCCGGCCGACCTCCTTCTCAATTTCGTCAGTGAGGCTGCTCGTGGCGGCGCTGAACTCAGCTCGCTGCCAGCTTGTGCCCCGGGCACCGATGAACAGAAGGAGGTCGAACGCGCCGTCGCGGTCAACAACAAATGGAAGTTGCGCGATATTGACGACCGCGCCGGACGCCGCAGACCGGGACTGCCACACGCGGTGTTCGCCGAGATCGAGCGGGGCCTGTATGGCGGCAATGTCGCGCTCCGCCGCGGCCAGAAACATCCTGCCCCTTTGGGCATCCTGCATCGCCAGGATTATTTTGCCCGTTTTCGTCCGCTTCAAATCCGGGTCGTTGTATCCGACCTTCTCGATAACCTCGGGGAAAAGCTCGCTAAGCAACTCGTGCTCGGCGCGCAATGGTGAGTCCGAGCGGAGCGTAAAGCGGTCCAACCCAACCACCTCTGTCGTTGCCCCGTCGACCACATCAACAGCGAGGTTGAGATACCGTTTTAGCTGGGTGAGTACGGCGGGGTTCCCGGCGGGCGCCGGCTCAATCGAACGGACGTGCGATCTCTCCGGTTTCGGTTCGTCGGTATCGGCCTTTCGCTCGCCCAGCAGTTGCTCGACGGTCGTCGCCAGCCGCTTTGCGTCTTTGTCATAAGCTTCCCGCAGCTTTGATGCGAATCTCGTCGCGGCTTCGCGAAGCGGTGCGGCGAGAGGGCCCACGGATGCGCGCCTTTGAAGAGCACGCACGACATTGCCGAGCGGTAGGTGAATTCGGCTCAGGCGATCAGCCTCATTGCACCATTCCAGAATCGCAATGAGGTCCGAGTCTTCAAACGGCAGGGTTCGTCGCGTCAGCGCGACGATAACGGCGTCGATCTTCCTCCGCCTTCCCGAGACGTCGCTCCATCCTTCCTGAAGATGTGCATAATTCCTCGTGCCCGTAGACCTCATCCGTTCGACGAGGTTGTCCAGATGTCGCACCTGCGCCACTGCCGCCATTACGTGCCGTTTGGATTGCTGCGGATCGAGGCCGATGAGGAATTGACCGCTTGGAAGGCTCGTGAAATCTACATCATGGTACCAATTCTGAGGCCCAAGCGAAGCCACGGCGTCGTCGGCCCATTTTGATATCGCTGCATGCTCCGCAATCAAAGCGTCGTCTGGTTTCGGGACGAACGGCTCGAACCGAAAAGCTCGCTTCCCCATCTCTCACCCCCCCCACCAGCGGCACCAGCTTCACGAAGCTCACGCGCGTGTCGTGCCGGAGCGTGATGGTCTCGTCCAGCGTCTCGGCCTGCTTGTCGTCGATGAGGATGAAGAAGCCGTTGCGGGTGAAGGCGTCGGCGGCTTTGTCGAACTGCTGTTTCCAGTCGATCTGGCGCGGCTGGCGCAAGCGCGCGCCGTTGAGGGTTTGCTCGGCATCGGTGGGAGTGACCAGGCCGCGGAAAGCGGCACTCGCCCCTTGGCGCTGGCGGAGGTTGTAGTCCTGCACCTCCTGATACACCCGGCTGCGGATCAGCTCGCGGACCGTGATCGTCTCGGCCAGCACGTCGAGCGTGAGCTGGTTGGTGACCGATCCGGCCGCCGTCTCGTCGCGGACTGTCAGCGTCATGGATTCCCCGCTGTTAAGGTGTGGCCAAAGCATATCGCCGGGCCGGAAAAAATCCCGCATCAATTCGGCGCGAGACGGGATAATTAGCAATATTTAGACACGAGATGCCGTCTTGAGGCTCTTCACTCTGCCCCCCAAACCCCGCTCTATCCGATGGTTCTGCTGAATGGCAATGTAGCGCTGCCTGCGGGTCACGTATCATTTCGTGGCTTTATAAGCATTATTACAACTCTATGTATTTAAAATATTTACAATAAAAATGGAGCACTGTAGATGATACAAAATGATACAAATTGTAGCGCGATTTGAGTTTTGGGCAGGATGATACATCCATCCTTGTCGGAGAACCGTCGGACCCCCACTCGTGCCTGCGGCGCCCCGTTTGGCGCGGCTGGTTTGTTGGGGGATGGCGCGGTTTGGCACGGTTTGGCTTGGTTTGGCCTGGTTTGGCCTGGTTTGGCTTGGTTTGGCTTGGTTTGGCGCGGTTTGGCGCGGTTTGGCCTGGTTTGGCCTGGTTTGGCCTGGTTTGGCTTGGTTTGGCGCGGTTGCGCCATGCACCACGATGGGCGAAACGAGGCTCGATTCGTGAGCCCACGGCGGTGATCAACTCAGGACTTTGAGCCGCGGGTCCTGGGCGGTGGCGACGGTCTTGGGGAGCAGCGCCTTGACGAACGCGCCTGCCTCGAACTTGCTGGCGGAGTCGGCGGACTTGGCGGAAATCAGGGAGATGAGGTTGGCGATGGCCGAGTTGGCCAGCTTGTCGTCGTTGTTGCCGAAGGTGTTGTCGACCGGATTGACGCCGGCACCGATGAACGACGTGGTGATCGCGCCCTTCACTTTGACGGCCTTGATGGAACCGGCATTGAAGGAATCGGCGTTGGCGCCGGTGCCGCCGAGGATCCCGTCGGCGCCCAGGTTGGCGCCGCTGAGGATGTGGGCGTTGGTCAACGCGGCGGCGGCGACGGTTCCGATGACGCCCGAGCCGGAGGCGATCGTCCCGCCGGCAACGCTGCCCAGATTGAGATTGCCCAGGGCGCCCGTGGCAAAGATGCTGCCGGAGACGTTGGCGGCGGTGATGCTGGCGATCGACGAGCCGGACCATACGACGCCGTTGATGTTCGCAAGCACCAGCTTGCCGATCGCCCCGGTCACGTGCAGCGTGCCGAACAGGTTGGCGGTCCTGGCGTTCAGGGCCTTGAGCGTGCCGCTGATGGTGATGTCCGCGAGGTTCACCGACTTGCCGCTGATCGTGAGCGTGACGCCCTTGCCCAGGTCGTTGATGACGAGAGTAAAGCGGCCGGTGCTGGAGTCGAAGAAGACCTGACCGGTGCCGCCGGAGATGACGAATGTCACGCCGTGCGAGACGATCTTTCTTACCTTCGTGGTAAATGTGCCGACCAGCGAGCCGGCGTCTTTGCCCGTGCCGACGACAGCGCCGGGCACAATGAGCCGGCGGAGCGTTGAGGAAGTTGTGGAAGCGACGGCCTCGTTGCTGGTGCCGACCAGGACGCGACCGTCGGGAGTCACCGTGCCGAAGGCGCGGAGGATGATGTCGCCGATGTGCAGCGCCTTGGTGGTGATCTTGTGAGTGGACGATGGCACGACCACCTGCACGCCGCTGGGGAAGGTGAGCAGTCCCTGATTGCCGAAGCTGGTGAGCGGATCCCCGGAGGAATCGAAAGCGGCGACGGCGGTGTAGGCGGTGCCGCCCTGGAGCGACGTGCCGACGAGGATGATCTGCCCGGTGGTTTGCGAGATGACAGAATCGGCGTCGTCATCGCCGCCAAAGTTGGCGACCACAAGGCCGTTGGTGCCGAAAGTTGTGTCGATCGTGCCGTTGGGATTGAGACGAACCAGCCCGAAATGTCCGGTGGGGGTGCGGTTGGCGACGAGGATCGCGCCGCTCGACTGAAGGGCCAGACCCTCCGAGCGGTCGGGCTGACCCAGGTCAGTTCGGGCGGCAAGCTGGGTGACGATGACCAGGCCGCCGTTGCCGAAGCTGCCGTCAGCCTCACCCGCGGCGGTCAACCCCACGACTACGACGTTGGCCGCTTCCGAACCCACGGCGATGATCGATCCGTCCGGCCTTACGACGACCGCGCCCAGACCGTTGCTGGATCCATCGCCGACGCCGAAGAGCTGTCGGCCGTTCTGTGCGAAATTGGAATCAAGTTGACCATTCGAGTTAAGGCGGGCGAACGCGAAGTTTCCACCCGAATCTCCAGCGACCACGATCATTCCGTCCGGCGCGATGGCGATGCTGCGGGCGGCGTCGGTATTGGTGCCGAAATCGATGATAGTGCGGCCGGCGGAGCCGAAGCTCTGGTCGAGGGTTCCCTGGATGGTGTAGCGGGCGATGAGGAAATCGCCGCCGGTGGTGCCGGCGACGAGGAAGTGGCTGGCGTCCTGCATCACCACGCCGTAGTACGCCTCGTTGGCGCCGGCGGCAGCGACGATCATGCCATTGTTTCCGAACGTCGAATCGACCGAGCCGTCGGGGTTGAATCGCTCGATGACGGCGCGCGAGCTGCCGGTGCTGATGTCTCCCTCGCGTCCGACCGCGATCACTTTTCCGTCTGATTGCGTCGTCAGGGCCTCGGTGACGAAGCTGGTGCTGACCGCCTGGCCGCCGTTGAACGTATTGTCCATCGGCCCGGGATTGGGCGGAGTAGGAATGTTGACGGTGAAGGACCCGGACAGGCCATTGGCGAAGTTGCCGCTGGTGTCGTCTACCTGGTTGGGTTCGAGGGCGACGGTGTAGCTGCCGTTATTGGTGTAGCTCCAGGCGCCGTTGGGGGCGGCGACGATATAGGTGACGGTGAGCGGAGAGCCGGTGCCGCCCGAGGGCTGTGCGGAGACGACGGCAAGCGCCCCGCCCGGGCCGGTGACGGAAATATTGGCGGCACTGATGCTGGCTGCATTCACTGCGACGTTGTCGCTGAAAATGATCGTGATGCTCGCGGTCGAAGCGCCGGCGGTGGTAATGTCCGGCGCGCTGATCTGGGCGGTGGGCGGCAGCGTGTCGGGGAGCGTCGCGGTGACGCTGAAGGTCCCGGTCGCGGTGACGACGCCGTTGCCGGATGTATCCTGCACGCTGCCGGCGACGACGGTAACGGTGTAGACGCCGTTGTCGGCGGCCTGCCAAGAACCACCGGGAGCGGCGACGGTGTAGGTCGCCGTCACGGTGGGACCACTTCCGCCCGATACCTGAACGGCGCTGACCGTCAGCGGCCCGCCCGGGCCGACCACCGTAATGTTGCCGACATTCACGGTCGAGGCATCGACGGCAACGTTGTCGGCGTAGGTAACGGTCACGACTTCGGTGGTTCCGCCCGGGGAGTTGATCGACGGCGCCGTGATCGCCGCGGTGGGCGGCGTGGTATCGGGCAGCGCGATGTTGACGGTGAACTGGGCCGAGGTGGCGGCAGCGGGATTGCCCGCCGTGTCACGCACCTGCCCGCCCAGGTAATCGATTGTGTAAGTGCCGTTGCTGGCCGCGGTCCAGCCGCCGGAGGGCGCGGCAACCGTGTAGGTCACCGTTCGCGGGGTGCCGTTGGCGCTGACGTCCACCTGCGCCGAGGTCACCGTCAGCGGCTGATTGCCGGGACCCAGCACCTGCACGTTGTCGACGTCGGTGGTCGAGGTATCGATCGCCACGTCATCGCTGAAGGTGATGGTGAACTGGTAGGCGCTCTGGCCGGCAGAGGTAATGTTGCCGGCGGTGATGCTGGCGGTGGGCGGAGTGCTGTCGCCAACTGCGACGCGGAACTGCGCGGAGGCGGCCGGCGCGGTCCCCCCGCCGCTTTCGGCGACCTGGTTGGGCTGAACCATCACGGTATAGAGCCCGTTGTCCGCCGGCGTCCAACCTCCGGCCGGAGCGGCGACGTCGTAGACCGCCGTCACCGCGTTTCCGCTCCCACCCTGCCCGACACCAGCATCCAAAACCTGGAGCGTACCGGCAGGGCCGGTCACGGTGATGTTGGACGTCGTGATGGTGGATTGATCGATCGGCAGGTCACCAGAGTAAGTGACCGAGACGGGAGTCGTCGCGCTGGCGGCGTTGGTCACATCCGGCGCGCTTACGGTGGCTTCCGGAATAGACGTGGCGCCGACTCCGCCGAGCACCAGTTGCGGGCCGAATTGACCCGATTCCTTGGACAGCACATCCACCCACTGTGCGCTGGGCGTGGGCTCGGCCAGTGCAAAGGAAACCGTTGTCGTGCCGGCCGGGAGACTCTGGATGTAGCTGGTCAGGTCGAAGGCATAGGTCTGCATGCCGTACCGGCTGACGCTGTCGGGGTTGGCGAGCGCCGCGCTGAGAATCGTGGGCGCGTTATTCCAGGTGACCGGGCCGGTGGATTGCGTGTTGGTCGTCGTCCCGTTGCCGTTGCGGCTGTCGATCGTGCCGGTTCCTTCCGTCCAGGAAGAGCTGCTGACAGGATAGACCCCAAGATTGGCAGCAGCGGAATCGGGGTTCTCCATCGATGCATTCACGCGCAGGATCGCGCTGGTGACGCCGGAAACGCCGGTCAGATCGAAAGTCATCAGCGCGACCCGGCTGTCCGAGCCGGGCGCGCCGGCTTCCACAAAGAGCAGAGGCGAGGCGCCGTAATTCGTGTTGGCGTAGGCGTTGTTGCGGATGAAGGTGTCTGCGGTAGGCGAAAGCACGCTCGTCAGCAGCGTCCGCGACTCCAGTTGCTCGATCACGGAGCGCGTAGAGGTTCTGATTCTGCCGGCGATCAGCCGGTCCTGCCTGCGGCGACGATCAGTTGGAGGCACCTGCGCGTACGAATGGGTCCTCACAAGCCTGGCTCCTTCTTGAAATGCGGCCGGAAACCAACCCCGGCCTTCCCGTTAAACCATCCGATAAACTGCCCCCATCAACTGCCCAAGTCCGAATCTGACTGAACCACCACTTGCCAGGGCCAGGCTCCTGCCGAGCCGCACGCTTCGACGCCGGAAACTTTCGCTTCGGCCGGAGCCTCGCCCTCCCGGAAGGACATTCACCCACTGCACCACGGGAACGGCAGGCGCCAGCCACAGCCGGAACCCGCAAGCCGTCAGTATAGGTAAATTTCCATTCCACCGTCTACGGACAACCTCCGCCGCGACACGAAAGATTTCCCGTCCCGCGACCGGTTGGTTTTGGTTTATGGTTGAGGCCTGTTGGCAGCGGAGGCGAAGTTTTGGCGTTGCCCCAACCTCCGATAAGCTTCACATTGGCGGGTACTTACGGTTGCCATGGCGCGATGGCCAGGGCGACCGGTTTCAAGAGGAGGCCTCTGGCATGCCGCGTCAGAACATCGTGCTGGCGATCGCCGCGGTCGTTGTTTGTTCAGCGATTGCGAAGGCCGACCAGCCCCCGCCAGCCCCTTTCGGCCCCGACGCCGTCTTTGCTCCGTCCAACGGAACGAACTTCATCACCGGCCAGCCCACACCCCTCATGGGCTTGCTGGATCAGACGGGAATCGGCCACTCACTCGAAGCCGCCAATATTCATCTCTTCGGCCACATCGAAGGTTCCTACACCTACAACTTTATCAATCCGGCCATGGACCTGAATGACGGCCGGGTCTTCGATTCCAAGACCGGCGGAACCCTGAATCAAGTCGATTTCAATGTCGAACGCACCGTCGACCTGACGAAAAACCACTGGGATGTCGGCGGGCGGGTCGAGCTCCTCTATGGCTCCGACGCCATGTTCACCGAGGCCAACGGACTGCTCGATCACCAGACCGGTCCTTATCAGTTCGACATCCCCCAACTGTACTTCGATGTGGATGCCCCGCTGGGAAACGGCGTGCGCATCCGCGGCGGCAAATTTCTCTTCTTCAAGCAGATCGATCCCAACGCCAGCGTCTTCTACTCCCACAGCTTCGCCTTCGGCGCCGCCCTGCCTTACACCCTGACCGGCATCACCGCCATGTATCCGATTACCCAGCAGCTCAGCATCGAAGGCGGCATCTCCCGCGGCTGGGACCAGTCCCTCAAGGACAACAACAGCGCCATCGACGGCATCTTCCGCCTCCGCGACGATATTTCTGAGCGCCTGAGTCTCACCCTGACCGGCACCGTTGGACCCGAGCTGCCCAACAATGATTCCGACTACCGCGAGGCGATCGACTTCACGGTCAACTTCGCAGCCACCGATAAGTTGACATTTCTGCTGGACGCCGTCCTGGCGACGCAGGCACGCCCCTCGCCGATGGGCAACGCCAACTGGTACGGCGTCTCCGGTTATGCAGTCTATCAGATCAACGACTACCTTTCCGCCGGTGCGCGGGTCGAGTGGTATCGCGACGAGGAAGGCTTCACCACCGCCGTCGCCCAATCCCTCTACGAGGTCACGATCGGCCTGACCATCACCCCCTTCCCCCGCGACCCGCTGGGCTCGAACCTCAAAATCCGCCCAGAATTCCGCGCCGATTACTCCTCCGCCGACTTTTTCGACGGCCTCACCCGCCACGACCAGTACACCGTCGCCCTCGACGCCATCTTCAACTTCTAAACGGATTACTCACCACGAAGTTGTTCATGAGGCGGTGCCTCACACTGAGAGGATGAAAATTGCCAACCGCCCTCAACTGAATTCTTGGCCGATCAGGGTCGTTCGACGGTCTATTTTCGGAGCAGACACGAAGGACACGAAGGACACGAAGGACACGAAGAAATTGCGACTCTGAAACGACTTGCGCCTGCCTCGAAGATCTCGGCGAGCGCGCACGTTACGCAGCTCACCGAACCACCAAGCTGTCTTCTTCGTGTCCTTCGTGCCTGCTCCGAAAATAGCTTCGTCTACGCGGCCTCCTTCTTTTGAAGTGTGACGGTGTAGCCGAGTTTCTCCAGGCGGTTGACCAGATGTCGTTTCACGCGATCCTCGTTGAGCTTCTCGAAATAGTCGC
>DATHPP010000318.1:0-5443 GCA_035483795.1 Tepidisphaeraceae bacterium | reverse complement strand
GCGAATCCGCGAGCTGTCGCTTCCTGCGCGCGTCGCCGTCACCACCGGCGCCCTGGACGCCGACCTCACCGGCGCCGCCCGTCACCTGAATCCCGATCGAATGTTTCAAAAACCCTATCGCGTGGGAGAGCTGGTGGAGTGGATCCGCGCCGGGAGCAGCGCCTGCCCAAGACGCGTCCTGGCTGCCGAGAGTTACCACTCATAGCCCATGTCTTCGGCGTTCACTTGGCGAGCCTTCGCATGAGTTCCCCGTGCCGCCCAAAGACCTCGCGGACATGTCGATCGAGGCGCGCGGCATCGACGCCGGGTTTCAAGCGTTCATGAAGATAAAGAATGTAAGCCGAAAGCGACAGGTTGAGCCGTTTGGCCCCGCTCTCCAGTTGCCGTTGCAATTCTGGAGTCGCCTGAAATTGAACAGTTTCGGTAGCGGCCATGGCTCAATTATCGGTGAGAAGTCGGCTGGAGCCAAGCGCGATATTGGACAGCCCATTCAGAACGGCAAACTCTGATCCATCCAGTCGTCGTTCTTGAGGACCTGGCGGCGGCTGAAGCGGGCCATGCGGTCGGCGCGGTATTGGGCGATCTTGATGAGCCGCTGGGCGCCGATGCTCCGCCAGCTCTTGCGCAGCCCGGGGGCGTGGCGAATAAACAGGTCGTCTTCGGCGCAGCAGAACATCTGGGCGCACCCGGGGTCGCCCTGGCGGGCGGCGCGGCCGAACAACTGGCGGTCGACCCGGTGCGAGCTGTGCGGCTCGGTGGCGATCACGTGCAATCCGCCCATCTCCGCAACGCCCTTGGCCAGCTTGATGTCGGTGCCGCGGCCGGCCATGTTGGTCGCGACGGTGATGCGCCCGACTTGTCCCGCCTCAGCGACGATCGACGCTTCCGACGCCGTCTGCGTCGCGTTCAGCACGCGATGGGCGACTCCCTTGGCGGTCAGCCGGCGGCTCACTTCCTCGCTGGCCAGCACGCTTCGCGTACCGACCAGGATCGGTACGCCCCTGGCATTCAACTCGGCGCAGCGCTCGACCACCGCCGCCCATTTCTCATCCATCGTCTCGAACATCCGCGTGGGAAGCTGGACGCGGATGCACGGGCGGTTGGTGGGAATGCGGACGATCGGACGCTGGTAAATCTGCCATAGCTCGGCGGCGGCCTCCCACGCCGTTCCGGTCATCCCCGCCATCAGCGGGAACTGGCGGAAGAATCGCTGGAAACTCAGGCGGGCCAGGTTTTCGGAATCGGCGGTGATCTTGCCGCCTTCCTTCACCTCGATCGCCTGGTGAAGCCCGTGCTGCCACGAGCGGTCCTTCATGATGCGTCCGGTCGACTCGTCGATGATCTGGACCTTTCCCTCGTCGCTGACCAGGTACTGCTCGTCACGGACATAGCAGTGGATGCCGGTGAGAGCATTGGTAACCAGCTCTTCGCGCCGGCGGCGGCCTTTCCAGAGCTTGGTCCCTTCCGAAAGCTCTTCGAGCCGCCGGTGCCCGCGGGAGTTCAGCTCGCACTTGCGGGCGGTGCGGTCGATGGTGAAATGCCGGTCCAGCTCGAGCTGCTGCGCCAAATTGAACGCGGCTTCGTAATAGGTCCGGTTGCCTTCGTAATCGGGCTTGTTGGAAATAATGAGCGGTGTGACGCCCTCGTCGATCAGCAGGCTGTCGGCCTCGTCGACGATGCTGCGGAACAGCCCGGGCACCATCAGCTCGCGGGCCGACTGCCCGCCCAGGAGCATGCCGACCGCGGTCTGCGTGCTGTTGCGCAGCGTGCCGAGCTTGATCTGGTCGCGGAGGAAGTCGGCGACCAGCTCCTTGCTGGTGCAGTACACCACGTTGCGGCGGTAGTGCTCGATGCGGTCGTTGGGCATCGTCTCATGGGTGATCCAGCCGACGTCGAGCCCCAGGTAATGATAGATGGGGCCCATTTCTTCCGCGTCGCGCTCGACCAGATAGTCGTTGACGGTGATAACGTGGACGGGTTTTCCCGCCCAGGCGAGGATGGAGGACGCGACAGCGGCGGTGAGCGTCTTGCCTTCGCCGGTGGCCATCTCGGCGATCGTCCCCTGGATCATCGCCGCCGCTCCCATGATCTGCACCGGGAACGGCCGCATTCCCACCGAGCGCAGGCATGCCTCGCGGCCCAGGGCCAAACCGCGCTCCAGGTGCTCGCCCTTGAGCTTGTCGCGGCGGGCCAGGGCACGGCACTGGTTCACCGCCTCGCGGAAGTCCGCCGATCCCAGCTTCTGCACCTCCGGCTCCAGCGCATCCACGCGCCGGGCGGTGACGCGAAGCTTGGACAGAAACGGCCGGCGGTTCTGAACCCAGCCCCACCACACGTTGGCCATCGCGTCGAGCCCCTTGAGCTCAGGCGCCTTGACCCGCCGGGCGTCGAATATCTGCCACAGTTCCTTGGAGGCGATTTCACTCATGACGAATAACCGAAGAAACGAAGGGACAAAACGACTGAGGGACAAAGTGAAAGACGACCTGCTCCGCGCCCTTTGTCCCTCTGTCCCTTCGTCCCTCTGTCCCTTTCTTCGCTACAACCATTTCGCGCTGGCGCCTTTGGCTTCGACGATCTGCCAGGCGCGGCGCGCCCATTGCCAGAGCAAGGGCCTTTTCTGGAGCTTGAAGCGGACGTAGGCGCGTTGCCCGGTCACGAAGCCGTCCATGTCGTCCAGGACGACGCGGGCGCGGAATTCGGGGACCAGCAGTTTTTTCTCGTTGCGATCGCTGGGATCGATCTGCGACTGCCCGCCGCCCAGCGGCGTGAGGGCATCGCTCAAGACTTCGGTCTGCGCCGGGACAAACTGCACCGTCAGGGCCTTCACGACGCGGGGGATGTCGCCGATCATACGGACTTCGGTCTGGCTTTTGACACCGGACTCTGTCTTGTGCCCCTGGAGCCAGGCGGTCTGCTTGTCGAGCAACTGGTAGTCTTCCTGGGGAAGGGCCGTCTCGATGTACTGGATCCGGTCATCGACGACGCGGCAGAATTCGTGCTGCGACGGGGCGACGTAAGTGCCGATCATGGTCCGCAGATCGGGCCGGATGAGGAATCCGTCGACGGGGGCGCGGAGAGTGAGCTTTGCCACCTGGTCGGCCAGCAGGGCGTACTGCTTGATGGTCTCGGCCAGTTCTTGCTGCTTGGCCTGCCGCTCGTTAGGGCTGATGGCCGTCGCCGCATTCGCTTCGATGGTGAGCTGGATGACCTGGGACTTGGTCACCGCCAGATCGGTCTTGAGCGGCCGATTGTCCAGGATGGCAATCACCTGCCCCTTGTAAACGAAATCTCCGTCCTTGAGGGGTTCGCCGTTGGCCGCGGTTCCGATCTGGCTGATGAACCCGGGCTGTTCGACGAAAACGAGCCGGGCATGGCTGGGGGGGACGGACAGAACGCCCTCGGCGTCAATGTTGACTGGAAATTTGAGCACGCCGATGACGATGACGGCCGCCGCCGCCATTGTGAGAGTAAACGCCACGGCCCGGCCGCGCTTGCGATATAGCTCGTTGTCCGTCGCCAGGTATTTGATGACCTTGAAGCACGGGACGAGGAACCAGGTCGCCACGCCCATGATGGCCATCAGCGGCCCGATAACTGGCAACTGATACGCCACGATCAGCAGGATGACCAGCCCGACGAACGCACGGTAAATCGACGAGGAAACCGCGTAAGTAAACAGCCAGAAGCGCTGGAGCGGCGGAGGAAGCGGCTGCGTGAGCTTCACCCGGAAGACGTGCCGCTTGATCAGGCCCATCGTGTATTCCGTGCTCTTCTGCCGCAGATTGGGAATTTCCAGGAAGTCGGAGAGGATGTAGTAGCCGTCGTAGCGGAGCAGCGGGTTGGCGTTGAAGACGAGCGTCGTCACGGATGCGATGAGCATCGCGTTGAACGAAAGCTGGGCGATCAGGCTGTTGATGTCGCCGGTGGTGATCCAGATGAAACCGGCGATCGAAGCGACGAACAATTCGACGATCATTCCCGCCGCGCCGACGAAAATTCGCTGCCATTTGTTGGAGAACGCCCACGCAGTCGACGCGTCGACGTAGGGCGTGGGAATGAAGACCAGGAACATGATTCCCAGCTCGTGGCATTCCCCGCCAAACCGCCGGCAGGCAAACGCGTGACCCAGCTCGTGCAGAATTTTGATGAGCACGAACACGCCGTACAGCAGGATCAGGTTGACCGGATTATTGCGGACGTCGATGGAGTGCCGGGCGGCTTCCTTGAGGCTGTGACCCGGGTCATTCCAGTGCGGCGCCACCAGGGCGATGGCGCAACCGACGACGATCAGCCAGACGATGGCGCCGAACCTGCTGAACAGGAATTTGCACAGCGGCATCCAGGTCTTGAGGAAGCGGTCCGGGTCCCACAGCGGGATGCGTGGGAAGAGCATGTTCATCAACCGCCCCTGCATCTTCCGCTTGGCCTGCTGCTTGTGGCGGCGGAGAAGGATGGTGGCGTCGGGCGTGATGTCGGCATCGATCAGGTTGGCCGAGTACAGGTGCGAGAGGATCTGGATGACCTCGGGCTGGGTGGGGGCGTCGTCTTCGAGCTGCCCGCCGCACAGTTCCCACGCCTCTTCAACGGTTCGGCGGCCGTCGAGCAGGGCGACGAAACGGTACGCCGGGTCGCTGAGGCGGTGGAACTGGTTTCCCGCCGGGTCGCGCACGACGTACCACCGCTCGCCGCGGTAATACTGCCGCGAAATCTGGGCACTGGCCCGCAGCTTCATCCGCAGGCTCTGCACCCGGTACCAGGACTCGGAGAATGTCGGTCGGAGTTGGAGCGTCATGAGAGTGCTGAGTGCTGGGTGCCGAGTGCTGAGTTGGGGTGCGAGCGGCTTTACTCAGCACTCAGAACTCAGCACTCAGCACTGATTTACATCCACAACTTGAGCCGCAGGAAATCGATGAGTCGGTGAGTCCAGATCCAGGCGAGGCGCTTGTGGCCGACGTCGATGCGGATTTCGCCGGCCATGCCCGGCCGCCAGTCGGGGTGTCCCTCGGCCGCCTCGGCGGAGTCGGGTTCGCCGTATACCACGAATTCGCTGGCCCCTTCCTCGGCCTTGGCCACGGGAATGATCCGGCTGACGTGGAACGTGTACTTGTCCATCGGCAGCGCATCGGTCGCGAGGCGGCCTGCGGCGCCGAGCTTCACGTTCTGGATGTCGCGTTCGGCGACCTTGGCCTCCACGCGTAGCCGGTCATTGGGCGCCATTTCGTGCAGCTCTTCGCCGAGCTGCAACTTCTGCCCGATGCGCGTCGTCAAGTCGCCCTTGAGAAGGATGCCGTCATAGGGGGCCCGAATCGTCGATTGGCTGATCTGGTAGGCGTAGAGCTCCATCTGGGCCTTGGCGGCTTCGGCGTGGGCCTGGGCGATCATCGCCTCGGCCTTTTTTCCGTGATCGCCAACGTCCTTGTCGCGCTCTTTGATGGCCGCG
>DATHPP010000317.1:0-52311 GCA_035483795.1 Tepidisphaeraceae bacterium | reverse complement strand
ATCGCTTGGGTGAGGCGTCAAAAGGAGCAAGTCCTTCCAGCCATTTCTTGTAATCCTCGTGCAGTCCGGATTCATCATCGTTGATGAACACCGACGCGGTAATGTGCATCGCGTTGCAGAGCACGAGCCCTTCCTTGACGCCGCTCTTACGCACCGCCTGCTCGACCTGGTCGGTAATGTTCACGAAGCCCATTCGGACTGGCAGATTGAAGGTCAGATATTCCGTGTGCGATTTCATGCCGACATGAAAACGTCACATGCGGACGTCGTCAAAGGCAGACTGCCCAACCCATGACGGGCGGCGTTGCGGTGGGAGAAGACGACGTCGGCGCCGAACGATACTCCAGCAGCGATCCCTGCTGACGCAGCTCGGAGGCCGTCCCTTTCACGCCGAAGATTCTACACTACATTTGCATTCCTGGAGACTGGCCGAATGACGATTCGACCCTATCAAGTTGACGATGAGCAAGGAGTTATCTCGGTGTGGCGACAGTGCGATCTGCTGCGCCCATGGAACGATCCGCACAAAGACATCGCCCGAAAGCTCAAAGTGCGGCCGGACCAGTTTCTGGTTGGTGAGTTGGAGGGGCGAATTATCGCGACCGTCATGGCGGGCTACGACGGGCATCGCGGGTGGCTTTATTACCTGGGCGTGCTGCCTGAGCATCGACGGAGCGGTTGCGGTAGGGCCATTGTCGGCGAGGCCGAGCGCCTCCTGCGCCAGGAGGGCTGCCCGAAGATCAACCTCCAGGTGCGCACCTCCAACCTTGAGGTGATCGAGTTCTACCGCCGTGTCGGATTCGCGATGGACGACGTTGGCAGCATGGGCAAGCGGCTGGAGAAGGATGACTAGCCCACTCAGGCCGACGCTTTGGCGGCAAAGAGCCGCTTGGCTTCGCCGACAAGGTAGAAGCTGCCGCTGATACAGATCAGGTCTTCTTTGGTAACGGCTCGGTTGGCGATCGCCAACGCGTCATCGAGTGTGTCGGCGACCTGCGCCATTTTGCCGTACTGCTCGACATAGCGGGCGGCCAGCTCGTTTGGATCGGACGAGCGAATACTGTTGACGCGGGTGAAGATGACCTTATCGGCTCCGGCGGCAATCCGCTCGAGCATGCCCGGAACATCCTTGTCGGCGCAGCAGCCGAAGATGATCACCATCGAATCGTAAGGAATATGCTGGCCGATCGCCCGGAGCATCGCGTCGAGGCTGGCAGCGTTGTGGGCGCCATCGACCACGACCCGCGGCGTCTGGCTGAGGATCTCCATTCGCCCCGGAACACTGGTGCGGGCCAGGCCCTCCATCGCCTTGGCATCGCTGATGGCAAAGCCGCGGGACTTCAGGCGGTCGATCACGCTGAGTGCCAGGCCGCAGTTGATCGCCTGATGCTCACCGAGCAGCGGCACGGCCAGATGCTCGAATTTGCTGAGCGGCGTGGTCAGACATACGCGATTGTGCGGGCCCTGCATCCGGCTCGATTCGAATCGATAAGAGAACTCGATCGTCTGGCCGGTCACATCGAGGGACGTGCCGTTCTTTTGCGCGATGCGCTTGAGGACGACATCAGCCTCGGGATCCTGCTGCACGCTGAGAGCAGGAATGCCGGCCTTGAAGATACCAGCCTTTTCCTCCGCGATTTTGGCCAGCGTCGACCCAAGCTGGGCCATGTGATCCTTGCTAATGCTGGTGATGGCCGTCACTTCCGGCTTGATGACATTGGTGCTGTCGAGCCGGCCCCCTAAGCCGGTTTCGATAACCGCGATGTCTACTTCCTGATCGGCAAAGTACTTAAAAGCGATCGCGGTCATGGCATCAAAGTACGTGGGACGGGGACGCATGCGCTCGACAATCGGCTCGGCGAGCCTGGCCAGGCGGCCAAACTCGGCCTGCGAGATCATCTCCCCGTTGATTTGAATCCGCTCCCGAACGTCGGTCAGGTGAGGGCTGGTATAGAGGCCGACTTTGTATCCGCACGCCTGGAGCATCGCCGCGATCATCGCGCAGGTGCTGCCCTTGCCCTTGGTGCCCGCGACATGAACGCTCTTGAAGCGGTCGTGGGGATTCCCCAACCGCTTCAGTAGCGTCCGCATGCGTTCCAAGTCAAAGTTCTGACTGTTGTAACGGACGATTCGGAGCCGCTCAAAATCGGAGAGCGAACTCAAATACCGAAGCGCCTTGGAGTAGCCATTCGATGCAGGCGCCACCACCTTCCGCTCAACAATGTGGGGGCGATGTTCGGGATGATGGCGCGCACGGGCATCGCGTTTTCCGGGCGTCCGACGGGCGGGCGCGGTGGTGGGTCGGCGCGAAGTGGTGTGCCTCATTTTTGCTCGGATGGCCATAGGTTCCGCCATTTTATCGTTTTACGCCAGACCTGCAACTTTTGGCGACAAGTGAAGACAGCGCAACTACTTGTGTAGACGCTTGGGCATGGCAATCGTTGACAGGAAAAATCCCAACGCCTGCGTTTTGGGCACAGACGGGGAAAAGGAGGGGTTAAAGATCGCTTGCCTAAATGTTGCGGTTATCGGAAGTTGGGTGGGCTGGGCCCAATCTTAGCCCAAAAGTCCCGACGCTTCAGAGACGAGCTGGTCTAGGCGCTCTTTGGTGGTCGTGATGGCGATCGGATCGATCCGCATTTCCGCCAGGCGCTCGTCGGTGAGCGTCTGATTGGCGGCGGTGAGGTTGAACCCATGTTTGGACTGGCAGCAGATCGTGTCGGCGACGTGAACGATCGAAACCAGATACCGACTCTGGTCCGCCAGCGACTGCGGTTGGTGGTGATACCCGGCGACAAGCTGGCACGCCCGCGGGAATTTCCACTGCTCGGCCAGGCCCATCCCAAGTTGCTGGTGATCCAGGCCGATGATCTGCTTTTCGAGCTCGCAGAAACTGCCGCGCCCCGCCTTGGCCGCTTCGCAGACCTCCCGCAACTTCTCCGGATACAACTGGAGCGAAAGCAGAATTCCCACGTCGTGGATCAACCCAGCGAGAAACGCCTCGTCCGGTAGATCCAGGCGGAGGTTCTTTGCCAGATCGCGGGCCGTCACGCCCACCGCGATGCAGTGCGTCCACAGGTCCTTGGCGGTGAAGCCTTCACACAGCTTGGCGCCGCGGAAAAGCTGGCCGAGGCTGGCGGCGACCGCGATGTTCTTGATCCCGTTCAATCCCAGCAACACGATCGCCCGCTCGATCGAGCCGATCTGGCCCGGCAGCCCATAGAAAGCGCTGTTGACCACCTTCAGGATGCGCGTCGCCAGCGCAGGATCGTGCGAAACGATCTTGTGCAGTTGTTGCGCGCTGCTCTTGGGGTCCTCGACGGTCTTGATGATCTGGACCGTCACTTCCGGCAGCGTTGCGATGGTCGTCACCTTCTTGACGACTTCCATCACCTTCGTCCGCGGATCGGCTTCAAGAGTAGCGGTCATGCGCAAATCCTCACAACGGGAACATCGGACGCGCACGCGGTCGCCCGGCGCACGTCTTATTGAGCCTTATCGAGCGCCTGGTACCCGGACTTAATATCGAATGATTTTTCGGAACAGGCGGTCGTTGAGCGAAATGCGGGCAAGAGCGGATGCGATGATTCTGCCGGCGCCCTCGCCGCCATAGATATTATCGGCCTTAAAGCGCCTGGGCCGGCCGCCGTTCCAAAGACGACGAAGCTCCCGGTTGATGCGCAATTCTGAATAAGGCACGTTGACTACATTCTTGCCGCGTTCGCGCCCGTATTGCCGTGGCCCGATGTCGATCACCGGCGTGCCGAAACTGGCGGCCTCGATAATCCCGCTCGAGCTATTTCCGACCAACACCGCCGCATCGCGCAGCAGGCCAAGATACACCTCACGGCGAAGGTCCCGATGCGCTCGAAAGCGGCCGCCGTCGCCTTCTGCTGCAATCGATTCCCAGCATCGCATGATTCCCACGGCACCAGGATCGTTGTTCGGATAGACGATCACGATCTGCTCGAAGGGCACGCCGGCTACGCACTTTAAGATCGTCTTGGCCCGGCGGCGCTCGAGCTGCTCGTCGGCGTCCATCGGGTGCAGCACCAGCAGGGCAAATCGCCCCCGCGTAAGCGCGCCGACGCTCTGCTTCACCTCCCGTGGTGGCGCTGCCGCGGTGAGAATGCCGTCGAGGCCTGGTGAACCTGCCCGGATGATCCGCCAGCGACCCTCGCCGAGTTGGAAGATTCGACGGGCGCTTTGGCGGGTCGCCGGGAAATGAACGTGGGCCAATTTGGTGATGGCGTGACGCAGGGAATCGTCGACCTGCCCGGCGGCCCGGTCTCCGCCGTGAACGTGCGCCACGGCAATGCCGCTCAGGTACGCCGCCGTCGCGGCGGCAAAGGCTTCGACGCGGTCGCCGACGACCAACGCAACTTCTGTATTCAGCTCGGTGAGCGCATTCGAAAGCCCCGCCACCGCCAGTCCGGTGTTGCGTGCATTGGTCGCGCGGTCCCGCCCGGAGCCGCTGGGCCACGGCACGACGCGATCGATCTTCCAGCCTTCTCGTTCGATGGCGCTAAGGCCGTCGCCATGCGCCGGATCGAGGTGCATCCCGGTTACCACAAGATGGAGATTGAGACGGGGGTGAGACCGGATTGCGCGCAGGACCGACCGCATGAGGCCGAACTCGGCGCGCGTGCCGGTGACGAAGCAGATGTTCCTTGCAGAAGCGGCCCCTTTACCCCCTCTCCCTCCGGGAGAGGGTTGGGGTGAGGGGGATTGAAGAGAACCTGTTTGCGGTGATCTACGCCGCATCCAGCATGTCCCACTGGAGCATCGAACCGGCACTGGCAAATCTGGCGATCTTTCGACCGACGGCCTGCGTGATGAGCGCCGCCGGCAGTCCGGTTCCGGGGCGCTGAACGGTGAGGTCGTCGGCCTTGAGCAGGTCTCCGGGATAGACGCTGCGTCGAAGCACGAGGCTCTGCCGGCTCACCTCGCGGACGTCGTTCTCGATGGGCAGGACGCGTTTTGGCGACTGACCGCGGAACGGCCGCGCCTCGCGCGCCAGCTTCACGTAGCGCTCGAACTGCCGCTCGTCGGCGCTGGCGGCATGGTCGGGCCCGCGTGCCGCGCGATCGTAGGTCAGATGCTTCTCCAACACCGATGCTCCCAGCGCCACCGCCAGCGCGCCGCTCAGGGAACTGGTCGTGTGATCGGAGTAGCCGACCGTGCAGTCAAATTTCTCGGACAGCTCGGAAACCCAGCAGAGATTCGCCTGATCGGCCGGCGTCGGGTAGGCGCTCACGCAATGCAACAGGGCAAATCGCGCGTCCCACTTTCGCAGCCACCCCACCGTCGTCTCAACTTCCTCCAGAGTCGCGGCGCCGGTCGAGATCAGCAGGGGCTTGCGCGTTGCCGCGGCAAGCTCCAGCAGCGGCAGGTTCACCAGGTCCGGCGACGCGATCTTGATTGCCGGCAGGCGGAGCGACTCGATGATCTCGATGTCCGCAGGCGAGAAAGGAGTCGCCAGCGGCACCATTTTCAGCTCGCGGATGCGCTGAACGATGCGTCGGATGTCGTCGGCCGGCAGCTCGTACTTTCGCAGCATGTCAGCGGGTGTCGCGGCATCGGCCGTCTTCTTCTGGTATGGCGCGAAGCTCGCCGAGACGTGCATCAGGGCGTTGGCGCGGAAGATCTGAAGTTTGACTGCATCCGCCCCGCACGCGGCGGCGACCGCCACGATCTCCAGCGCGCGCTGGAGCGAGCCGTCGTGGTTGACGCCCATCTCAGCAATCACCCACGGCTCCTGATCATTCCCCAGCGTCCGCCCGTCGATCGTGATTTGCGTCATGATGCCATCCTGACTTTCTCATGCCCCGACGACTGGTCCCGCAGCGCCGCCTCGGCCCAATACAGGTCGCGCTGGTGATCGATCTCGACCGTCTGCCCCATCTCCACGGGGAACCCGCGACGGTCCTGGCCGAAGAAAGCGTGCGGATCGGCAGGGTTTGCCCGCCCGCGCAACATGGCGTCGCGCGATACCGCCACGACCGCGCCGTCATGGAGAAACAGCTCGGGCAGGTCCTGTCGGCGATGGATGCTGCCGCCTTGAAGCGGGACGATACGATCCTTTTCCAGCCGGGCCATCCAAGCCGGGTGCCATTTGCCTACGGGCGAAAAACTGCGGACCGAATCACATCTGGTGTTTTGCAGCATGGCGATGGCGCGGTCGATCGCACTTGCTGGCCGCACTGGCACGTTTCCGTACAGGACGACCAGCGCATCGGCGCGAAACCCCGGCCGCGTCTCGACCTGATCCAGTGCGTGGAGCATCACGTCCTGGACGGACGCTTCGGCCGTCGCCAGGCCCGCCGGCCGCACGATGGTCTCGAACCCCGCCGCCGCGGCCAAACGCAGAACGTCGGGAGAATCGCTGGAAACGACGATCCGCGACAGCCGCCGCGATGCCCGCGCGTGCTCGAACGTGTACGCGATTACCGGCCTGCCCAGAAGCGGCAGCAGGTGCTTGTCCTTCAGCCCCTTGCTGCCGGCCCGGGCAAGAATCACACCGAGAACATTCATATGGCCATCCAAGGCTATTTCCCTCCCCCGGTACGCCGGGGGAGGGAGAAGAGGCAAATCCCTTCTTCACGGCCGATGCCATTCACGACACTGTGCGCAGACCGCTCTTGCACCAACTCGACCGGCCGCATGGTCGGCGCGAAGTCGTTCGAAACGCTCGCGCCAGACCTCTGACAGTGAGTCCTCGCCAACCCGGCCAAGCGTCTGCTCGCCCAAAACATCTTCCTCGCAGGAGACGATCCGCCCGTCACTGAGGATTGCGAGGCGCGATGCCAGACGTTGACACGGCCTTCGCCCCGGCGGCGTCATGTCGGCCGGGGCGACCTCCGCAATTCGTCCACCGCATGTGCTGGGGCTGCGGATCACCGCACTGCCCACCGCCCGGATCCACTGGTCGTACCAGGCTTCCATCTCGCCAACGTTCTCCCGACACTTCGTGAAAACCGGGACCAGAATCGGCAGCGCGCTTTTGCCCGCTTGCCGGCCGGCGACGAATTGCCGGACGTTCTCCATCACTTTCACGTACCCATCGCATCCCATGACGCGCTGGTAGGTCTGCGGCGACAGGGCGGGAACGTGCAGCGACACGATGTCGATCGGCAAAGCCGCCAGTCGCGCGATCGTTTCGTCGCTGACATCATGCAGATCCGTTTCCAGGTGAACGCGAAGGCCCGCTTCGAGGGCCGCGTCAACGATGGGGAAGAGGTCGCCCGTCAATAGCGGATCGCCCACGCCCGCCAGGGTCAGCCGCATCCCGGCCATCCCCGCAAGGTCGGAAAACAGCCGCCTCGCGCCTTCGATGGTCAAATCAGGCCGGCCAATTTTCAGCGCATCGCCGGGCCAGAAGATCGGTCGCGTCGACCGCCGCGTATTCACCTCAAGCACGATTTCGCGCGGCAATGCGCCCGGGTCCTGGCGCGATTGCATGCGCTGCACCAGCTCCTCAGCGCCACTGGCAATAAGCTCGCCGTTGAGCGATTCGGTAGCGCCGCTGATTCGCTCGATCTGCCGGTCCGAATCGAGTGTGAATCGGTGCAGCGTCCGCGCGACCGGCGTCGCGACCCTGACGCAATGCTCGCCGCCCAGCAGTTCCCGACAGGTCTGGTCCGGGTGATAGTGCAGCAACCGCCCCGGGTGCGCCCTTGTCGCGGCCAGCCGCCCAAGCAGCGGCATCCGCAACAACGCGCTTCCCAGCCCCGGCGCCGCCGGTGCGAAGCAGAACTCCAGCGACTCGTCCGACTCGGCGCGCGCGATCAGGGAATCAAGAATTCCCGGGTCTATCAGTCCCGCCGACGGATCGACGAGGATTACCGCATCGCTTCGCGTGCGCTGAGCCAGTTCCTGATGCCACGGGCCATAGAAGCCCAGATCGAAATGGCAGGTCGATAATAATCCGCCGCGCCAGCCGTCGGCCCACCGCTGCGCCGCCGCGACCGATTCGATTTGCGGAACCGTGGACCGTGTCCCCTTCAACAGCACCAGGGCACGCGCCTGGTCGGCCAACGGGCCGACCACGTCGAATTGATCTTCCCAGCAGAGGATCCCGATCGTCCCGAGCCGTTGCGAGCGCGCGAGGCGGTCGAGCGTCCAGCTTAGAACGGGCCGCCCGCGAAACAGCCGGGTCGCACTGCACCCCTGTCTGCTGCCAGGCTCGTGAAGCAGTGCGATAATCGCCGTGACCTTCACGCCGCCACCCCGCGCGCCTGCGCAGCTGATTCGCTTCTGAGCTGATCGCGCACCTGGGCGATCAGCCGCTGAAAGTCCCCCGCCGCCTGCATCACCCCACGGACGTTCTCGATGTCGCGAGCTACCTGGCGGCGCTGCTTTTCCAGTCCCTCGACCTTCTCGGCGGAGATTTTCCGGTCCGCGGTGAAGCGATCGAGCTGTGTCGGTTGGGTCAGCTCGGTCACCAGGTCGTAGGTGGCCCCCAGCTCGTTCATCCTGACCCGCAGAAGGTCGATCTGCCCGATCGCGCGGTTCACGCGGTGCTGGTCGTCGATGTGATCGCGAATTTCCTGGAGCTTGGGCAAAGTCTCCGCGCTGATCTGCTCGATCCGCCGCGCCTCATCCAGCCGCCGACCCAGCGACTCGACGCATTCGTCCAGCCGCTCCCACTGAACCCGCGGATAGTCCCGCGCCATCGCGCCGAGCGGCTGGGTGCAGAACTTCTCGATCGCCTCCGCCAGCGGCATCACCGTCGTCCCCCGCTTTGCCGCCCCGCCCTCCGTGGCGTCGATCACCCGCGACTTGCAGCGCAAGAAATCCCGCTCGAATTGCTGGAGATAGGTGAACATTCGCTCTTCGGTGTACATCGGCCGGCCCTGCTGATCGGGGATTTTGCGGAGGATGAAGCGTTCGCGGACGATCTGCTCCCATTGCTTCATCTCGACCGTGCAGAAGCGCCCCAGTTCCGGCCGCCACACGTCCTCGTAGCTGGTGCCCGGCGAGTAAAAAAGCCCGTCGCTGAACCCCAGGTCCTGCCCGACAAAAATGATCGGATCGCATCCCAAGTGTTCAGCCAGATAAAACGCCAGGTGCGCCACCGTCGCTCCGCCGGTCAACTGCGGCTTGCCGATGTTCATCTCCCGCAACAGCGACTCGGCAAACTGATTGCCCAGCAGGGAAATCGGACCCGGGTACATGTTTAAAATGGCACTGTTCGCCTTGGGCTCCGCCACCAGCTCGGCGTTCAACCGCGGCGGCAGCTTCTCGAAAAAACGCGTGCAGATTTCGTGGTAATCCAGCGACGTGACGAAATGCGGCTCAATCCCCATCCCCAAAAGCGGCTGCAACGTCGTTTGCACGGCAATTATCACCGCGCGGTCTTCCAACCCTTTGAGCAGGTGCTTGTTTTTCCGCAACGAAGGCCCGGCCGAGACGATCACCGCCGGCTTCTGACGGTATCGCTCCGCAAGCCGCGACAGGCCCGGCGTCGCGACGTACCACCCCAGATTGCACGAGATATTTTCCGCCGTCCGGCGACTGTTCAAGACGACGGTGTTCAAGCTCGTGCGGCTGAACGAGGAAAACTCATCCAGCCAGGTTTGCATCTGGCGGTGAAATTCGCCCGCCACCTGCATGCTCGCCGCGTGCTCGATCCGAGCGGCGCCGACAGAAATCAAGGCCGAGTGCGGCGTCAATCGCAACAGCAGATCGGCCTTGTCCGGCTTCGTGAAGAACATCAGCCGGCGGCTTTCGATCAGCCGGGAAAGGTCGCGGTGCTCGAATGCGGTTCGCAGCAGCAGGAGGTCCGGCTCGAAAATGCAGAAAATCGCCTCGTCGCTGGACTTCTCGAACAATTGCTCGATGTGGTATCCAAGCCCAAACCCGAAGATGTAAAAGGCGACCGAGCCGGCGAATTTCAGCGCGTCGGCCAACTTCTTCGCCTCCTCGACAGGCTCATGCCGGCTGTGCAGCAATACCATCCGGCCGTCCGCCGTGGGCACGGAAACCGTGGGCGGGCCGGATTTGGAACCCTGTACAGGGTATGAATTCCGCGGGTGAAGCTGCTCGATCGCCGCCGCCAGATTCGGATCGATCGTCCACAGCGCAGACAGGTTCTTCAGCAACGGCGCATCGTCGCTCAGCACGTACCGGTATGGATCCTGGGTGATGGCGTCCATGGGATCGCGAAACCTCGCACGTGACACGGGTTTTCAACCCGTGCCGACGGCGCACGAATGAAAGTGAACCTGCCTTGGCTGAGTTCCCGAATCCGCAACTCGCTCGCACGGGTTAAAAACCCGTGTCACGATGCGCGGTTACACACTGGTTCGTTATCGGACGTTGCCTGGGTAAATATTGAGGCTAATCCCATGACCGACCTGCTCTTCGACGTTCCCTGGTGGATTCCGACCGTGCTCGTGGTTGTCGGCGTGGCCCTGGCCGTCAGCGGCAACCGCCGGCAAATCAACAACACCCGCAATGGCGGCTTGGCCATGATCGGCCTGGCCATCGGCTGGTCGGTCTTGAGCTACCTCGTCGACACCCCCAAGGAAAAATGCCAGCGCCAAACCCGCCAGTTCGTTCAATCCGTCGTCGACCGCGATTGGCTCACGTTCGCCGGCCTGCTCGCCCCGGATGTGGAATTCCAATTCAAGGGCAGCCCGTGGCAAATCGAGGGACGCGATACCCTGGAGAGCGATGTAAAGCAGGACGTTGAGTCCATCGGGCTCAAATCCGTCCACATCTCCAATATGCAAACAGTCCAGGACGATCGCGCCATCACGGTGACCATCGCCGTCTGGAGCACACAGACCGAAACAATGGAGCGTCCACTCGACAGCGACTGGGAAATGGAATGGCGCTGGTCGGGCCAACACTGGCTGCTACACGACATCCGTGCCGTGCAGGTCGCAAATCTTTCCGCCGACCAGATCCGCGCATCAGTACCGGCGCGATGAATCTGGCGTCACTTCGGCGACATATCACTGCAGTGAACTTAGTCCGGTCCCGGCGCACTCAATCCCTTGACGTGCCAACTGAACGTGCGTCAAGGAGCAACGATGAGCGTCGACTGGCAGAGCTTCACCAGAGCCATCATTGTCTGTTTGTGCGTCGCCGTCGGCGGGTGCTCTGCCAGCTATGCCACGCCGGGGCGGGGAGCGAATATGAGCATGTTCGCCGGCTCGCAGCTCCAGCGAGACGCACAGACGGACGGCTCGGTCGTCGATGTGATCAACAAGCGGCCTTTGGCCAATTTGCCCACTCCGATCGCGGTTGTCCGCGTCCAGGCGCCTGGCTATCACTCGGCGACCTCCGACGGCTGGGGAACCGGCGCGTATTGCGTCGTCACAAGTCGGGACATTGACCAAATGGATGATGTGCTGGGCGCGCTGTTGAAGTTGCCGATGATCGAGGGCCTGGCGCCGCTGAACCGGCTACTGCTCCCGGCGGAATTTCACTCCGACCTGGAGTTGCGCCAGGCCGCCGCGGCATTGCACGCCGACATGCTCCTGATCTACACCCTGGACACGACTTTCGAGGTCGAAGACGTCGTCGCCCCGCTGACGGTGGTGACGCTGGGCCTGTCTCCAAATCAAGTGGCACACGTCAGTTGCACGGCGTCGGCAGTCATAATGGATACCCGCAACGGCTACGTGTACGGCATCGCCGAAGCAACCGACCGCCAACAGCAACTCGCCAGCGCCTGGACCAGCCAGGCCGCCGTCGACCAGACCCGCCGTCGCGTCGAATCGACCGCATTCAAGCGACTTGGCGACAATCTCCAGATAACCTGGGCGGGAGTCGTGAACAACCATTCTCTGGCCACGCGATAGAGCCGCGGCTTTCCCACTGCCGTTCTCCACCCTTCTCCACCCTCGGGATTGTCAGAAGTTGCTGGACTCGCCATCCCCGATGTTGTACAGTCCCGCACCGGTCGAGCGGGCTGGGCTGCGGACGAAAAAGCCTGTCACGTCAACGCCCGAGGAACAGCTTCACGTCTGGCCGCGCAGGTCAATCTTTTTTTTGTGGGAGGACGGTCATGCCAAGAGGAACCGTCAAGTGGTTTGATTCGAAGAAGGGTTTTGGATTCATACTCGGTGAAGAGGGCGAGGACATCTTCGTCCACTTCAGCGTGATTCTGGGCGACGGCTTCCGGTCGCTCAAGGACGGCGAAGCCGTCGATTATGAGTTCGAGCGCGGCGCCAAGGGGCTGCTCGCCAAAAATGTCCGCCGCGTCGTTCCAAGCCCCGCCAAGGAACAGGTCAAGGCTTAGTCAGACCCTTTGGGATGGATCCCACGCAGAACTCGGTCACGACCACAGGAACGCTCAGGGCGCTCGGCGTATTCGCCCTGCTTGCAGCGCATTCGTGCGCCTCCGGCTCCGCTCCGCATTTTTGCTTTTCCCACACACCATTCTAACTTGACCCCATGATGCCCTTCGGCTGGGGATTGATTTGCGGATGGCTCATCGGCCTTCTGGCGTTTGGCTGCGCCGGCTGGCTGCTTTACCGTCGCTACGAACGGCTCCAGAATCGCGCACGCGAATCCGAACGACTGGCAGAGCTGGGCACGCTGACCGGCGGACTGGCCCACGAAATCAAAAACCCGCTCTCCACCATCCAGCTCAACCTTCAATTACTGGGCGAAGACCTTCCCCCCGACAACCCGCGCCTTTCCAACCGCCTTCGCACCGTCCAGAAGGAAACCGCCCGGCTGCGCGACATCGTCGATGATTTTCTCCGCTACGCCGGCCGGATGGAACTCGAACGCCAGCCGACCGAACTCAATGGAATGCTCGAGGAGCTGATCGATTTCTTCACCCCCCAGGCCCAGCTCCAGCGCGTCAGGCTCCGCCTGCGCAAGGCCGACCGCGAGCTGATCGCGCCGGTGGATGATCGTCTTCTCAAGCAGGCAATCCTCAACCTCATGATTAATGCCCTTCAGGCAATGCCCGAGGCCGGGGGCGAAATCATTCTCTCCGCCGCCCGTCAGGACGGCCGAGCCCTGCTCGAGGTGATCGACACAGGCCGCGGCATGGACGCGCAAACCGCTCAGCGCATCTTCGACGCCTATTACTCGACCAAGCGCGGCGGCACCGGCCTGGGCCTGGCCATCGCCCGCCGCATCGTCCAAGAGCACCACGGGGCCATCCACGTCAGCAGCGAACCGGGGAAGGGCTCCGATTTCACCATCTCCCTCCCGCTAAGTTGATAAAACGCTACTCCCGCAGCCGCGTCTGAATATTGTCCAGCACGTTCATGAAGTTGATGTAGCTGTCGTAGGGGCTCTCGTAGGGGCTGAAGTACTTGTGCACGTCCCCGTCCGACCAGTATTTGGTGCACATGTAATAGAAGTGGTCGCTGGTGGTGATTTTCCGCCAGTCGGCCAGCAGCGTCTCGTCCCCTTTTTCCTTGAGCGCGCCCTCGAGCTTGTACAACTCGTGCAGGGCGTTGGATTGCATCGCGTTGCCCAGCCACGCCGACAGGTCGCGCTCGGTGTCGGCCCAGGAGATCATGTGGGGGACGTCGATCTCCCCCGCCGGCTCGTAGGTATCGATGACCTGTGAGGGGGTGAGGAAATGATTATCGTGGCTGGCCCGCATGATCTCGCCGGGCAGGTGCTTGAGAAAATCGAAGATCCCCGTCTCGGCCCACTGGTGCTCGCCGAACGTCTCGTAGTCCATGAACAGGTTGCACAGAAATCCGTTGCCGTTGATCTGGTTGACCCACTGGGCGAACTTCTCGGCCGTCAGCGGCCACTGCTCCCAGGCACGGTTGGAAAAGCGGAACGCGATATCGTCGCTGAGCCGGTAATTTTTCAGCAGCAGCTTCAGCCGCGGCGCGTGCGGCGGGCGATAAACGTAGTTCGGCCCCCGCGCCCCCAGCACCTGGTCTGCCCCCTCGGCCAGGATCGCATCGTAGCCCATATGGCTCACGAAGTGGGCCAGGTCGTTGTTGTAGATCAGCTCCGTGTTGCGGAAGACCCGCGGCTCCTGATTGAAAAGCTTCTTCATCAGCCGCCGGTGCTTTTCCACCTGGGCCCGGAATTCCTCCCGCGAATACAGAAACGCCAGCGAGTGGTAGTAGGTCTCGTCGAGGAACTCGACGCAGCCGGTGGAATTGAGCTCGTGAAAGCTGTCGATCACCTCCGGCGCGTGGAGCTGCAACTGCTCGATCGCGACGCCGCTCATCGAGTACGCGATGCGGAACCGCCCTTCGTGCGTCCGGATTGCGTCCAGCAAGACCTGGTTGGCCGGCAGGTAGCAACGCTCCGCCACCTTACGGCAGATCTCCGTGTTCTTGAACTCGTCGAAATAATTGCGGTCGGTATCGAAAACGCTGTACCGCCGAAGCCGGAACGGCTGGTGAACCTGAAAATAAAAGCACACCGACGCCATGCAGCAACAGTCCCTTCTTGAATCGGCAGAGGGGCATTCTATCGATGCGCGACGTGCGGTCTACGGCAAGAACGAAATCCGCAACTCGAAATGACGCGGGCGGTGCGAAGCGCGAAACTCGTCATTTAGATTTCGAGTTTCGAAATTGATTCGTCATTCGTCATTCGCGTTTCGGACTTCCCCCATTCGCACTGGCGCAGCGGAATTGAGAAACCCTTCCAACCGGTCCCGGTATCCGTCCGGCTCCGTCGCCAGCGCCATCAGGTGCTCCGCCCCCTGGACGCGCCAGATCTCCGCAATGCCATATTCCTTTGGACGCGCCTGCACCGCATGGCGCAATTGGCGTCCATGCTCTGCCAGAAACGAATCATTCCCCGATTCGATGACAAGAACCGGGCAGGCAAGCCGGGCCAGGATCGATTTCACGTCGACGGCTTTCAGGTCCGCCCCGCTCATCCACCCGCCAAGCCGGATCGCCCATGGCGCCAGCCAGCGCGGGAGCCCCAGGCGCGTGATGTGCTCCGTCGCAGCCGCGGCGAAGTCGGCATAAGGACTGTCCATGACAACGGCGGCAATGTCGTCGCGTCCCTCCGCCGCGGCGGCCACCACCGCGCCGCCCATGCTCACGCCGAACAACACGATTTCCTCGGCATCCTTCAGCTTGCTCGCCCGCAATTCGTCCAGCACCTGCCGCAGATCCAGCCTCTCAAAATACCCCGCCGTGGACATCGTCCCCCCGCTCTCCCCGTGTGCCCGCAGGTCCACCACCAGCAGATTAAACCCCAGTGCCCGCCACGGCGGCGCCCAAGCGATCGCCCCCACCTTGGCATCCGCATATCCGTGCACCAGCACCGCGCACCGCCTGCTGGCAACAGACGCTGGAATCCACCACGCCGCGATCTTGAGCGGCCCGCCGCGTTCGTCGCGAATGTGAAACTCCACCTCCTCAAACGGCATCCCCAGATCTTCCGGCGACAGCCGCCGCAATACCCACAGCGCCTTGCCGTCCGTCATCCGCGGCGGATGCACCAGCGACCACGCCGTCAGCACGCACGCCCCCGCGCTCACGAGAACGCCCACCGCAACAAACACGAGCAAAAGCGCGATCACCGCCGGGATCATAGGGGAATCCCGCTTCGGGAGATAACACCGGCCTATTACCTCCCAGACCATGCAACGACTGAAACGTTTTGGAACGTTTTCGGCATTTTCAACCCGCGAAAACGTTCCAATCTGTTCCAAGGTTTCCAGATATCGACTTGGCTGGGTGTGCTCCGCGGCTCGGCGTGGACCATTGACGTTCGTCGCCGGGTATACTTCCGCCACCCGCGGGACTAAGAGCCCCTAACAAAACTATTGAGGACGCGACGCGGGATAAGGCTCCCACCCGCGATGGATCGCGGGTGGGGGTCCCTGATTTGGGCCTGAGACAAGGCGCGACGACGAAGCGACTCGAGCTGTACGAGTCGTTGAGGAGGAGTGTGAGTATGGCGAACCAGGATGCCCCACCGATTCATCGCGATATGCGGATCGGCCACGTGCAGACACGCGATTGATTCCCATGCAATTGGAAGACGCAAGCCACACGACCGGCCGGGCGACGCACGTGCGCTACGTCGTCCTGATCTTCCTGTGCGTGCTGGCGTTTCTCACTTACTTCGACCGCGTCTGCATCGCCAGCGCCCAGGCCGACATCGAACGCGACCTGCGATTGACCGACGCCCAGATGGGCCTGATCCTCGGCGGGTTCTGGCTGGCGTACGGGTTGTTCGAAATCCCCGGCGGGTGGATGGGCGACCGCTTCGGCTCGCGCTATACGCTGTCGCGGATCGTGCTTGCCTGGTCGATTTTCACGGCGCTATCGGGCTCGGCGATCGGATTCCTGTCGTTGTTTGCGTGCCGGTTTTTCTTCGGCGTCGGCGAAGCAGGCGCATTTCCCAACATGGCGCGGGTGCAGAGCCGGTGGTTTCCGCTTGTGGCACAGGGACGCGTGGGGGGAATGCTGTGGCTGGTGGCGCGGTGGGGCGGGGCGCTGTCGTTTGCGCTGTTTCCGCTGCTGATGTCGGCGGCGGGTTCGCCGAGCTTCCGGCACGTGCTGGGGCGGTTGCCGGGGTCACTGGCGACCGTGCCGAGCTGGCGGATCGCGTTCTGGATTTGCGGGCTGCTGGGGCTCGTCTGGGTCGCAACGTTTTTCCTGTGGTTTCGCGATGATCCGGCGGAGAAATCGTCGGTCGATGAAGCGGAGCTGGCGCTGATCCGCGCCGGGCGCGCGCAGGCCGATCCGCATGCGCAAACGGCGATGAGCCGCCGCCTTTGGGTGGAGTTGTTTTCCAGCGGACGCCTCTGGGCGATCGCGGCGGCGTACATGTGCGGGTCGTTCGGGTGGTCGTTCTTCGTGAGCTGGATGCCGCGATACATGACCAGCGTTCATCATCCTTCGGCAACGATGGGCAAGTGGCTCAACACGACGCCGCTTCTGGTGGGCGGGGCGGCGTGCATGCTGGGCGGGGCGCTCTCCGATCAGCTCGTGCGGGCCAGCGGATCGATTCGACTGGGCCGGGGGGTGTTTCCCGTATTCGGCTACACGACCGCGGCGATCTCGATGGCCTGCATTCCCTTCGCCCATACGCCGGGCCAGGCGATCGCGCTGATGTGCCTCGGCTCGTTCGGCAACGACATGGGCCAGGCGGCGCAGTGGGCCTCGATCATCAACGTCGGCGGCCGCTATGCCGGCACCGCCTTCGGCATGATCAACATGGTCGCCAACGTGGGGGGCAATTTTCTTCAGCCGATCATCGGGGCGGAAGTGTTCGGCCACTACGGTTGGCCGCCATTGTTCGCCCTCTACGGCGGCGTTTTTCTCACGTCCGCGATTCTGTGGGTTTTCATCGATCCAACCCGGCAATTCTACCGCGACGATGCGCCGCCGGGCGGGTTTGCGGCCGTCCCGCTGGCCAGCCGGAAAAGTGGCCCTCAAGGAAGTTAAACATTTCGTTGCTTGCGTGGAAGCATCCGATCTTCGATACTCAAATCCCGGTAAGATTGTCGATAGGGGAAGAAGTTCATGAGTCGGTCGAATCGCCTGACGCTGCGGGAAATCCGCCGGGTCAACACGATGATCGAGCAGGTGGGGGAGCTGGGCGCCGACCCGCACGTCTGGCGGCCGCACCTGATGGACCAGACGCGGCGGATGCTGCGGGCGCGGGTGGCGATCTCAATGGACTGCACCAACGCCGCCCCGGGCACGATTCCACAACTCATCGATCCGCTGGACATGGGCATGGAGGAATGCGATCACCGGCGCCTCCAGCAGTATTTCATGAGCGGCGAGATCTCGACCGACCCGTCAGCGACGGCGCTGTTTTCCATTCATGAGCGCGTCCGCTTTCTCACGACGACGCGTCGCGAGGTCTGCCCCGACCGCGATTGGTATGCCTCCCCAACCGTTTCCGAGGCCCGCCGCGGCGCCCACATCGACGACTTCGTCTGCTCCACGGTGGCCGTGGCGCCCCATGCATTGCAGGGATCGATCTACTACCGCGATTGGGACGATGCGCCTTTCTCGGCGCGGGATCGCCGGCTGCTGCGGTATGTGCATTTTTGCCTGCTGCACCGGCTGCGCGACAGCGCGCTGGCGCACCGGCGCCTCGCCACCGAAGTCGATCTGTCCCCGCGGCTGCGACAGACCTTCGGGCTCCTTCTGGGTGGGGACGGGGTCAAGAAAATCGCTGACGAGCTGGGCGTGAGCCTGCATACGGTGAACGGGTACGTAAAGACCGTCTACCGCAGGCTCAATGTGCGGAGCCGCGTGGAACTCATTGCCGTGGCACGCAAATGGCATCCGCGGGCGATTCTGCTGCCGCAGGAGCTGATCGCCGCGATGAATGATGCGCGTCGGCCAAAGGCGCCGCGGGTGGCGCACAGCGGCGATCCCGCTGCCGCCGACGAGGCTTGGGGCGGATAAGTTGCACGTTCCCTCTGCGGCTCTTTCCTGTTTAATAGCATCGCATGTTAAGGTTCAGCACTTTGTTGGGCCCGGGTACGGCGCGGGCCGGGATGGCTACTCTGCGACGGCCCTTGGCGCGCAAACGTCTGATCCTGTTGATTGCAGTGATTCTTCCTTGCCTGCCATTGCTGAGCGGGTGCGCGGGAGTGACGCTGGCGACGCTGGGGTCCATCGCCGGCGCCACGGCGACGGCGGCACAGGCGGGCACGGAAGTTTACACGCTGGGCAAGCTGGACACGGCGGAGATGGCGAGCCAGGAAACCGCAGTGAACGCCGTGCGTCTGGCCGCCGACGATCTGGGACTCAAACTCCAACCGCCGGAGCCTCGCCACAACCGCGATCCATCCGTCGAGGACTTCAGGTTCCTCGACGACAAAAACACCGCGATTAGCGTTCGCGTCGAGGCGCTGACGCGCTCGATGGTGCAGATGCGGATCGAAGTGGGAATCTTCGGATCAGAAGTGTCGGCGCACCTGTTTCTTACGCGGGTGCGCGCTCATTTGCCGCGGACCCGGCCCAGTGAGACCCGCCCTGGCGAGACCCGGCCCGTCGCGACATCGTCGCTAGCGCCGTCGTCGGACGGTTCAGACCGCGGCCTTCTTCTTGGGCCGGCGGGTAGGTTTCCGCTCGACGGGCCTGCGCGCCTTGCGAAACTCGGCCGTGAAGAAGGCGGCGCTGTCGAACCCCAGGTCCAGGACACCGGCGTTGGACAGGTCGCGGGCAGCGGCTTGCGCCTGGATGCTGTTCAGCCCGATGCGGGCGCCCAGATCGGCGGTCGAAAAACTGCCGTCCAGGCCCACCGTTCGGAGCGCCTCGTCCATCAATTTGTTTGCTTCGCTGGTCATTGCGCCCAGTGTACCGCCGATTCAACGCGAAAAACACAGCTTTGCGCCCGATTGCCAAAAATCAAAAAACGGATCGATCGGCGGTTTTATTTGCCTCCCGGGGGCCAATGGTGATACATTGTTGCGGATCAGCCTGAAAATCGACCACGGAGCCGCGCCATGACAACGAGGGTTTACGTCGGAAATCTGGGGGATAGTGTCACCACCGAGGACGTTGAGCAGTGGTTTGCCCGGCACGGGCGCGTCACCAGCGCCGAGTTATTCAGCGACTTATCGGGCCGGAACGGGGGTTTTGCGTTCGTCGAGATGACCAGCGCCGACGCCGCCCGCCGGGCCATCGAAGCCCTCAACGGCACCGCTCAGGGCGATCGCAAGCTCGCCGTCAAGGAAGCCCCCGCCGAGGAAGAGGAAGTCGGCCCCGTTCCCGGCGGCTTTGGCGATCGCGGCGGCCGTGGGGGCGGAGACTACAATTTCGCCGCCCGCGAAAGGATCTGACGCTCCCGTCGCCCCGTCTCAAACGTCTCGCGACAGCTCATCCACTCCAACGCCTTCGCCTGGGTCTGGCGGATGAACGCTTCTTTTCCATCCATGTAGGCTTCAATATCGAGCGGATGCGCCGCCGCCAGGCGCTGCTTGAGCTGCGCGTATTCCTGCGCCAGCTCGGCGTGATCCCGCAAGAAATCGCGAAACGCCAGATGCCGCCGCACGTGCGGCGACTCCGCCGCAAACGTGTGCACGTGTTCGGTCCGCACGCCCGCGGCGTTATCGCGCCGAAAGTACCGCCGCCCATCGATCCCGAATTCCCCCATCACTTCATACCCAATCTCCCGCATTCTTTCTGCGCGCTCGTCGACCTGTAACAGATCGCCCGCGACCGCCAGCATATCGATGATCGGCTTGGCATGGATCCCGGGGATCGACGTGCTGCCGATGTGGTGGATTGCCAGCAGGCTCTCACCCAGCGCCGCCTTCACCTCGCGTGCCGCACGTTCGAACGCCGCCGGCCATTGCGGATCGTAAGGGACTACCATGACTCGCCTCATAGGCGCCTCAACCGCGTGTGTAGTCGTTTCAGCGCCGAATCAGTCGGACGTCCTGCGTTCGGCGAACTCGAGTCGGTTTCCAAAGCAGTCGACTGAGTAGAATCTTCTTCTCGGTGGAAGCAGGTCATCGTACTTGGTCTGGAATCCCGCCTTGTGCAGGCGGTCGGCGAGCGCCGGCAGGTCGCCGACCAGGAAACACGGGTGCGCTTTGGCGCTGGGCCTGAACGGCTCCTCGACGCCCAAATGCACCTGCCTGGCGTCATCCAGCAGAAACCAGACGCCGCCCCTGGATTTGAGCGAATCGGGCTTCTCGATTTCCGGGAGGCCGAGAAGCGATCCATAAAACTCCCTCGCGTCCGATTCCCGGCCTTGTGGCATCGCCAGTTGAACGTGGTCGAGAGAGAATCGCATCGTTTGTTTTCCTGATCTATTGTACCCGTACCGCACGGTGCGGCCGACCGTGTGGCATGAAGCACCGCGTCTGCAAGCAGAGGCTTCCACTGTGAAGCACATCGGTTCAGGCTGCGACGTCTACCATCCGTCCGATTGGCGCACCGCATTCCGGGCAGACGCCGCTTGTGTTGCCAGTGAGGTCGTAGCCACAGCGGCAGTGGCCGGCGCGTATGAGCATGCGGCGTTTGAGACGCCACCAGGACCAGAGCAGCGGAACGATCAGGAGAACCGTCTCGATGCTCCAGTACGGGACGATCAGCCCGTAGTCGTAGCTGCGAGGGCGCAAACCCGCCCAGCCGTACTGAAAGTGGCTCCAGACGAATCCCCACTTCTTCTTCCCCCGACCAAACCCGAAATTCACATCCCGTGGCGGAAATGTGGAGTGAATGGGAATGGAGGAAAGGCGTGTGTGGAAATTGCGCACATAGGACGCCTCGATCAGATTCTGATAGACGCCTTGCGCGCCGGATTGGACGATGTTATCAAGACCAATCGAGCCTGGTCCCGTCTGCACCGAGACCTGTCGCCAGAAAGCCGAGTTACCTTCGTCGAAGAAGTGCGACCAAAAGAAAGCATCCGTGACGTAGTAGCTTCGTGCCCAAGCCCCGGCGGTCATCAACGCGAGGGCGAAACTGCCGGCGGCGGCCGTGGTGAAAAGAACCTGCCTGACCCGCTGCCCGCGCGTCGACGGATCAAACGCGCGTCGCGCCCACCGCCGCTCCCATCGACGCCATGCAAGCAGCAGCCAAGCGGCTGGCGCCGCCGCCAGCGCGATCACCACGATTCGCGGCACCACGACGTACCGCAGGTGATCATCCGCCAGCACCTGCGGCTCGCGGCGGCGGTAATCGTCCCGCACCTCCCGCCACGCGTTGTACTCCGCCAGAGACCGCCGATACTCCGCCGATCCCCACGGCGCTGCATTGACTTCCCTGTTGATCTCCCTGCCCCGCTGCTCGATCCGATCCCCTTCCGGGACATACGACTGCACCGCGCGATACCATACGCAGGCGGTGCTCGCGCAAAGCACCAGCGAAACCGCGGCGACAATCGTGAATGCCCGGTGACGGCTCATTTCGCCGCCTCCGATTTGCGCACGAGCTGCACCGCGGCATCTTACCATCCACGGACCCGCGCGACCGAGATCATGGGGCGGCGAAGCACGGAAACATTGCACGGCGGGGCCTTTCGTTTCGTGCTTCGTATTTCATTCATTCGGATTTGATTCGTCATTCGTCATTCGAATTTCGTCATTTCGCCTGAGTCCTTCGTGGTTGAAAATCTTTGCCGCGCGCCGCGCCTAAAGTCGGTTCGGATTCGGAGGAATTGCCCATGATCGAACGACTGGAATCGCGGACGCTGTTCAGCTCTGTTCCCGCCGGGTTTGCGGACACGGTGGTGGCGTCGGGACTGGTGTCGCCGACGGCGATGGACTTTGCGCCGGACGGACGGCTGTTCGTGCTCCAGCAGACCGGCGCGGTGCGCGTCATCCAGAACGGGCAGTTGCTGCCGACGCCGTTCGTCACGCTTAACGTTGATTCAAACAGCGAGCGCGGGCTGCTGGGCATCGCGTTCGACCCGCACTTTGAGACCAACCATTACGTGTATCTGTACCACACGGTGCCGGCGCCGGACCTGCACAACCAGGTGAGCCGGTTCACTGCCGATGGCAACGTCGCCGTACCCGGCAGCGAGGTCGATATCTTCGACCTCGACCCGCTCAACGCCGCGCACGGGAACCACAACGGCGGCGCCATCCACTTCGGTCCCGACGGCAAGCTGTACGTCGCCGTCGGAGAGAACGGCACGCCCTCCAACGCGCAATCGCTGAACACCACGCTCGGCAAGATTCTGCGCATCAACCCCGACGGCTCCATCCCGACCGACAATCCCTTCTACAGCCGGACCACCGGCAACAACCGGGCGATCTGGGCCCTGGGCCTGCGCAACCCATTCACCTTCGCATTCCAGCCCGGCACCGGGCGCATGTTCATCGACGACGTGGGCGAGAACACCTGGGAGGAGATCGACGACGGAATCGCCGGCAGCAACTACGGCTGGCCCGCAACCGAAGGACCGACCAGCGATCCGCAATTCCGCTCGCCGCTCTTCGCATACATGCATGGCGCCCCAAGCCAGGGCGGCATCGCCATTACCGGCGGAAGCTTCTACGACCCCAAGCACGAGAACTTCCCCGCCAGCTTTGCCGGCACGTACTTCTTCTCTGATTTCGGCGGCGGGTGGGTCCACAATTTCAACCCGGTCACGAAAAAAGAAAGCAGCTTCGCGACCGGCTTTGACGAGCCGGTCGATCTCAAAGTCGATGCGCAGGGAGACCTGTTCGTTCTGGATCACGGGGACGGGGCTGTGCATGAAATCTCATTCGGTTCGGCGCCGTCGTCGGCGCAGATCATCATGCCAAAGGCCGAAGCGATGTACCGCGCGGGCGAGCGAATCCATTTCAGCGCCGCCGCTTCCGCAAAACAAAGCTCGTCGCTGTCGTGGCAGGTGGTTTACTTTCAGAACGGCGTGAATCAGGACGTGGTCGAGAGCGTGAACGGAAAGCGGAGCGGCTCGTTTGCCGTTGCAGGAGCCGGAACAGCGCCCGGCGATTTCTATCGCGTCCTTCTCACCGCCACCGACGCTCAGGGACAGGTGATGACGATTGAGCGGGATATTCACCCGCTCGTCGGCAACGTTTCGATTCTCTCGAATCCTTCCGGAGCGGCCCTGGCGATTGACGGCACGGCGCTCTCGACGCCCGGCGAGTTCAGCGGTGTCGTCGGCTCGATTCACCAGGTGACGGCCGGGTCATCTCAATCCATCAATGGGTTTGTCTATACGTTGGATAGCAAGGCCCATGTGCCACAATTGGTAGTATCGGGGATGCATGGCCGATATTTTCTGCACTTCCGCAAGCAAATCTAATTGACTTGGGGGGTCACAGGGGGTTTCATACTTTTGCCTGCCGCAAGAAAGCACATGTGAATCCGGGGTGAATTCAGAAGCTCACTGGCTGGCTTGCGGTATCATATCTTAGTCCAGCAATATTGTGGGAGGCAGGGTTCCATGCAGGGTGATGTCGCCGAACAATCGATGGCGGTGGAAACTGGCGAAGTGTGTGCCAGTTGTGGCCGCACCATCGGCCGGCTGGAACAACCCTTTATCTGCGGCGAGAACATCGTCTGCTTCGGTTGCTACCGCCATTTGAACAGCGACCAGCCGTCGCCGGCGGGAGAGCACGGAGAGCACACGTTCCTGTCGGATGCGCGGATCCGGATCACGAATCGCGGGCTGAAGTTCGGCGGCGCCAATTACGACATTGCCCAGGTGCGCTTCGCGCGCCTGCGGGTTGTGCCCGCCCGGCGTTGGCTGGGCTGGACGCTGGCGTCTTGCGGACTGGCCGTCGCGTTGTTCGGACTGAACCGCCACCTCGATGAGAGCGACAGGAGATTTCTGGCGATCGGTGCCGGACTCCTGGTCGTGGGAATGCTCTGGGCGATGGTCATGCGGCCGATGTTTTCCGTGATCCTGACGCTGGCCGAATCGGAGCACGTGGCGCTGCGGACGCGCAGCCGGCGTTACGCCAGGCGGGTGCTCGACGCCGTCGCCGAGGCCATCATCGAACGCGGCCAGAGCGCTTCGATTCCCCCCGCCGACCAAGCCACACGGTTCGAGTGATGACGCTTCGCGCCAGGGGTGGCGGGCAGTGCCCGCCCTACATGGGAACCCCGTCAACTCTGAGTAATTGACCGGCGGATCGCCGCCAGCGGCGCGGAATCGTCGAAGACGGTGCGGCCGTTGACAACGCGGACACCCAGATCGTTCCAGAGCTTTGGCAGGTCGACCGGGTGCGGATGGAGAGCCATTTGATCGTAGAGGGTCTGGAGGACGGCCGTACCGGTGGCCTGGTCGGCGGTCTGGAGGACGCGGGCCATTGGCCACGAAGCCGATCCGTCGCCCCCGGCGTCGAGAATGGCGCGCAGCCCATCATCGAGCGATTTGCGGTTGTGAGTTTGCTGGCGAATCTCCAGATCGGCCAGCAGCCAGAACATGCACCCGCCCCAGTAGGTGCGCCCCCAGGTGTGCGTGTAATCCAGCCCGCGGTCGCCCCGCTCGGGCTGGCCCTCGGGGAAGTTTTCAACCATCTGCTTCCACACCTTCGCGACCGCCAGGTTGCCGATGCGGGCGCGGGCGATCGGCTCGAGGTAGGTCGAGAGCCCTTCGTTCATCCAGAGATGCGATTCACGCAGGTCGGGGAAGGCCAGGTGAAACATTTCGTGGGTGAGGACCCAGTCGTCGTGCAGGTCGTCGGGCGTGACCTCGCGGGCAAGCTGGATCTCGATGCGGCCCGAGCCGTACGTCTGGCCGCTGATATCGTGCCCATGCCCGCCCAGCGAGATCAGCAGGTCCAGATGCCGGGTGGGGAAACGATGGTAGTAGCCGCTGACGGCGCGGGCGGCGGTTTGGATCCACAAATGCAGGCTTTCATCCTGGACCTGCGGGGGTTTTACCGAGATTTCGACATGGATGCTTCCGCCGTCGATCTGGATGGCGGAGGGATCGGACGCGGCGGCCCGCATCGGCGCCGAAGGAGCACATCCCACTACGGCTGACAGCAAACAGATCGTCAGGTGACCGCGAAAGCCGAGCATCTGCCGCGACTCTAACGCCAACCCAATCGAGTCTGCAATGAAGTAGCAGGCAGCGTCATTCACCCGCGCGGTCGCAAAACGGAGGTTCACGCTTGACCGTCCGCCGCCAAGGGCACACGATATCGATTTATGCGCACAACCACCCTCGCCTCCGCACTGCTGTTACTCGTCGTAGCTGGCTCCGGACTGTCGGCCCAGGAGCCTGGCGTTTTGCAAACGCCACGGTCTGATATTAAGTGGAAGAAAATTGTTTTGTCGAACACGTTCTACTCCGAAGGCGCCAACTTCGGCGACTTCAATCACGATGGGAAGATGGATGTGGTGTCGGGGCCGTACTGGTATGAGGGGCCGGACTTCAATCCCGAGAAACGTCATGAGTACATGCCCGTGCAGAGCTACAAACCGGACAACCAATACTCCGACAACTTCTTTGCCTTCACCTTCGACTTCAACGGCGACGGCTGGGACGACATTCTGATCATCGGGTTCCCCGGCAAGGAAGCGGCGTGGTATGAGAATCCCAAAGGCAAGGAAGGCCACTGGGCCAAGCACGTCATTTACGACATGATCGACAACGAATCGCCGACCTTTGGCGATCTGTTCAAGAACGGCAAGCCGGTCATCGTCTGCTGTAGCCACGGGTACATCGGCTACGTTCAGCCGGACTGGAGCGATCCGGCCAAGCCGTGGCACTTCCACCCGATTACGCCAAAGGGCACCTATCACAAATTCACCCATGGCTTGGGCTTCGGCGATGTGAATGGCGACGGCCGCAACGACATCCTGGAAGCGCACGGTTGGTGGGAGCAGCCCCCGTCGCTGGAAGGCGATCCAGTCTGGAAAAAGCACGAGGCGACGTTCTTCGACAAAGGATTTGGCGACGGGTGCTCGCAGATGTACGCCTATGACGTCAATGGCGACGGCCGGCCGGATGTGATCTGCGCGCTCCAGGCCCATGGCAACGGCCTGGCCTGGTTCGAGCAGAAAGCCGACGGAAGTTTTGAGAAGCATCTGATCATGGGCGCCACGCCCGCGGAGAATCCGCAGGGTGTGAGCTTTTCGCAGCTTCACGCCGTCGACCTGGTCGACATGAACGGCGACGGTCTCATGGACATCGTGACCGGCAAGCGCTACTTTGCCCACGGTTCGCATGGAGATGTCGACCCGCTCAAGCCCGCCGTGCTTTACTGGTTCGAGCTCACGCGCGACCAAAACGGGAAGGTGCAATACATCGCGCACAAAATCGACGACGATTCGGGGGTGGGAACGCAGGTCGTGGCCAAACGGATTGACGGCCAGAAGATCCCTTCGATCGTCGTGGGGAACAAAAAGGGAACCTTCGTATTCATACCGGAGCAGTGATGGAGGGAGTGGTGTCGTCACAGTTTTTCCGGGTGGACGGTGCCGACAGCGAGTCGGGGCAGGAGACGTTTCTGGTGCTCCGTGCCAAGAGCAAGCCTCACGCCGAGCGGCTGGCGCGGAAGCAGGGGCTGCTGGTCGCGACGGTGCGGGTGGCCAAGCCGGCCGATTGGGAGCAGACCCCGCACAAGGCCACCGCCGCTCCCCCGATCGAACACGCCAATAATGATCCCATCATGGACAAGGCAGAACGTGGCGTCGAGAAACCTCTGTCTGCTGCGGCGCCCCTCCAGCCGCTGCCCAGGCCTTCCGAGGGCGCGCAGCCTGGCCGCGCGACGGCGCAGCGGACCGGCGCCGCGCCGATCATGCTCTCGGCCATCGCCGGCGCGCTGATCGTCGGGGGGGTCTTGGCGTTGTCGCTGGCCCTGTGGCCGGATGACGCGGCACGGAACGAGCTCCAGCAGGTGGATTTTCGCTTACACGAGTTGAGCCAGACGGTGCTGGGAAGCGTGCTGGTACTAGGGGGATTGATCGTGTTTGCCGTGGCGGCGGTGCTCTATTCCGGCAAAGCGAAGTGAATCAGAACCAGATCGCTCCGTAGACACCGATGTAGAACTGGTTGAGGTCGCCGCGGGCATTCTGGCCGAAGTCCATGGTGCCGCCGTGCATGTAGGAGAGTTGGAGGCCGGCCTCTCCACCGGTGACGGCCAGTCCCAGATTCACAAATACACGGGCGTCGAAGGCCGATGCCCACTTGTCGATCGACTGGGTGTCGGAGCTCAACTTCAGTTGGCCGAAGGCTCCGCCGACACCGACGCCCGGCTCCACGAAGAAGGAATTTCCGAAAGACTGCCGCCAGCTCAGGCGCGCCTCGGGCTCGAGCAGGAGGAACGGCACGTCGCTGCTGCCGGTGATGATGAGGGTACCGCCGTTGGAGATGATGGTGCGGGAGGAGTTGTCCAGCACCAGCGACACGCCGAACGCCGCGCCGAGCCTCAATTCCGGAAGTCTTTCGAACGGCGAGAAACTCAAATCCGGATCAAATCGCAGGGCGTCCATCGAGTGAAGTTGCGACGAAGAACCGCCGACCTCGATGTGGGCGTAGCCGATTCCGAGGGCGAATTCGGGAAAGCCGGGCGTGTCGGCGGATAGCTGCGGCGACGCCGCCAGAAGCGCCCACAGACCCAATAACACGAGACAGGCCGATTTCACGTTTTTGCGCCTTCCCACCCCTGCCTCTCAGATCATACCGCGCGGCCGGGCAGGGAGGTACAGAATCTTTAGCTTTCAGGACGCGTTCGAAGAATCGCGCGAATCTCATCTGCTCTGGGCACGGGAAGGCGGCGGATTTCCTGCGGAGGGAGGGCGTCGTTCAGCTCCAGGGCGCGCTGATACTGCCGCCGCGCCTCGGCCACTTCGCCGCGACGACGAAGCAGCTCGGCGAATTCGATCCGCAGCTCGATATTGTTCGGGTCCAATTCGACCGCCTTGCGATATTCGGCCAGGGAGTTGGTCCATTCATGCTGATTGGCATCCAGCTCGGCCATGGCACGGTGATAACGCACGGACATGGGATCGGCGGTAATGGCCGCGGCCAGCATCTCGCGGGCCATCAGCGGATTGTCGTGAGCCAGCAGCGCCGCCCGATACGCGTAATCGGGGTTGATCGACACCAGCCGCGACGCGTCCAGCAGCCGGGGGACAGCGGCGCCGCCCTGACCGGCGCGAACCATTTCGTCGGCGTCGTGCGCCATCGATTCCGCCAGCGCCACGTTCCACGCCCCGCCCCCGGCGGCCACCAACCAGACCACTCCGCCGAGGACCGTTGCGCCGATCGTCAGCGCCGTGCCGAACGGCCGGCGCGGATTTTCCTTCAGCCGCAGCCCCAGCGCTCCGCCGCACAACAGGGCGAAAACGAACATCGGGCCCGGCTCGAAAAGCGAAAAATCGATCAGGTTATGCAGCAGAAAAAGCCCGCCAGCCACGAGAATCGACGCCAGCAGCCACGGCGCGGGGCGGTCGTCCAGCTCCTGCCGCTGCATGGACCGAAGGCTCGCGATGCCCAGGCCGGCGACCAGCAACAGGAGAAAAATCGCCCGCTTGAACAGCTCGAGAATGATCCACGGGCCTTTCTGCTGCCAGTCGATGGCGATCACCGCGTTGAGCGCGACCGCGATGGTTGGGACCAGAAGCAAAAACAGGATGGCGCCGCGGTGGACCGCGTCGGGAGCGCGGGCGGAGTCGGATGCGGCGGCGCAGTCGGGAAGCTGCGTCAATTCCCACCAGAGCCGCAGCATCCACACGAGCATGAGCAGCCCGCCGGGGATTCCCAGCTCGACCAGGGCGCGGATGAGAAAATTGTGCGGGTCTTTGATTTCTTCGACGGCTTGCGGGAGGCGGAAGCCCAGATACGACTGGCCGAAGTTGCCCCATCCGACGCCGAGCCACGGGTGATGAACCAGCAGGCGTGCGGCGCCGACCCAGTATTGCCAGCGGTAGGTGAGGCTGAGTTGGAATAGACTGCCGTGCTTGAGGCCGTGGCCCATGACCGCCACGATGCCGATGACGAAGGCAACGATTGTGATCCAATACAGCCGGCGGGAGCGGGCGCTGATCCAGTCGCGCCGCCGCCACAGGACCGCGATCAACGCCGCGCCCAAAAGCGGCGTCGCATAGGCGGTCTTGCTCTGCACGTAGCGGTAGAGCATCAGGAGCGACAGCACCAGCACGATCGCAATCGGGACAACCCACCCGGGGTGATCGCGGTCGGCCAGGCGCTGAAGCGCAATCCCCAGCGAGACCATTCCGAGAAAGACCAGCAGGGCGGCGTAGGTGTTGCGGGAAACGCTGAAGCCGACGACGTCGCCGCTCTCGATGTTCTTGCCGATCTGGATCGCCTCGGTGGAGTTGGCATCGGCGCCGTGCTGGTGGAGCATATCCGCCTGGTGCTCCTTCCATTCCCGTTGAAGATCGGGAAGGTCGACCAGGCGGTAGTAATAGCCTTGGGCGAGCAAGACCAGCAGCAGCGCGAAGCCGACGCCGCCCAGCAGTCGCAGCCGCAGCCAGGAATCAACGACCTGAGACGCGGCCCAGAGAAGGACCAGCGCCGTGGTCCAGTGTGCGGCGTTGACGATGGCGATGAACTTGTCGCTGGCCCAGCTCGCGCTCAACAGCGTCCAGGCGCCCAGAAGGAGCATCGCCACGTGCGACCATGCGAACCGGAGCGAATAGCCGCCGTCCACCAGGCGACGGACCAGGACCAGCATCGCCGGCAGGCAAAACAGCAGATCGAGGAACAGCCCGCTCGCCGCTCCGGGCGTCGCCGGGGCCGCGGTCGTGCCGGGGACCGGCAGGAGTTCGTCGCGGACCGCTTCCGACATCGTGGCCCGGACGATCACCAGTACGATCGCGATCAGGAACGCCAGTTGCGTGAGCCGATGCCACGGCCCCTCGGCCGGCGCGAGGGTGGAGGCGGACTTTCGCGCGGACTTGGTGGCGGTTCGGGGCATTTACAGTGACGATTCTGCGGTGGTGTGGGAGATTTCATTGTTCGCGGGACCCGGGCTGTCCGCGGCCCCAGCGCGATCCGCACGGCCCGAGGACGGGCCGTCTCCCCGCGACGAAGCTCGGGGCCTTGCGAGACGTTCCGCTCCACTTGGCGCCGCAATCTCGCCCTCCCGCTCAATGGGCAGCGGGTGTTGCTCGAGCAGCATCACCGTGGCGAGGATCAACAGCGTCTGCACAAAGATGAGGATCGCGCAGAAGGCGTTGGGAACGTGGGGCAGCACGATGGCGGCGACCGCGGTCGCCGCGGTGATCAGCCACAGGCAAAGCACCGCCGTCCGCCGCGACATGCCGCGGGCGACCAGCCGGTGGCTGAAATGGTTCGTGTCGCCCTTGAACGGGCTGTGCCCGCGCGTCAGTCGAATCATGCTGACCACCACCAGGTCGTAAAGCGGCACCGCCAGAACGATCACCGGCGCGAAGACCTTGTACCATCCCGCGGCCCAGTTTTCGCCCGGCGGCAGGTACGTCGTCCGGACGGTAAGGACCCCGAGAAGCAAACCAATCACCAGGCTACCGCTATCGCCCATGAAGATGCTCGCCGGGGCGAAGTTGAAACAGAGAAAGCCGATCAGCGCGCCCAGAAGAAGCGCCAGTGCTCCCGCGACAAACCATTGGCCGATGGAGAGTGTGGTGATGAGGAACGCCGCCGTGCACACCGCCGCCACTCCGGCGGAAAGCCCGTCCATGTTGTCCAGAAAATTGAACGCGTTGGCGATCGCGGTGATCCACAGAATCGTCAGAATCGCAGAGGCGACGGGGCCCAACGCCGTCAGGATGCGCAGCTCGTGTACGCCCAGCACCAGCGCCGTCACCGTGCCCAATTGGACGATGAGCTTGAAGTAAGGTCCCAGAGCCCTGCGATCATCGAACAACCCCATCACGTGCATGACCAGTGCAGCCAGGAGCATTCCGACGGCCATGGGTGCGCGCTCGCGCATGCCGGACCAGTATTGGTCCAGGTGCGGAATTCGCCCCTCGAGCGGTTGCGGCGGATGCCCGAAGACGATCACCGCCAACCCGATCAGCATGGGGATCGCAAATGCCCAGAAAATGGCAACCCCTCCGCCCAGTGGCTTGGGGTTGGCGTGGATTTTCCGACCCCCGGGCCGGTCGACGAATCCGATGCGCGGCGAGAGGTGCTTCATCAGCAGCGTCGCGACCCATGAGATTGCGAAGCTGAGCAGCGACAGCGACGCAATGGCCCAGATGGCGCCGGGTTGTTTGCTGGGCGGAGGGAGAGTGTCGAGCAGGAGAAACGTCATCACACGGTCAAACGGTCGAAGCTGTGCCGTCTATTCCGAGTTGGGGCCGGCGGAAAAAACAGAAGACCCCCACGCGAGGGTCTTCAGGTCAACCAATCGGGTTGCCGCATGCGAGCTTCAAGGCAACCGGGACTTGAGATGCTCGATCTGGTCCTGAAGTTCCTGAAGCTGGCGATTGAGCACCCGTTTATCCTGCTCGGTGCGAGCGTGTTCGACCTTGCGACGGATGCTGCGGGCTTCCAGTTCGAGCCGCTCGATCTCGGCAATGATGTCCGACTCGGGATTGTACACCTGACTCATCGTTTGCCTCCTGCGCACTACGCTTTCCGCTATCGTATTATATCGGACGGAAACTTCGTAAACAATTGAAAATGTTGCCCAAACAGGGCCAAACAGGGTTTGTGACTGCATTGATAAGGCCATGTGAGTGCAAAAATTACCCCGGTATTGGACGGCCGCGGTACGTTCCGCTTGATCGTCCCTGTATCAGGGAGGTAATCATGTTTGCTCGGCGATCCGCTGTAATCGTACCTGCACTGGTGCTGGCGTTAATGAGCTGCACCGCGCCTCCAGACAGGGCGGAGGACCGGGCAGATTCCGCGGCCACGGCGCAGGCCATGGTCGACCGTGGGCTGGCGTTCCTGAGAGAGCACCAGAAACCGGATGGGAGTTGGCAGGACCGCGACGAACCCCCGGCGATTACCGCCATCACCATCAAGGCGTTTGTCCAGGACGGACACTACAAGGGAAACGAAGCTTTTTTGCAAAAGGCGTCCCAAAAGCTGCTGTCGTTCCAGAAAATGGATGGCAGCATCTCCGACGACAGCCTGGCGACTTACAACACCGCCATCGCCATCAGCGCCCTGGCCGAGTCGAACCAGGCGCAATACAAGCCGGCGTTGCAGAAGGCGCTGGTGTATCTCCGCGACATCCAGTGGGTGGACAAGATTCAGGGAGTGCCGGCGAGCATGAAAGTTCCGCCGAGCGATCCGAACTACGGCGGGTTCGGATACGGCACCAAGGGCAAACGGGCGGACCTAAGCAACACGCAAATCGCGCTGGACGCGCTGAAGGATGCCGGCCTCAAGCCGGATGACCCGGCTTTCCAGGCCGCCCTCAAATTTGCGAGCCGTGCCCAGAATAATTCCGAGTCGAACGATCAGAAATGGGCTGCGGACGACGGAGGATTCATCTATAGCGTCGCCGACGGCGGCGCCTCCAAAGCCCTGGATTACACCACCCCCGATGGCCGGGTCGTCCATCGCAGCTACGGCTCGATGACCTACGCCGGCCTCAAAAGCATGATCTACGCCGGCCTCTCCCACGACGACCCGCGCGTCAAGGCCGCCTGGAAATGGGTCGCGCAGAACTGGACGCTCGACGAAAATCCGGGGATCCGCTACGGCGATCCCAACAACCCCAAGGGCGGGGACGACGGGTTGTTCTACTATTACCACACCCTCGCCCGCGCCCTGCACGCCTATGGCGAGCCGATCATCGTCGATTCAAAAGGGGAGAGGCACGACTGGCGGCTCGAGCTGATCCAGAAACTGTCTACCCAGCAGGACGCCGACGGCCACTGGACCGGCATTCAGAAATGGATGGAGAACAAACCGATTCTTTCCACGGCTTACGCGATCCTCGCCCTCCAGGAAGCGCAGCAGGACCTGAAAGAGCATCCGGGTCGTTGATTGAAGCTCCCCGCGGACCGAGGCACGTGAAATGTAAAACGTGAAACGTGGGGGCGGCTTCTTTTCACGTTTTACGTTTCACGTGACGTTTACGACACCGCCGACGTCTGAAGGGAATCCAGCAACATCAAGATGTCGCGCGGCTCGCGCGAGAGCTGAAGACGAAAGGACGGGCAAAGCTGGGCCAACTGCCCGGTGAACTGCCCGCGCGCCCGGTGGGGATGCAGCTCGGGGATCGGCCAGGCACGGCGGAGCAGAGCGGCGGCGTCGTCGCTGTCGAGCATGTCCAGATGCGCACGCGGCCGACGCGCGGCCTCGGCGACCAAAACCGCGCCGCAAATGGCACGATGCTGTTCGGAGCCGGCACGGTGGGTCGTGAGGTCTTCCCATTCGCACTCGACCTGCCCGAACGGCGCCGCCGCCTGCCGCTCGACTGCGCCGGGCACGTGCAGCAGCTCGACATCGCCCTGATGCTCGCGTGCGATCGTCCATCGCTGCCCGATCAGGCGAAATCCCCCCGCCATGAGCATGGCCAGTTCCGCGCCGAGTCCGACCGGCGAGAGCAGCATCGCCGCAAATCCGCCCCGCGCCACGGACGCGGCGGGCACCAGATGCAGCCCCCGGTGCTTGAGCAATTGCGCCAGCGGCCACAGGACCACCGCATCGAACAGCGGCATCGAATCGAGCCTCGCCTGCGGCAAAACCCAGCTTTGCCACTGCCCCCGCAGCAGGTTGATCTCGCACATGCCCCAGCGGTCGTCGATCGTCCAGAAGCGTTCTTCGTGGGCGTAGATTTCCGTCAGCTCGCCGGGGCGGTGAAGCGGCTGGGCGATCACCGGCAGACGACGGATGACTTCGCTCTCGCTGTAGGGCCGCACCGACCCGCGGATCGTCCCTGGGCCGCCGGGCAGTTCATCGACCTCGAACGCGCCAAGGATTTGCGCGATCCACGCGCGCACGGGCGGGACATCGCACGTAAGCTCGACCCCCGGGCCGTGAAGGGTCAGTTTCACCGACGCGCCCGACGGGCGGGACGCTGTCTTCTGCGCAGCTGAGAAAGCCGGGGCCATCGCACCTGCTTATCGGATGACGCGGCGCGGCGACTCGAAAAGGGGGAAGGAGAATGGTTACCGGTCGTGGGCGATGGGCCGTGATCGGTGGCTACGGCAGAGCCACAACTGAACGTTTTGAACAAAACTGAACGTTTTCCGCGGTCTTCAATCGGAAAAGTATTCAGTTATGTCCAGAAACGTTCAGTCGTGGCGTCCGGAGAGGGCGCGGGCGTTGGCTACTTTCGCAAATCGCTTTCGCCGAGGAGGGTGAACCCTTTTCGGATGAGCAACTGGGCGGCGAGGGTGGGGTCTTCGACGTACAGGGCCATGGCCGGGCCGTGCGGGCGCTGGAGCAGGGGGTAGGCGTAATGGATGTTGATCTCCGCGGCCAGCAGCGCCGCGCAGACCGCCATCAGTGGCTGCCGGGTTCGCTTGGGCATTTCCACCGCGAGCAGTTCGGATTCGCTGAAAGAGAACCCGCCCCCGCGCAGAGCCTCGCGCCCGAGGTCCGGTTCGGAACAGATGATCCGCACCAGTGCCGAGTCGGCCGATTCTTCGATCGAGAGCCCGCAGATTTTGCCCGCGCTCTCTTCAAAAGCGCGCAGTAGCCCCTGGAGGCGGCCGACACGGTTCTCCAGGAAGACGGTGAACTGCCGGATGCGCGTCAGCTCGAAACCGGCGCCGCTCTGCGTCTGCGGAGGAAGGATTTCTTCCATGCTCCTCCCAGCTTATCCGATGCAAAGGCGCGTTCCACAATTAAATCGCTTTCCACCGGCCGCTATCTGGCCGGGATTCGTGGCTCAGCAGCCGGGAGGGCGAGGCTCCTGCCGAGCCGGATGCTTCCTCGCGGACTGCGGCTTCGGCTCTGCAGGAGCCTCCCCCGCCCGCCGCCAGTTGCAGGGGAGCCGGGATCAAGCGGCGGCCGATTGGCCGGGGGGTTTTCCGCGGGTAAATGCGCGGACGCAATTGCGCCCGGCACTTTGGGCGGCGTCCAGCGCAAGGCTCGCCGCCATCACCAGATGGGCCGGTTCCTTGAAAGGCGTCCCCGGCTCGACCGCCGCGACGCCGGCGCTGATGCTGATCGCCGCGCTGCGACGGCCCAGGTCGATCGGCGCGGCGCAGACCGCGCGGCGGACCGCTTCGGCCAGCGACGTCGCCTCGCCCCGGCCGCGGCCCGGTAAGATCACCGTCAGCACCGGCTCGCGAAAACGGGCGACCATCTCACCCGCTTTTGCCGCTGCGCCGGCGATGTTGGCAACCGCCTGCACGACCGCCTCCGCGCCGCTCTCCCCATATTGTTCCCGGATGGTCTCGAACGAATCGAGCTGCATCATCACCAGCGCCAGCGGCCTGTTGCCGGGGTCGACGGCGGCAAACTCCGCCGTCAGTGCGGCGTCAAAATCCGCCCGCGTCCCCAGCCGCTTGTGCCCGTCCAGCAGCGCCTGTTGCTCCATCTGTTCCTTCTGTCGCCGCGCCTGCTCGTGGCTGGCCAGCGTCATCTGGATGACGCTGTCGTTGGCTTTTTTGAGGATCGCCTCGTAGCTGACCCCGGAATTCAGCTCGATGTCGAACAGCGGCGCGATTTCGCTGGTGCGGCGGGATATCTGGTTCAGCAGGGCGTCGCAATCGCTGTCGGTCATGGAATACTGCCCGCGGCAATACTCGCGGAGCTCGGCGATGGCGGTGGCGGCGGATTGCTCGACAAAGACGTCGGCGCACCGTCCGGCCAGATAACAGATCTGCGCCAGTTGCCGCAGGGACGGGTCTTCCACCTCCGCCGGCTTGTGATGCCATTTGATCGGCGACGCCAACACTTGCGGAAGCCCCCAGATTTCCGCCAGCACGCCGCCCACCTCGCCATGGGAGGTCAGGAGCTGAGATTCTTCCAGCTTCACCAGCTCCGAATGAGACCGGGCTTTTTCGTTCATCTTCCCGTACTGGTCGCCGAACAGCTCGTCGAGCACGAGCATGCCGATGTCCATCAGCAACGCCGCCACAAACGCTTCCTCCTGCAACTCCAGGTGGACGCGCTGGGCCAGTGTGAGGGCGGCGGTGGCGCTGTAGATCGCCCGCCGCCAGTATTCCAGCGGCCGAAATCCGCGGTGCTTGTAGTTTTTGAGATTGCGCACCAATGAGAAGCCCAGCACCAGCACTCTCACCGTCTGGAGCCCCAACATACTCAATGCCTGGGTCAGCTTGCTGACTTTGGTGGACGGGGAGTAGATTGAGGAGTTGGCCGTCCGCAGGATCTTGGAGACCATCGCCGGGTCTTTGGAGACCAGGCGTGCGAGCTGGGAAAGCTCCGAATTGGGATCGCGCACCAGCTCCAGCACCTGGATTGCCACGGCGGGGAGGCTCGGCAGGCTGTCGCACTCCCTGATTCTTTTTCGGAGTTGCTCGTCCATGTCCACGAATCACCCGTCCGTTGCAGCGGCGCTCAGGCGGCAGGCTTGGCGACCTGCGGCGCCTTGGTCGAAAAAACACGCACGCAATCGCGGCCCGCACTTTTGGCGTTGTAGAGCGCCAGGTCGGCGGCCCGCAGGAGGTGGGCCGGCTCCCGCATGGGCACACCCGGCTCCAGCGCCGCAACCCCCAGGCTCGCCGTCACCTTGATCTTGGCCTGTTCACATGAAAAGGGCTTGGCGCTTACGGCGCGACGGATCGCGTCGGCGATCGTGGCGGCGGTCGCCCGCGTCGTGCCCGGCAGCACCAGGGCCATCTCTTCCCCGCCGTATCGCGCCGCAAGGTCCGTCGGACGCGCGGCGCTGGCAAACAGCTTTCCGATCCCCTTGAGCACCAGGTCCCCGTTCTGGTGACCGTATTTGTCGTTGACGCGTTTGAAGTGGTCGATGTCGAGCATCACGATCGCGATCGGATGGCCCGCCGCCGCGGCGGAACGGAACGCGCCTTCGAAAAACTCGTCGAAACGCCCGCGGTTGGCCAGGCCGGTCAACGGGTCCGTACTCGCCTTGTTCAGCAACTCGCTGTTCTGCTCCTGAAGCGTCGTCATCTGCTGCTGGGTCTGGAGCGTCAGCGCCACCAGGGCTTCGTTGGCCTTCTTGAGGATGTCCTCAAACTTGGCCGGCGAGCCTAGCTTGATTTCAAACAGCGACGCCACCTCGCGCGTGGTATTGCCGATTTCGTCCATCAGCGCGTTGCAGACGGTTTCGTTGATCTGATAGAGATCTTTGAACGTTTTCTGGACCAGCGCCAGCGATTGCGCCGCGGCCGCGTCGTCGACAAACACATCCGCGCACGCCCCGGCCAGTCCGACCAGCTCGGCAAGCTTCTTGAGCACCGGATCGGAAGTCTTGCCCGGATCATGATGGCAGGCGATCGGCATCGTCAGCAGCGGCGGCAGGTTCCATTCGGCGGCAAGCAGCCCGCCCACCTCGGCGTGATCCGTGCCCAGGGCCTGCTGCTCGGCCGTGGCAAGCTGCGAATGCGTCGTGATCGAATCGTGAATCTGCCCGTATTCCGGCCCCAGGACCCGGTCCAGAACCAGCATCCCGATATCCTGGAGCAACGACGCCAGGAAAGCTTCCTCCTGTTGAACCAGCTTCAGCCGGCCTGCGATGTGCCGTGCCGCCGTCGCAGCGTAAATGCTTCGCTTCCAGTAGGTCAGGTGCTTGAAACCCTTGGCCTTTTCGCTGCTCAGCGAGCCCACGAGCGAGAAACCCAGCACCAGCGTCTTGACCGACTGAAGTCCCAAAATCACCAGTGCGTGGCTGATGGTCGAGACGTGCTGGCTACGGCCGTAAAAGCTGGAGTTGACCGTCCGAAGGATTTTCCCCGACAGGGCCGGGTCCTTGGAGATGATCCGCGCGATCTGGGTGATGTCGACGTCGGTTTGCTGTGCCAGCTCCAGCACCTGCACCGCCACCGAAGGCAGCGAAGGCAGGTTCGGGCACTGCTTGATTCGATTGGCCAGGTCCTGGTTCATTACAACAGCCACAAGCGCATCGAGATGCGACGGTCTTACAAGCTCTTCATCGGCTCACTTGGCAACAAACTTGGCAATCCTACATGGCCGGGCTTTGCGGTGCCCCAACCGTTCGGCGCGAGCCGAGTCGGTGGCTAGAATCGAGAAATGATTTATCGCATCGACGTTCGATCCGCCGGCGACACCGATCCGCTGGGCCAGTCTGTCCGTCACCAGATCGAGGAATTCCAAATCCACGTCGGCCCGATCAGCGTCAGCCGGGTGTTTCTTATCGACACCGATGCGCCCCGCCAGCAGGTCCTGCGCGCCGCAAACGAGTTGCTTGCGGATCCCCTCGTAGAGCGGGCCGCGCTCACCGAGCCGTCTGCGACCGATAACGCTCCGAGTCGCATCGAAATCCACCTTAAACCCGGCGTGATGGACCCCGTGGCCGCCTCCACGGAAATGGCCCTGCGCGACATGGGAATTCCGGTCAGGGAAGTGCGAACCGGGCGGGCGTATCTGATCGACGGCAAAGTGCCGCAGGAACAGCTGCGCCAGATCGCCAATCGTGTATTGGCCAACGGCGTGATCGAATCGGTCCACTTCGATGCGTTCATTCCCGAGAAATTTGAGACAGGCCGGGAATATCGCTTCCAGCTTCGGCACGTGCCGCTGCGAGATTTGTCCGACGAACAACTGGCCAGGTTGAGCCGCGAGGGCCATCTGTTTCTCTCTCTGGCGGAGATGAAGGCCGTCCAGTCCTACTTCCGCGAGCAAAGCCGCGAGCCCACCGACATCGAGCTGGAGACCTTAGCGCAAACCTGGAGCGAGCACTGCGTCCACAAGACCCTCAAGAGCGCTGTCGACGTGGAGATGCGGGATGCCGCGGGCAAGGTCGTCGGCACGCGACACTACAACAACCTGATCAGGGAAACGATTTTCGCCAGCACGCAGGAGCTGATGAAGCGCGAGGTCGCCGATCCATTCTGCCTCTCGGTTTTTGTCGACAACGCCGGCGTGATCGCGTTCGACCAGACCGACGCCGTCTGCTTCAAAGCCGAGACCCACAACCACCCCAGTGCCATCGAGCCGTACGGCGGCAGCGCCACCGGCGCCGGCGGAGTCATCCGCGACATCCTCGGCACCGGCCTGGCCGCCAAACCCATCGCCAACACCGACGTGTTCTGCGTCGCGTATCCGGACGATGGCACAGACGCGGAGACGCGGGGACGCGGAGACGCGGAGATAATTCCGGGTCAAAGTGTTCCCGAAAACTCTGTCTCCGTGTCCCCGCGTCCCCGCGTCCCCGTGTCGTCCCTTCCCCGCGGCGTCATCCATCCCAAGCGAATCCTCCGCCAGGTCGTCGCCGGCGTTCGTGACTACGGCAACCGCATGGGCATCCCAACCGTCAACGGCGCCGTCTATTTCGACGACCGCTACCTCGGCAACCCGCTCGTGTTTTGCGGCTGCGTCGGCCTGATCCCGCGCGACCGCATCCACAAGGAATCCCGATCCGGAGACGCCATCGTGCTCATGGGCGGCCGCACCGGGCGCGACGGAATTCACGGCGCAACCTTCTCCAGCGCCGAGCTGACCGACACCCACGCGGATGAGTTCTCGCACGCCGTCCAGATCGGGAACGCCATCACGGAAAAAAAGATGACGGACGTCGTGCTTCAGGCCCGCGACCGGGGGTTGTTCACGGCGATCACCGACTGCGGGGCCGGCGGCCTTTCCAGCGCCGTCGGCGAAATGGGCGAAAAACTCGGAGCGTTCGTCGAGCTCGACAAGGTCCCGCTCAAATACGCCGGATTGCGTTACGACGAAATCTGGATCAGCGAGGCGCAGGAGCGAATGATCCTGTCCGTGCCGCCGGAGAACCTCGATGAGCTTCTGGCTTTGTCATCCTCCGAGGACGTCGAAGCAACCGTGATCGGCCACTTCGGAACCGAGGACCATCGGCTCATTTTACATTATCGCGGCCACGAAGTCGGCCGCCTCTCGATGGACTTCCTCCACCGCGGCATTCCCATGCCGACCCGCAAAGCCGTCGTGGAGATTCCCCGTGACACGGGTTCTCAACCCGTGCGTGGCGCGTCTCAAAATCTGAAGGACCAACTTCTCTCACTTTTGTCTCACCCCAACATCGCCAGCAAGCACTGGATCATCCGCCAGTACGATCACGAGGTTCAGGGCGGCTCGGTGATCAAGCCGCTGACCGGGCCGTTACAGATCGGCCCCTCGGATGCCGCGGTGCTTCGCCCGAAGCTGGGCAGCCAGCGCGGGATCGCCATCGGCTGCGGGCTGGCGCCGCACATCGCGGATCCGTACCAGATGGCCCTGACGGCGATCGATGAGGCGGTCCGCAACGTCGCCGCGGTCGGCGCCGATCCCCGCCGCGTCGCCCTGCTCGACAACTTCTGCTGGCCCAGCGTCGATGACGAGCGGACCATGGGGACGCTGGTGCGGGCGTGCGAAGCCTGCCGCGACGCGGCCCTCGCCTATGGCATCCCATTCATCAGCGGCAAAGACAGCCTGCACAACCAGTTCACCAACAGCGAGACCGGCCAGGTGATCCGCATCCCCAACACCCTGCTGGTCAGCGCGATCGGCGTGATCGAAGACGTCCGGCAATGCGTCACCATGGACCTCAAATCCCCTGGCAACCCGTTGTGCCTGCTTTCGACGACGCCGGACAAAGAAAACGACCTCTCTGCCCTGCGCGCGGTGCACGCCGCGGTGGCGGAAGGAATCCGGCGCGGGATCATCCTGAGCTGCCACGACGCCAGCGACGGCGGCGCGCTGGTCGCCGCGGCCGAGATGGCCATCGCCTCCGGCCTCGGCCTGGATCTCGTCTTTCTCGACAAGCAGGAACTGGATTGCTGGATGGCCGAGCCGCGGGCCACCTATCTCGTCGAGCTTTCCCCAACGGCGCTCAACCCGCAGCACGAGCAGTTCAACCAGTGGTTCGGCATCTTGCGGCAACACGGCGTCTACCAGCACGCCGGCGGAACCGTCACCAGCGAACCCCGACTGCGCGTCTTCGACTCGCCCCATCAGCGACAGGCCAACCAACCCATCCTCGACGCAACCGTCGAGCAGCTCACCACCGCCTGGCGCGGCACGCTCGACTGGTAGATCACCGCTTGCGCGACTCGAGTTCCTGCCACCGTTCGTAGAAGCTCTGGACCCGCTTCTGGGCGGCGTCGACCGCGGTGCAGACGTCGCGAAGCCTGAGGTGATCGGCCAGCACCTCGGGATCCTCCATCAGCTTCTGCTGGCGGTGCAGGTCCTCCTCGGCGGCGAGGATCTTTCCCTCCATCTGTTCCAGCTCCCGTTGTTCCGACCACGTGAGCCGTTTGGGACCGGACGGCGCCGGCTTGGCAACTGGCGCCGCGGCAGGCCTGGCCCCCGCCGCCGACCGGGCTTGCTCCGCTTCTTCCTGGGCGGCCTGCCACTGCGACAGCGAAGCGAACGACCGCGCCGCCCCTTTGCCGTCCAACGCCAGAATCTCTGTCGCGATCCGGTCCAGCATGTACCGGTCGTGGGTCACCAGGACCAGCGCACCGGGAAAGTCGGCCATGCTCTCTTCGAGCACCTCCAGCGACGAGATGTCCAGATCGTTGGTCGGCTCGTCGAGGATGAGCAGGTCCGCCGGTTCGAGCATCATCCTCGCCAGGACCACGCGCGACTGTTCGCCGCCCGAAAGCTCCGAGACCGGCATGTCGAGCTGCTCGGTCCGGAACAGGAATCGCCGGGCCCAGCCGCTCACGTGCATCGGGGCGCCGCGGTAATTCAAAATGTCCCCGGCGGGAAAAAGCGCCTTGCGAAGCGGCTGCGTTTTGTCGAGCTGCTGGCGACCCTGCTCGAACAGCACGATCTGCAACCCGTCAGCCCGCCAGACCGCGCCGGAATCGGGTTCAATCCGGCCGGCCAGCAGGCGGATCAGCGTGCTCTTTCCGCTGCCGTTCGGGCCAAGAAGCCCCAGCTTCATGCCCGGGGAGAGTACGAGATTGAGGTGCTCGAAGAGCAACCGCTCGCCGGCGCGATGGGCAAGGTCCTTGGCGACCAGAAGCTTCCGGGTCTGGCGGTTGGTGGCGGCAAAATCGATCTGCGCGGCGCCGGCCGCCGCATTGCGAGCCTTGAGCCCGGCCAAACCCTCCGTCATTTGTCCGGCCCGATCGATCCGGCCTTTGGCCTTGGTCGTCCGCGCCTTGGCCCCGCGCCGCAGCCATTCGATCTCCCGGCGGACTTTGCCCGCCAAAGCCCTTTGCCGCGCGGATTGCGCTTCCAGGAATTCCTCCCGCCGGGCCAGAAAATCGCTGTAACTCCCGGTGTTGCTCAAATACCCGTCCGGATAGGCGGAGTTCAGCTCGATGGTCCGGTCGGTCACGTTCTCCAGGAAATAGCGGTCGTGGCTCACCAGCAGAAAAGCAAACGGCGCATCGGTCAGCAACGCTTCGAGCCACAAAATGCCTTCCAGATCGAGATGATTGGTCGGCTCGTCCAGCAGCAAAAGCTCAGGCGCCGCAACCAGCTCGCGCGCCAGCGCCAGCCGTTTGCGCCATCCCCCTGACAGGGATTCGACCGGCTGATCGGGCCGCGTGAACCCCATCTTCCCAAGCTGAACCTGAACGCGGGTCAACTTCTGGCGATCGTCATCCACTTCGTCGTGCAAAGCACTTTGCACCACCTCCTGCACCGTCAGGCCCGGCGGAAAGACATCGTCCTGAGGAAGATAGCCCAGCCGAAGGTTGCGGCGCGAGGTGATCTGGCCCGAGTCGGCGTGCTCGATCCCCGCCAGAATCTTCAGCAGAGTCGATTTTCCCGAGCCGTTGGGCCCGATCAGGCCCGTGCCCTGGGCGTCGTCAAAGCTGATCGAGATGCCCGAAAACAGCGCTCGCGGACCGAACGATTTGCTCAGGTTCTCGCAGTTGACCAGAAGACTCATGCGTGATCGTCATGATGATGCCGGTTTCCCATGCCGCCGAAGTGCGAGCCGGTGCCTGCGGTGGCAATGGCGAATGTCCCCAGAATCCCGCCCGCCGACGCGTTCCGTTGCGAATCCAGCACCTGGTCCGGCTCGAGCTGGATCGTGTACGTGCCGGCCTGGGCGGCGGTGAAATTGCCGACCGCGTTGGTCACCCGATAAGTCGCCATCGCCGCCGTGCGGCCCTTGGATTTGACGTGCACAAACTGGGCATTGGCGCTGAAGCCGTTGGGTCCGGTGATCAGCAGGTTCGAGCCGTCGACGCTTGAAAGGTTGATGCCGGAGGCGTCGGAGTATTGAACGGTGATCGTGTAGCTGTGAACGTGCCTGGCGACCCCGCTATTGGCGCCGTTCGCAAACGAAAGCGCCGCGACGAGCCCGGATGGGTCGCTCCGTCCGCCCAGCGCAATGGCGCTGCCGCTGGAGAACGCCGAGGCGGCGACATTGGCCGTGTACACGTCCAGGTCCTTGAGGGTTCCGTCAGGGTTGTCGCCGGTGCTGTTGGAATTGTCGAACCATTCCGGATGGATCGTGCCGTTGTAGAAATCCAGCCCCGTATAGTCGCCCAGGTCGATGCCGCTGTTGGCGTCCTCGGCGTTGCTGGCGCCGGCGCTGACCTGAAGGTTGGGCGCGACTTCCACCCCGTTGGCCAGCGGCGTGATCAGCGTTGCATAATACTCGACATCGTCGTTGGGAATGTGATCCGTATCGCCCGGACCGCCTTTGCCCAGGTCGTTACGGGCGTCGTACCAGCCGACCGCGACCTTGCCAGTCGTGTTATCGAGCGCGATCCGCGGCAGCAGTTGGCTGTTGAGCGTCGTGTCGTCGTTGACGCGGACCGGGTTGCTCCAGGTCGCGCCGTCGGTGTCGGAGTAGCGCAAAAAGATGTCGGTGTTCTGTGTGCCGGGCGTCTGGTTGGTGTAGACGAGGTAGACGCGGCCATTGAACGGGCCGCCGCTGCGATCGAACGCCAGGCCGGCCTCGGCATCGATTCCGCGGTTGGGTTGGGCGTCGATGAAATCGAAGTCCGGCACGTTCGTTGTGGTGGCCACGATCGGTTTGCCGAACGCAGCCGCACCCAGGAAATTGGCGTCGACGTTCACGTAGATTTTGGCGGCATTTCCCACGTCCTTCTGATAGGTCACCATGACTTGCCCCGAGGGGCCGACGGCGACGTCGCCGAATGCCCCGCCCGTGGAACCCGGCACGATCTGGGCATCGCCGAAAGTGCCGGTAACACCCAGCGACGTGTCGGTCGCCCCCGCCACCGAAATCCCGCTGGCGCTGTCCCATTCGACGAACACCCCGCCCGGGCCGACGTTCACAGTCGGCTGATCGACGTTGCCGTGGTATTCCTTCAGCAGCGTGAAATCCTGCCCGGCGTCGGTGCTGCGAAGCACGATCACCGAGTCGGTGCTGTTGTTCAGATAAGCCAGAAAGAGATTGCCGAAGGAATCGAACTCGGCGCTGGGATCACAACAGGCGGCGGGAAGGCCGTCTCGGTCGTTGGCAATCGTTTTGGTCGACCAGCTTGCGCCGGAATTGCTGCTGGTGGCGGCCATCAGGCCGTCTCCCACGTCGATGTTCGACACCGCAAACAGCTTGGTGGGGTCCGCCCGATCTACCGCGATCGCCCCCTCGGCCTGATTGCCCAGCAGCTTGCTGATGTTGATGTTGGGAAAGCTGGAACTGAGCAACCTGCGGGGTTCAAGCGGTTCTGCTCCAACGGGGCGCCGTGGGCGCCAGCGAGAATCCATTCATTCCTCTACAGTCAAAACGTCCAGGGTGTTCGTCGCCCACTGCCGAGGCGCCGGCCGAACATCTTAGCGCCGCGGCGGCAAACTTCCATGCCCGCCGCCCCGCCGGCGCGGAAGAAAATAGGGTCGGGAGCTATTTTTGCATCCGTCTTTGCTGCAACGCGTTACAGCCAGTGCCTTGTGAATGGGTGTATTTCTGGGGGCACGCCAAAGGCTTGCGGGCTTGTGATCCTGCCGGGATTCGTGACCATGGGCCCAATTCCACGACGGCACCTCCGATGCGGCTGAAGTTGCAATTCCATCCGGCGGACCGGGCGATTTTCGCCATCCTCCTGTTAGCCATCCTTGTGGCGGCATTCGGCGTGCATCGGCCGGGCGTTTGGCCGCTGCTGGCCATTCACTTGGCGCTGCTGGCAGCGTATGCAGCCTTCGCCCTGGCAGCATACAAGTGGGAGCGAGCGCGATGGGTGGCGTATGTCCGGCCGCTGGTGGCGATGGGAACGATCTTCACGCTCTACACGACTTGCGGAAAGCTGGGGATGGCGGCGATGTCATATCGTGGAGACGCCGTGCTGTCGCGCATTGATACGTGGATGTTCGGCGGGACCAACCCGACGTTTTACGTGCAGCGCTGGCAGACGCCGGGGCGGGTCGAGCTGTTCGCATTTTTCTACGGGCTGTTCATTCCGTACATCAATCTGTCGCTGGTGCTGGGGGCGCTGGGCCGGCCGCCGCTCGAGCGCGATCAGTTTCTGTGCGGGTGGGTCTTCACCTATTGCATCAGCTATCTGGGATACCTTTTCGTACCGAGCACGGGGCCGGGGGCGTATTTCGCCGCGGCATATTCGGTTCAATTGCAGGGAAGATTGTTCTATCCCATCGTCGTGAAGGGGACGGCCATGTCGGGCGGCACGCTGGGCGCGTTTCCCAGCCTGCATGGGGGATCGTCGCTTTATCTGTGTCTGTTTGACTTGCGGACCAACCGGCTGCGCGGCCTGACTTATCTTCCGGTGGTCGTGATGATCTACGGCGCGACGATCATGATGCGGTATCATTACGTGATCGATCTGGTCGTCGGAACGATCGTCGCGGTGAGCTGCACGTGGCTTGGGAAAATCGCGTTCTTGCGCTGGGCGAAGCAGCGGCAATCCGCCGGGCTGCCGGCGATTCCGGGAGGAGAAGGCGATGTTCTACCGGATTTTCCGACTGATGGTCGCGATGTCGCTGCGGCTGTTTTTTCGGAGAATTGAAATCGTCGGCGCGGACGGTGTGCCAGAGGCCGGGCCTCTGCTTTTGGTATCCAATCACACCAACGCGCTGGTCGATCCACTGTTTCCGCTGGTGATCCTGCATCGTCGCGTGACGCTGACAGCCAAGAACGTGCTTGGAAAGAACCCATTGTTGTCGCTTCTGTCCTGGGGACTGGGATCGATCTCATTTCATCGCAAGGAAGACCAGGGCAAAGGCGCCGACCCGCGGCAGAACGTGAAAGCGATGCAACTCTGCCGCCAGAAACTGGCGGACGGCGGCGCGATCTGCGTTTTCCCCGAGGGGATCAGCCATTCCGACCTGAAGATGCGGCCGTTTCACGCCGGTGCGGCGCGGATCGCGCTCGATTTCGTGCGAAAGGACGGAAACCCGGGCGGTCTGAAGATCGTGCCCATCGGGCTGCTCTACACGGCCAAATCACGCTTTGGATCCGGTGTCTGCGTGTCGTTTGGTGGCCCGCTGGATGCGGGGCAGTGGACAAGCGATCACCCGAGGGACCATGGAGAGGAGTTGACCGACGAACTGCGTCGCCGGATCGAGGCGATCACGATCGGCTACCAGGACCGCCGGGAGATGCTGTTGCTGAACTGGGCCAACGGAATTGTTGCGACGCAGGCGCGGATGCCGACGCCGCTGGGCAGTTCATCATTGTCTCCCAAACGGTCGTTTCATAGGTTGGCTCAGCTCCAGGCCGGGTATCGAGCGCTGCTCCCGGAGCACGCTGCCGAAATCGACGAGGTGTCGCAGCGCGTCCGTGAGTACCAGCACCAGCTCAAGGGCCGGGGAATCGACCCGGCGGAGGTCTATCTGCCGCTTAATCCGATGCGGGCCATTCTATTTTTGATGCGCGAGCTGGAGCTGGTGGTGATCGGCGCGCCGCTGGCCCTTTTTGGAATTGTGAATCATCTCTTGCCGTACCTGATCGTGCGGGGGCTGGCGCGAAAACTGTCCAGCGACCCGGATCACTGGGCAACCAACGTGATCTATCCGAGCCTGGTTGTTTTTCCGGTTTTTTATGCGATGCAGCTCGCCGCGGCGTGGGTGTTCCTGCCGGCGGTGTGGGCGGCGCTGTACACGGTCGCACTTCCGTACGCCGGGTACTACGCGGTGCTGTATCATGAACGCGCCGGCAGCGCCTGGCGGCGGGCGCGAACGTTCCTCTACTTCCTGTTCCGGCCCGGCGTCCAGCAGCGCCTGACCACCGAGGGTCGCCAAATCCTGTCGGACATCGAAAAGCTTGCCGGGTATTTCCGGCCGCAAACAGCAGAGGCTTTGAATGAAACTCGTGGTTCATTTTGACGACCCGCAGGGCGCGGCGACGTCGATATCCGGTGGCAAAGGCGCGAACCTCACCGCGATGACTCTGGCGGGGTTTCCGGTGCCGCCGGGGTTTGTGGTGACCAGCGAAGCTTACGTCCAGTTTCTCCGTGACCTGGATTGGCTCGAGCCGGCGATCGCGCAATTGAACTACCAGCACCCCGACCGTCTGGAGCAGCAGTGTGCGGCGCTGCGGCGGCGGTTGACGCAGACCCCCCTGCCGGCGCCGGTCGAGCAAGCGATCCGCGATGCGCTGAAGCGGATGGGGAGTGATAATTCAGAGGCACTTTCGTTTGCGGTTCGATCCTCCTCGACGTTCGAAGACCTGGCCCAGGCGGCGTTTGCCGGGCAGCACGACACGTATCTGAACATTCGCGGCGCGGATCGGATTCTCGATCGCGTGCGCGCCTGCTTCGCCTCCCTCTGGGAGGCCCGCGCCGTGCTCTACCGGCAGCATCACGGGTTCTCGCAGCGGGACGCGCAGATGGCCGTCGTCGTTCAGCGGCAGATCCCCAGCGACGTCGCGGGCGTGGCGTTTTCCATCGACCCGGTCGCCGGCGTGCTCGATCGCATCACCATCGACGCCAACTTCGGTGTCGGCGAATCCGTCGTGTCCGGCGAGGGCGAAGTCGATCATTTCGAGATCGACAAAGCCACGCTCGGCGTCCTGGCTCGGTCCATCGGCCACAAGCAGAATCGCGTCGTCGCGGAAGGCGATGGCGTGCGGGAAGTCGCCATCCCCGCCGAGCAGGCGGATCAGCCATCTCTGAGCGACGAGCAGATCGCCGAGATTGCACGGCTGGCCCTGAAGATCGAAGAGCACTACGGCTGGCCGCAGGATATCGAATGGGCGATCCATCTGGGGCGGCTGCACCTGCTTCAGTCGCGGCCGGTGACCACGATCCAGCCGCAGTGGACGCGGGACGAGTCGGCCGAGCGGTTTCCCAATGCGATGACGCCGTTGAGCTGGGATTTCATCAGCGTCGCATTTCGCACGTCGCTGAATCACTCGCTGGCGTTGATGGGATTGCCGCCGCTCAAGGGCGATTGGTTCAGGATGTTCGACCACTACATCTATGGGGACCAAAACGCCGTGCGGCTGATGGCGGCGTTCCGGCCGCTGCGGGCGCGCAACGCCGCGGAACTGGTCGAGGAAATCCCCAGCCTGCGGCGGCGGTTCGCGTGGGTGATCGATTTGCCCGTGAACTGGGCCCGCGACCTGGACCGCTACCTGATCCGGCTCGGCCGGCTGGAAAGCCGCCCGGAGCCGAGGACCTTGCCGGAGGCCTGGCAGTTCACCTGCGACGTGCTGGACGTAGCGGAGGATTATTTCCGGCCCAACATCGCGATCTCGCTGACGCAATCGGGCCTGCACCGGCTGCTGCACGCCCTGGTGGCGATGGTCGCCGGGCCGGATAAAGGGCTGGGGATCGTCGACGGGCTGCTGGCCGGGTGCGAGACCAAGACGGCGATGGTGAATCGCGAACTTCACGAAATGGCCCTGCTGGCCGCAGAAATGCCGGGTTTCAAGGCCGAGCTTCTCGATCGCGGCTCCCGCGCGTTTCTCGAATCAGGAAAGCTCGAGGCCTATCCGGCCATGGCTGCGCGGTTCGCGCGGTTTCTCAAGGACCACGGGCATCGCGAAGTGGACATGGATTACAGCCAGCCCACCTGGGCGGGCCAGCCGTGGGTGGTGATGGACTCGGTCGCGCTGCTTTTGCGGTCGGAATCGATCCAAAGCCCCGAAGAATCGATGCGGACCCAACGGATTCGCAACGCGCAGGCTGAGCCGCAATTCCTGGCCGGGGTTCCCGAACCCTTGCGGTTTTTCTTCCGTGAGCTGATCCGACTGACCCGCACCTACACGACGCTCGACGACCTCGAGCATTACCAGACAACGCGCATCAACCCGCTGGCGTATCGGGCGGCGATGAACATGGGGCGATTGCTACGCAACATCGGCGCGCTGGATGAGGATCGCGATGTGTTCTTCCTGAACAAGACCGATCTGGAAGCGATCGTGAAGGACCCGGGCGCCGAATCGATCCGGCGATGCCATGAGAAGGCAATCGCTCAAAAGAAAGGGTATCAAAGCGCGCGGAGACAGACGCCGCCATGGTCACGCGAGCAGGCGCAATCGCCGGAGCCGGCAGCCGGAGGCAACGTGCTGCGCGGTTTGCCCGGAAGTCCGGGCCAGGCGACTGGAAAATGCTTTCGCGTGCGCGGGCCGGAGGATTTTGCCCGGTTTCCCGCGGGATCGGTGCTGGTGGCGCGGACAACGAACCCGGCGTGGACGCCGCTCTTCTACGCCGCCGCCGCGGTCATCACCGAATCCGGCGGCCCGCTCTCCCACGGCGCCGTCACCGCCCGCGAAATGGGCCTGCCCGCCGTCATGTCCGTCCGCGGCATCATGGAAATCGTCTCCGACGGACAGGCCGTCACCGTCGACGGAACCCGCGGGATTGTGGAACTCTGATCCTGATGTAGCGGCGGCCGCGTTGTTTTCCCTCCCCCGGTACGCCGGTTCGGATAAAAGGGGACATTCCTAATATTATGATAATTGGGAATGTCCCCTTATTTCCGCCTGTCCCCTTATTTCCGCCCGGCCAAGAATGTGCTGGGTAAGAACCCATTGTTGTCGCTTCTGTCCTGGGGACTGGGATCGATCTCATTTCATCGCAAGGAAGCGAAAGGAGAGAAACCCGGGCGGTCTGAAGATCGTGCCCATCGGGCTGCTCTACACGGCCAAATCACGCTTTGAATCCGGTGTTTGCGTGTCGTTTGGTGGCCCGCGTCGGGCAAGTCGATGACCGATTTCACGCCGGAGCCGCGTTGCGTTGGTTTGCCATCAAGAGATGGGCGAGTTCGTAATGGCTGGCCTTCTCCTCAGACACCACGACCCACGCCGAGTCCCTGGCGAGTTCGCACCCCAGGGCCGCGAGCAGCAACCGAAGATGCGGATCGCGGACTTGCGAGCGGTCAACCAGAATCTCCGACTGAAGGTCAATTATGGCATTCATCGCGACTTCCTTCCGTTCCTTGTGGAATTGCAACACGTGTCGAGCAATGCTGGTGCCGCAGGCAAAACTTCTTTATGGCACGCGATTCCTGGCCACAGCGCAAGAGATTGGCTGTAAGTGGCAAGGAATTGTCCCCGAGGGACAGGATTTGACCACGCAACGCCTGACTTCGGTTGGGAGCCAGTTGGTATGATCTTTCCCAGCGATGCGTTCCGCATTCCTGGAGGCGCTCGGCGGTGAAGCCGCTTGCAAACGGCTCTCAACGGCGTTCTACGCCCGTGTCGGCAAGGACCCGGTTCTTCGCCCTTTGTTCCCTGGCAAGAGCCTCAGGTGCGCCATCGATGCGTTCAGCGCTTTCCTGATTCAATTTCTGGATGGGGATGAAGCGCAAACCCAGAGCCGATGGTGGCTGAGCCTGCGCGACTCTCACGCGCGTTTCCGAATTGGCCCCGCCGAGCGAAGCGCCTGGTTGAAACACATGCGGGCGACGATCGAGGCGACTGCGATCGATGAGGCGACGCGGAAAGCACTCGGGCAACTTTTTTTGCATAGCTCCGCTTACGTCATTGGAAAGGAGGCTGGCGAACCGGAGCACGAGGAACTGGCCGCGCGTTGGGCCCAGCAGCGCGCTTTGGACGACGCCGTCAGCGCCATCGCCTTCGGTCACGATCGCGACGCCCTGGCGCTGGCCCGGCAATTTGCTCCGCGCCACGCGGTTTTCTGTGGACTGTTGGCACGGATGATTCAGTCCGGCCGCGCGGCATTGATCCGCTTCACGATGGATGCTCTGGAAAACGACCCCTCGCTGGCCGTGCGGCGTTTTTCTGGAAGAACCGTTTTCCACTTCGCCGCCGGCGCTGGATGCCTGGAGGCGGTCGCGTTGATCCTGCGACTCGGGGCAGACCCGAATATTCAGGACGACGGTGGCCACACGCCCCTATATCGCGTGGCCAACGAATGCGCTTGGGAAACAGGACCGGAGGTCGTCCTGGCGCTGGCGCGAGCCGGGGCCGACGTTAACGCCTGCGGCGGCGTCACCCGGACCACGCCGTTGCATATGGCGGCAAGGCGCGGCTTGGCTGGGATTGCCGGCGCACTGCTCGATTGCGGCGCAGCGATCGACGCGAAAGACAGCAAGGGCCATACGCCCCTGCGGCGAGCCCTGAATTGCCGCAAGCCTGCCGTCGCTCAGTTGCTGGCGGAGCGAGGGGCCAACCCCGCGGCCAAACCCAGAGCATCGTGACCAGCAATGCGAGGTCGCATACTGGCTGTAGAGGCCGGCTACGCACCAAGGGATGAGTGAGACGCGATAATCCAACTTCCCTGGAAACCACCGATCCACCCATCCAGAAACAACGGAAGTGCCGACGATTGCCACGAGCCATGGAAGCCATACCTCCCACTGCGTGAATGCCCTTGCACGCGCACGTCGGACTATTTGGATTCGCTTCTCACGTGGAAGCGATCTCAATCGCGGATTGGAATACGGCCAGAATATCACCCCTTCACCTCCGCCCTCTGCGGCATCGGTGAGCCACAAGATCAAGTCAGCAAGTACCGGCTTCCCCGCTCTCAGGCACCAGGGGTCAACTCTTGACATTTGACAATCCGCCCCCATTCCGCCAGACTTCCCCGATGGCCCGGCCGGTGCGAGTCGAATTCGAGGGGGCGGCGTACCACGTCACTGCCCGCGGAAATGAGCGGAAGCTGCTTTTCCGCGACG
>DATHPP010000316.1:0-2528 GCA_035483795.1 Tepidisphaeraceae bacterium | reverse complement strand
CCAGTCACCTCCTTAAGACGGCACATCCCTGCGGAGGACGAACGCGCCGGCAGTAGAGATCGCATCCATGCCCTAGCTGACGCCCTCGACGACGAAGGCGCGTGCGGTCGAGTTGTCGAGCCGCGCGGGGAGGATTTTCTGGTATTCGGGCGAATTGTACCGGCGCTGGAACGCGGCAGTGTCGGCGAATTCGAGGATAACGACGCGTTTGGGCTCGGGCCCCGCCCTCGATCAGTTCGGTCGCGCCGGCCAGGACGAGGTAGCGGCCGCCATATTGTTCGACCGTGGCGCTGACCGCATCCCGGTAGGGCTGCATTGCGGCCGGGTTGGTGATTTCGAGTTACAACGAAATAGGCGGACATGGTGGCCTCCTTGGCTGACGTTTCACGGGGCTGGCAGCTTACGGGCCTCGTGCGCCGGAGCCAAGGGGCCGGGTTATTAGTCTGTATGCCTCGTATTTCCCGGTCGAGTGAAACCCCAGTTGCCGCGCGAGGGTCGCGGAGGGCTCATTCGCTGCATCCCAACACGCTTCTATTCCGTGCTCCAGGCAATACAGTATCAGGGCTGCCGCGACGGCGCGGGCCAGCCCGCGGCGGCGAAACTGACGGTGGGTCTGAATCTCGATCTCGATCTTCCCTCCCCCAACCGCCGCGGCGGCTGCGCCAGAGACAAACCTGCCCTGATGCAGGATGCCCATGCCGACTGCCCGGGTTATGAACTCTTCGTGGGAACGAAAGTTGTAAATCAGGGCACGATCCAAATCTGTGGCGAATTGCGGCAACTCTTCCAGGCGCACTTGCCGTAGTTCAAACCCGCCGGGCAGCGCCTGACAGAACCGTCTCAACTTATCGGCATCGAACTGTTCCACCTGAAAGGCTTCGCGGCGATACACGTCCATCGCGTCCGGATAGGTCGTAGCTACCAGCTGCCGCCACGCCGGGGTGGGGGCGATGACCACATTCCCGGGTTGGAGCTGCTTGAAGAGCAGCGGGACATTTGCATGGAGCGGGTCGCCCGCAAGGAGATGAAAGTCGAGTACGGCGAGGGCCACTTGAGGCTCCGCCTGTGCATCCGCAAAGACCCTCCCCATGCCGCCTTCGATGACCGCCGCGACAACACCGTGCAGGCACGGATAACGATCGAACAGCGTCCGCAAGGAAGCCCGGTTGTCACTGTCCAGCTCGATCAACATGGTCATTTCTGTTGATGGTGGTGATTACCCCGACCGCGTCATACTCCGGGTCAAACGTGCTTCAAAGCAGGGCGCGTCCGGCTGACGCCGGACCGGGTCCTACTCCCCCGGTGTTCACCGGGGTTACCGAGCCGCCAAAGAGGCGTCTCGGCCATCAAGGTGACGCCCCCTCGCGCGTTTTATTTGGCCAGCCTGCGGCTGAACTCGTCTCCGTTTTTGTTGATGGCGGAGAAGAAAGACCAATCTTCACACGGGGCCCTTCCGAACCTGGAACCGGCCAAGCGAGTTCTGCAATGACCCTCTCTACGCCCCTGTTCCTGGCGACCGATGCCCGAGCCTACGAGCACTTCATGGCGCGATGGAGCCGCCGCCTGGCCGATCCATTTCTCGATTTCGCCGGGATCAATGGAGGCAACCGGGTGCTGGACGTCGGCTGTGGCACGGGTGTCATAACGGCGGCGCTGGCGGAGCGGGGTTGCACGGTCGTCGGGCTGGACGCCTCGGAGCCCTACCTTGAGGGCGCCCGCCGCGACCGATCTCATCCGAACATCGTCTATGAGCTGGGCGACGCGCGTCGCATGTCATATGCGGACGCCTCCTTCGATGCCTGCGTCTCGGCCCTCGCTATCGACGTCATACCAGAGGTCGATCAAGTCGTCCGCGAGATGCGGCGGGTAACGCGCGTCGGCGGGACCGTTGCTTCCGGCGTCTTCGACTTCTGGGGCGGCTTTTCTCCCGCCGACCTGGTGTGCGACACGGCATCCGTGCTCGACGAAGGAATGCGCTCGGTACGAGACCAGCGAAAGGCGCGACCGATCGTGTGGGCAAACGGACAAGCAGCAATCTGGCGCGAGAGCGGTCTCGTGGATGTAGTCGAGGCGCCGATCGTGATTAGTTTCGATTACGCGTCGTTCGAGGACTACTGGTCCAGTTTTTCGATGCCCATCGGTCAAATAGGCCAGCGTGTTGCGGCATTGTCGGCGGAGCTGCGTGCTGAGGTAGAGCGCCACGTCCGCAGCGGGTATCTGGCCGGCCTGCCCGACGGGCCGCGGTCGTTCGCCATCATCGTCCCTGTGGTGCGGGGAACTGTACCGGCCGGCGGCTAAGCGCCGACCTCCACCTCACACCAGGCCGGCCGGCCCACCAACCGATTGGGGTTGTAAGACGGCCATTAAAGGAGCCGCCGCTCACCGCCGAATCAGGCGGCGCGACCAGGGCCGCGCCGTTGGCGATGAGAGCGCATCGCGGAACCGGAAGTTCGAATCCATTTCCCTCCAGCGAAGAGTCTGCGAACTTTCGGTCCCTGACCGCCGGACAGGTTTGATCTTGAAATAAG
>DATHPP010000315.1:0-9797 GCA_035483795.1 Tepidisphaeraceae bacterium | reverse complement strand
CAGGGCAACTCCCAGGGCGATTCGATTGTCGCGCTGCGCCGACTCGGCCCCGCCGGGCAGGAACGTGGGAATCTGGTGGTACAGCTCGAACGCGATCACCAGGCCCAGGAAGCCGGCGCCGATGGCGGTGCCCATGCGGGTCCAGTAGCCCTGACCTTTCTTGTAGATCGTGAAAAAGCTGGGACCGCCGGCGGGCTTTGGCTTGGTCTGGGGCGCGGGGCGCTGCTGGGGGGCTTGACGCTGCTCGCGCTCTTCGTCTCGCTCGGCCTGCTCCTCGTCGGCCATGGCCTTCTTCCCGTCGTTGCTTTGGGTGACTGCTGCCATACGACTCACCTACGTCCGCCGCCGCTCACCGGTGCGGGCAATCCGCTCTCCGGCACAACACGCCAGGAGGGAATCGAACCCCCAACCTGCCGCTTTGGAGACGGCCGCTCTGCCAATTGAGCTACTGGCGTAGAACATTTGCGATTGCCGATTGCCGATTTGCGATTGAGTGCGGTCTTCGGCATTTCAATCGCAAATTGCAAATCGCAAATCCAATTCACTTTCTCTTGACCTTATGCAGCGTATGGCGTCGCAGGCGAGGGCAGTATTTCTTGACCTCGATCTTTTGCGGGCCGCCGGCGACCTTGATCTCGGTACGGTAGTTGAGATCGCCGGTCTCCGTGCATTGGAGCCAAACCATTTCGCGGCTTTCTTTAGCCATTTCGAGTTACCTCTTAGCAAAGTGCTGAGTACACAGTGCTGAGTGCTGAGCCGGAAAACCCAACTCAGCACTCAGCACTCGTTACTCAGCACTTGATCCAGGCCATCAGGCCAGGATCTTCGTTACGACGCCCGACCCGACCGTCTTGCCGCCTTCGCGGACGGCAAAGCGAACCTTCTCTTCCATGGCGATCGGGGCGATCAGCTCGACTTCCATGGTGACGTTGTCGCCGGGCATGACCATTTCGGCGCCACCCAGCAGCTTGGCGTTGCCGGTGACGTCGGTGGTGCGGAAGTAGAACTGCGGGCGATACCCGGTGAAGAACGGGGTATGGCGGCCGCCCTCTTCCTTGGTCAGCACGTAGACCTCGGCCTCGAACTTGGTGTGCGGCGTGATGCTCTTGGGCTGGGCCAGCACCTGCCCGCGCTCGAGGGCTTCCTTTTCGATGCCACGAAGGAGCACGCCGACGTTCTCACCGGCCTGACCTTCCGTCATCGTTTTGTTGAACGCCTCGACACCCGTGACCACGCTGTTCGCGGTCGGCTTGAGACCGACGATTTCCACGGCGTCACCGACCTTGACGCGGCCGCGCTCGATACGACCCGTGCCGACCGTGCCTCGGCCCTTGATGCTGAAGACGTCTTCGATGGGCATCAGGAACGGCTTGTCGATCTCGCGCTGCGGGATCGGAACGAACTCGTCGAGCGACTTGACCAGTTCGTCGATCGGCTTGCACGCCGCGTCGTCGCCCGGGTTTTCCATGGCGTTCTTGGCGATGCCGCGGATGATCGGGGCGCTGTCGCCGTCGAAGCCATACTTGTTGAGCAGCTCGCGGACTTCCATCTCAACCAGCTCGAGCAGCTCGGGATCGTCGACCAGGTCGATCTTGTTGAGGAAGACGACGATCTTGGGCACGCCCACCTGGCGGGCCAGCAGGATGTGCTCGCGGGTCTGCGGCATCGGACCGTCGGCGGCGCTCACCACCAGGATCGCCCCGTCCATCTGGGCGGCGCCGGTGATCATGTTCTTGATGTAGTCGGCGTGGCCCGGGCAGTCGACGTGGGCGTAGTGCCGCTTCTCCGACTCGTACTCGACGTGGGCCGCCGCGATCGTCACCGTCTTGGTCGCATCGCGCTCGGTCCCGCCCTTGGCAATCGACTTGTAATCCTTGGCAGTCACCGACGAATATTTTTTGGCGGACCGGGCCGACAGCGCCGCCGTCAAGGTCGTCTTGCCGTGGTCAATGTGCCCGATCGTGCCGACGTTCACGTGCGGCTTGGTCCGCTCGAATACTCCCTTAGCCATGTCAAAACCTCCGAAGCAGAGTCATTTTGCGATTTTCGATTTGCGATTTGCGATTGCAAACGTGCGAATTTCGGGAGTTTGGGCAGGCCCGGCCTTTCATTCGCAAATCGCAAACCGACAATCGCAAATCACCATAAACGAGCTGGCACTGGGGCTTGAACCCAGGACCTCCACCTTACCAAGGTGGCGCTCTACCACTGAGCTATGCCAGCGATACGTCTTCCGCCTACTCACCCAGGAACACACACGCGCACCGGGACCGTAGAAGGGGAAAGAGTATAGGTCGCGCCGGAACGATGTCAATTCCGGGTTAAAGCCTTCTGAAATCGACTCGCGCGACCCATCCGCTCCAGCCTGATCGGGCCCAAGTCCGATAACTGATCCGGCTGCGCCCGCCGATCCTTTCCTCTACCCTCGGCGGCCAGAACTCGTTACTTGTGTCGCACATGAACGCGTCCTCCCTGACGATCTGGTGCAACGCCCACTTCCCCGAGCCGGCGACCCGCGAACTGCTGGAGGGGATCAAGCCTCACCGCCTGATCACCCCCGGCGCTCGCGAAGCCTCCAACCTGGTCGGCGGCGCCGCCGATCCGCTCCTGGCACAGGCCGACGTCGCTTTCGGACAACCCGATCCGAAACAGATCGTCGAGCTTCCAAAGCTCCGCTGGATCCATCTCACGAGTGCCGGCTATACCCGCTACGACACCCCGGCGGTCCGCGATGGCCTCAAGCGGCGCGGCGCGATCCTCACCAACAGCTCCATGGTATATGACGAGCCGTGCGCCGAACATGTTCTGGCGATGATCCTGGCGGTATCGCGGCGGCTCCCGCAATCGTGGGCCGAGCAAGCGACCACCCGCGCCTGGAAGTACACCGAGACGCGCATCCAAAGCCGCCTGCTCGGAGGCCAGACGTTTCTGCTCCTGGGTTTCGGCGCGATCGCCAGACGGCTGCTCGAGCTGCTTTCCCCCATGAAGGTCAACGCGATGGCCGTCCGTCGCACGGTCACCGGCAGCGAGCCGATCCCAACCTTTCCTTACCATCAGCTTCGCGAGCTGATCCCGCAGGCCGACCACATCGTCAATCTGCTTCCCGCCAACCCCACCACCGAGCGTCTGTTCGATGCCGGCTGCGTCGAGCGGATGCGCCAGACTGCGATCTTCTACAACATCGGCCGCGGCTCGACCGTCGACCAGATCGCCCTCCAAACCGCCCTGGAAACCGACCGCATCGGCGGGGCCTACCTCGACGTAACCGACCCCGAGCCGCTCCCCCCCGACCATCCGCTTTGGCTACTGCCCAACTGCTGGATCACCCCCCACACAGCCGGCGGCCACGCCAACGAATTCGAACGCCTCGTCCGCCATTTCCTGACCAACCTGCGGTGCTTCGAGCGCTCCGAGCCTTTGCTCGATCGGATCGTCTGATCCACCGGGCAACGACAATCCGTCGCGGCCAAGTCACTGTCACTGTCACTATTCCTCTCGCGGAAGCGCGAAAATGCCCTCAAATATCCAAATGTCCCCTATTTCGCCTCTTCGGCGGAGGGGACATTACCCACACCGCCGTCGGTGACACGCCCAACGGACCCGGCTCGACATTCACGAAAAGCGCCTTATAGCGCCGCGAAGCGCCTTGCGGGCTCCGATGGCACTTTTGGCCGACTTTGGCACAAAAAATGGCACGTGCCATTTGTGCCATTTATCAATATCTTGCGTATTACCAGGCGTGCGCTTTTCCGCTCCCGATCTTGAAAAACGCACTCCTCCGGCATTGCGGCCAGACGGTCGCAGGTACAATGACCGGATGCCCACGGTCGCGATCGAACATATCGAGGTCGATGAATCCGGCACCGCTCGCGTGCCCGGCACTCGATCCCGCGTCATCAACATCGTTCTGGATACCCTCAACGGCTTGACGCCCGCTCAGATACACGAGGCATATCCGCATCAACCAGTACCTTGAGCCCGGCAAGGCAACACGCTGGAATGAACCAACGCAAGCCACCAACTCGAAGAAGACGGGAGCGAAATGGACGCCGAAGACGCATTGGAGTTGGCCCACAAACGGAGCTTCAAAAACCGGGACGAAATCCTCGCCAGTGCCGAATGTGGGTGCTTCTTCTGCCTGGCGATATTCCGTCCGCAGGATATCCGGGAGTGGCTTAAGGAAACCGACGGTTGGGAATCCGCGTTTTGTCCCCGGTGTGGCATCGACGCCGTCATGGGATCAGCTTCCGGCTTTCCGATTACCAAGGAGTTCTTGGAATCGATGCAACAACGATGGTTCCACGAAAATGTCGGACTGCCGGACGATTTTTTCAGGCAAGATGCCGACGCGAGTCCAAAATGATTGCCTCCTCGTGACCTTGCTGGCGACTGTTCCCGGCCATCGCGACGGTCCGGCGGCCGAGGCAAATTCCCTTCAGCGGAAAACCAAGCTTAGATCGTCTTTCATGCTGGACGTAATTCGCAATTCATGGGGTTGGACCGGCCTTGAACCGTCCGCGATCGTCGCGACCAACGACTTCGGCAACGTCATCGTGCGCCACGCCGACGGAAGTTTTTGGCGCATTTGCCCCGAAGAACTGTCGTGCAAATCGATCGCGCGCAGCGACGATGGGTATGCGGCGACTGGCACAGCGCCTGGCTGGTAGCGTTGGCTGTGGCAAAAGTCGGAACCATCGATCACGACCGCTGCTTTTGCTTGAAACTTCCCGCAGTGTTGGGCGGGCCATATGCCGAAGAGAATTTCGGCACGATCTCGCGGAGAGAATTGATTGCGTTCTCTGGCGATATCGCAAGGCAAATCAAAGACGTTCCGGATGGGGGTCAATTCAAATTGAAAATCGTGGAATGATGTAAGGGAGGTAAAGCTTCCGAGGGCGCCGTCGCGACGGAAGCGCACGGGAACGGCTTCGGATGGTCGGTAGCGGTGGGAGGAACGTCTTGCTGGTCAAAAAATATCATTGATGCGAAGCGCTTCACCCGGCTTGCACGGTGAGCCGCAGGCCGATGGCCCCGGCGACGCCCAGGAGAGTGGAAAGCCGCGGGTTGCCGCGGGCGGAGAGGGCGCGATACAGGCTTTCGCGTTCCACGCCTGCCTGTCGCGCGACTTTCGCCAATCCACCCCGCGCTTCGCCGATCTGCCGCAGGGCCAGCAGCAGTACCCTCGGCTCGTCGCTGTCCTCGATGGCCGCGTTCAGATACTCCGCGGCGAATTGTGGGTCGTCTCGCAGTTCGGCAATAATCGCTTCGTCGTTGGTGATGCTGGCCTTGGTTTTCATGGCTTGAGCGTCCTTCGCTGATAGTCGTTCCGATCATCGCGCATAGGCGAAGTAAAGCATCATTTCCCCGGCGTAGGTGCAACTCGCAAACAGGCAGAGGATTCCCCACAGGCGGTTCCGGGCCGTTTTCCACCAGAGATACATGCCGCTGATCGGGAACAGAATCATCGACGTTCCCGCCAGGTCGCAGAAAAAGGCGTAGGCGTCGAAGAGCGGCTGGGAGTCGTAACCGGCTACCTTGTGAAGCATGATGAGCGTGCCAACCAGGCCGACGCGCTGGGTGCTGAGGTCGATCCGGTTTTCCCGCGTCGAGACATCGACGCGAGTCATGGCGCCGGGGTGATTGACCCAGAAGCGCAGGAGATTGTCCGGCTGCTTCTGGGGGAACTGGATGCGCCCAGGGAGTCCCAATTGTTTCTGAACGGCAGCCGCGAGTTGTTCGTTCGTTTGAGCGCCGGTGGATTGGAGGGTCGCGGTTTGGGTCGTCGGGGCCGGCGGCGCGGCAACGAACCAGGGGCGGTGCACCATCATGAAGCCGCTCACGAAGTACATCATCAGGAAGATCACGATGATCAGACCAGAATAGAGATGAATCTTTCGAATGAGGTTGTACATGGCTAGCCGTGCAGCGCGATGACCAGCATCAGCGCGAGCGAGACCGCCGTCGCGACGGCGAGGAGAATCAGGCCGATCCGGCGCTCGCGGCGGCGGTGGGTCCACAAGTAAACGCCGCTGATGCCGGCGGCCACGACGACGCACGCGCACAGATCGGTGTACCACGCCCAGGTGCTGGCGAAGAACGACTCCGGAAACGTTTCGTGCTCGCCGTGCAATTCGCGAATCAGCGTCCAGAGGTTCCTTCGTGTTTGCGTGATCGTGGCGGTGCCTTGGTCGACGTGCACGTCGATGTCATATTCCTTGCCCACACGGACAAAATGGGTGTGCCAGGTATCGGAATCCTTCCAGTTGCCGTCGCCGGCAGTGTTCGGAAATGCGAACGATCCGAGCGCGTGAAGAACCTTCTGGTTGTTCTGAGTCCGGAGGCGCGACCAGTCTTGCGCGTTCTTACCCTCGGGTCGCGCCAGATCGGGGAGCTTCAGCGGTTGCGTCCATGTCGTTGTGGTTCCGGCAGTGGTAAATGCAAAAGGGTGATTGAAATTAAGCGTGCTGATTCCCAGAAGGATCAGGTAGCTGAAACAAAGCAGGCCGCCATAGATGTGGATGTTGAGGATGATCTTTCGAAGCAATCACACCTCACTTGATTGCGTTCTGCGACGTTGCAGCGCGGTGTCGCGAGCAATGTAAACATCGCTTCCCCAGAACGCCACTTGGACGCCGTCACCGACTATTCGCGTCACGCTCCTCACGACGATTTCACGGCTCATCTCCGACGCTGCCAGGCGGCACGCGTTGGCGAGGCGGGCAGCGTGGATGACTTCGGCTTATTCGTTCGTTAGCGCATGCAATATTTGCGCTATGAAGAATTAACGTTGCAGGAATTTGTCTTTCCACGATAGGTTGCCGGTTGATTGGGGTCTTCCGGGGCGGGGGTTGGAATACTCACAGGGAGACAGGCACATGCGACATTGGGAATGTATTGGGCTGCTTGCGATCGGGTTTTTTGCCGGCAACGCCCTGGGCGATTCAGTTACGCTGTTTGGCGGCGCCGTCCAGTTGACCAACCGTCCGGACGACGGCAGTGCGACGCAGGTCACGTTCTCCGGATCACTGCCGGGCAGTGGCACGATCTCAAACAGCGTCACGGGCGCCAGCGGAAGTTCGGATTACAACTTTAACGGCAGCGGCTTCACGCTCAGCAATATGGCCCTGAACGTTTCAGGGAGTGGGAACTTCGCCATCCCCAGCGGATTTGACGAGCTCACGACCACTGGGGATCTTGGGTTCATCCCCACCCAGGACGTCAATTTTTCGCTCAACGGCTCGCTGACATACAGTGGCGTCAACGGGTACAGGGCAAACAATGTGTCGCTGGCCGGTCTGATCTTTGATTCATCGTTCAACCTGGTCGGCGGACAAAGCAAGAGCCAGACCGGTACGTCCGGTACGTCGCTATCCATCACCGGCACCGGACTGCTTCTTGGGGGCCAGGAGTATTTTTATCTGCCTGACATCGGGCTGGACGGGACCGCGTCCGCCGGCTCCGGAACCGCCACCGGCGCTGTCGCCCTGACCTTCACGCCCGTGGTGCCGATCACGCCCCTACCATCGTCGGCAGCGGCCGGCGTCGTGTTGCTGGCCGCGTTGGCTGGGTGGAGTAAGCTTCGGCGGAGAACCGCTTGCCTGTAAGCCGGGGAACTTCCGTCCCTGATCGAGGGCTGGAGAAACTCAGAAGACGAGAAACGTGATTGGCGAGCTGTCCTCTCACGTTTCACGTCTTCAAGTTTCAGGCACTGTTCAAACTTGAGCTCCAATCGAAAGCGGCTTACATCGCCACCGTCACCGTCTTCACTTCCGTGTAATTCCGCAGGGCATACTCGCCCAGCTCTCTGCCGATCCCCGACATCTTGAACCCGCCGAACGGAGCGGCGGCGTCGAAGACGTCGTAGCAGTTGATCCACACCGTTCCCGCCCGCAGCTCTGCTGCCAGCCGATGCGCCTTGGTGATGTCTTTGGTCCACACCGCGGCGGCCAGGCCGTACATGCTGCGGTTGCCGCGCTCGATCGCCTCGTCAATGTCGCGGAATTTGATGATCGACATGACCGGGCCGAAGATTTCCTCCTGGGCGATCTTGTGCTCGTCTTTCACCTCGGTGAAGACGGTGGGCTCGATGAAGTAGCCTTGTTTGCCCACGCGGCCGCCGCCGGTCTGGAGCTTGGCGCCGCACTGCTTACCCGATTCGATGTAGCCCAGGACCTTGTTGAACTGCTCTTCGCTGACCTGCGGGCCCTGGGTCGTTTTCGGATCGAATGGGTCGCCAACCTTTTGCTTCTTGACGCGCTTGGTGACGCGGTCGACGAATTCGTCGTGGACGGTGTCCTCGACGAAGAGGCGCGAGCCGGCACAGCAGCACTGGCCCTGGTTGAGGAAGAGGGCCACGAACGCGCCTTCGACGGCGGCGTCCATGTCGGCGTCGGCAAAGACGATGTTGGGGCTCTTGCCGCCCAATTCCAGCGTCACCCGCTTGAGATTGCTCTGAGCGGCGGCCTGCATGATCAGCTTGCCCACTTCGGTCGAGCCGGTGAAGGCGACCTTGTCGATGTCGTTGTGGGAGGCGATGGCGGCGCCGGCGGTCTCGCCGTACCCGGGCACGATGTTGATCACCCCGGCGGGGAACCCGGCTTCCAGCGCTAATTCGCCCACGCGCAGGGCCGAGAGCGGCGTCTGCTCGGCGGGCTTGAGCACCACCGTGCAGCCCGTCGCCAGCGCCGGGCCCCATTTCCAGGCCTGCATCAGCAGCGGGAAATTCCAGGGGATGATCTGCCCGACGACGCCGACTGGCTCGTGGCGGGTGTAGCAGAAGAACGGGCCGTTCACGGGAATCGTCTTGCCTTCGATTTTGTCGGCCCAGCCGGCGTAATAACGGTAGCAGTCGATCACCAGCGGCAGGTCCGCGGTGCGGCTGTCGGTGATGGGCTTCCCGTTGTCGAGGGTTTCCAGCGCGGCCAGCTCCTCGAGATTCTGCTCGATCAGGTCGGCCAGCTTATACATGAGCCGGCCGCGTTCGCGGGCGTTCATCTTGCGCCACGGGCCTTTGTCGAAGGCCTTTCGCGCGGCCTTGACGGCCTTGTCGATATCCGCCTTGTCCCCCTCGGCAACGCGGGCGATCACTTCGCCGGTCGCGGGGTTGATCGTCTCGAAGGTTTTGCCGCTGGCTGAATCGACCCATTTGCCGTCGATCAGCATTTTGGTCTGTTTGACTTTGACGTGCGAAGAACTGGATTTGCCGTGGGCAGCCGTTGCGGTGGTCATGGCGACCTCCTTGGTTTGAGAAGGAGAGGAGTGAACGCGGCCAGAACTCCTCCGGCCGTGGATTATTTGATTATACCGACTTGTTGGCAGGCAGTCGCATCCGCGAGGCCGTAAAGTCAATCGGCCGCACGGCCGCGGAACGCGAAGCGGACGAGAAGGAGAAAGAGAAAGATCAGGATTACGAAGAGGAGCAAGAGTACGAGCAGGATTGAGATTAGGATCGGAGTGGCTCTGCTCCTTGTCTCCTTGTCTCCCCTTCTCCTTGTCTCCCCTTCTTTGTCAGAGCAGGCGTTCGCCCTTGCTGCGGGGAATGAGTGGATTCACCGCCTGGGACGACCAGGGCATCACCACCTACCGGGCAATGAAATCGGCTGCGCGCCAGGTGCCTTTTTCCGACGAGAATAGCGTCGTGTCTTGTGTTGTGGATTAGCGACGGCCCAGGTCGTCAGTTGCGACGCCGGTGTGCCGCGAGATACGCTGATCGCTGGACTCCGCGAGGTGGGGATTTCAGAAGATGTGGCAAGTGGCGCGCTTACACAACTGGATCGGCTTGGTCTGATCCTGCTCGA
>DATHPP010000314.1:0-21973 GCA_035483795.1 Tepidisphaeraceae bacterium | reverse complement strand
GTTCCGCGCCGGCAACGCCGCCGCCGCTACGGAACTCCTCCGCCAGGCGGTCGCCATCCAACCCGACTCGCCCTCGCTGCACACCAACCTCGGGATCGCCCTGGCCGCCCAGCGTCAGTTCGAAGAGGCGATCGCCAAGCTGCGGCACGCACTTGCGCTCGAGCCGAATTCCGCTCACATCCTGATGAATCTGGCGGCGGCGCTGAAAGATGCCGGGAAGCTCGACGACGCGATCGGAACGTATCGGCACATCATTTCGCTCCAGCCGGCCCGCTCGAATTCGCGGGACGGTGAGGCTCCTGCCGAGCCGCGGCTCGCCGGGAGGCTCGCCCTCCCAAACCCCGTGACGAGCGCCCTCGCGTACTACAAGCTCGGCTGCTGTCTTCGCGACGTGGGGAATCTGGACGCCGCCATCGACGCCTACCGGTGGGCAACTCAACTTCAGCCCGACTCTGTCCCCGCCCACAATGACCTGGCCAATTGTCTTTACCTCAAGGGACGGTTTCACGAAGCCATTGCCGAGTACGAGAGGACGATTGCCCTTCGCCCCGATTACTTCCACAGCCATAACAATCTCTCGATTTCGCTGCACGAGGTGGGGCGTCTGGACGAAGCCGTAGCCGCGGTCCGGCGGGCAATCGAATTGAATCCCAACTTCCCCGAGGCCTACTACAACCTCGGCCGCGTCCTGCTGGCACAGCGAAAGTTCGACCAGAGCGCCGCCGCCTGCGAGCAGGCGCTGAAGCTCCGGCCGGGGTACGTCGAAGCTCGCAACAACCTGGCCATCGCCCTCGAAGCCAGCGGATCGCTGGATCGCGCCATCGCCGAATATCGCACGGTCCTGGCGGCGCGCCCCGACTACCTCGACGCCAAGATGAACTATGGTGTCGCCCTCAAAAACAGCGGCCGCGTCGATGAGGCGATCGCAACCTACCGCGAAATACTTCAGGCATCGCCTGGCTTCGAAGAAACGCGCTGGAACCTGGGCATCGCGTTGCTGCTCAAGGGCGATTTCACCAACGGCTGGCGCGAGTACGAATCGCGGCGGAAGATCAAACGCATCGTCGCGGTTCGCGATTTTCCTCAGCCGTTGTGGGCGGGCGAGCCGCTGGGCGGACGCCGAATCCTGTTGCACGCCGAGCAGGGCCTGGGCGATGCGATCCAGTTCATCCGCTACATGCCGCGGGTCCGTCAGGCCGGGGGGCACGTCGTCGTCCTCTGCTATCAGCCACTGCGCCGGCTCTTTGCCAATCAACTCGGGATCGACCAACTCATCACCGACGGCCAACCGCTTCCCGCATTCGACGTTCACTGCCCGCTCCTAAGCCTGCCAGGCATCATGCAGACGACCCTCGATACCATTCCCGCCGATGTCCCGTATCTCACGTGCGATCCTGATTTGGCTGAATCGTGGCGCTCGCGGTTGTCTGCACATCAGGCAGGGCTGAGGGTCGGACTGGTGTGGGCCGGAAATCCTGCCCACGCTCGGGACCATGACCGATCGCTTCCGCTGACGGCCTTCGCGCCGCTGGCGGGTGTAAAAAACGTGCGGTTTTTCAGTCTCCAGAAAGGCGATCGCGGAGTCGAAGCGCGAACGCCTCCGCCGGGAATGGACCTGATCGACTTCACTGGGGAGCTGAACGATTTTGCCGACACCGCCGCCCTCATTTCCAATCTCGACCTGATCGTTGCCGCCGACACGGCGGTCGCCCATCTGGCCGGCGCCCTGGGCAAGCCGGTCTGGCTGCTGCGCCCCTTCGCTCCCGACTGGCGCTGGATGCTCGACCGCGCCGATTGCCCCTGGTATCCGACGATGCGACTTTTTCGCCAGAGGCGATGGGGCGATTGGTCCGAGCCGATCGAACAGATTGCCGCCGCATTGACGGCTGAACGTCAGAAGCATTCGCGGTAGAATCATTGCTTCAACGTTCGCCTGGCGCGCACTTCTCTCACCTCCAGGCGCGCCCTTGGCGGACGAACTTGCCGCCCAAGGAGGCATGCCATGCCGCGCAAAACAATCCTGACCGCATTGGCGTTGTTGTTCGCTCTAACCTGGTGGAACGCTTGCTGCCGGGCCGACTCGCCGGAAGACGACTTGGCCAGAATTCAGGGCGTCTGGGAGCGCAAAACGGGCCACGATGTGCCCGGCATGGTGCGGGCGACCAAGGAAATTCACGGCAACCACGAGGTCGTCACCTATTACGGGCAGGATGACAAGCTGATCGGGGCTCATGAGGTCGACTTCGAAGTCCAGCGCTTCGGTCCGGTGAAAGTCTTCACCTTCTCGAACTGGGTGTCGACCGCCGGGCCGAACAAGGGGCACAAATCTCCGGCGGCGGTCTCTTACATCTACCGCGTCGACGACAACACCTTTTCTGAAGCATGGGGATTCATGCCGGGACAGGAGAACCGGCCGCCCATGGTCTCGATGTGGGTGCGGCGCGTGACGCTCACGGATGCCCAGCAACGCGAGCTGGAATCGCTTGCGGGAAACTGGAAAGCGGTCGAGCAGGACAAGGGCGGCCCCAACGCCACCGATGTTCCCGGCGACGAAGTCACGATCAAGGGGGACAATTTTGCGAGCCGTCGCGGCGGGCATGCGTTCCTGCGCGGGGTGATTCGCCTCGATCCCAGCGAGCTGCCCAAACGCCTGAACATCATCATCACCGAGAGCCCCAACGGCCTGTCGAACGGACAGACGCTTCAGGCGGTATACGAAATGGACGGAACGCAGTTGAAATGGTGCAGCGGCCCGCCCGCCGCGCCGCGGCCGGCAACGCTGGCCCCCACGCCCGGCGGCGTCCAGACCCTCTCGGTCCTCCGCCGCGCGATGGACAAGTGAGCCGTAGTAGGCACGCTCCGCGTGCCGTCAGCCACGGCACGCGGAGCGTGCCTGCTACTGTGGGGAGGGAGAATAAAGGTCGCCCATGTTTCAATTGACACGACGCTCATTTCTGGAACACACGCTGGCAGTCGCCAGCGCCGGCATGGCAATCGCCGACCAGGCAATCGGTTCTCCCGCCGACGTGCCGGCATCACAGTCGGCGCCCCGCGTCAATCCCAACAGCCGGATCGGCGTTGCGGTCATCGGTCTGCACGGCCGCGGGCTCAGCCACGTCGACGCCTACAGCTTCGACGATCGCGTGCAGATCGTTGCTCTCTGCGATATCGACCACAGCACCTTCGCCGCGGCGCAGAAGATGCTTCAGGGCCGCGGCCGGCCGCCGGCAACACAGTACACCGACATCCGCAAGCTCGTCGAGGACAAGTCCGTCGACGCCGTCTCCATCGCCACGCCCAATCACTGGCACGCACTGGCGGCGTTCTGGGCAATGCAGGCGGGAAAGGACGCCTACGTCGAGAAACCCGTCAGCCACGAGCTCACCGAAGGCCGCCGGCTGGAACAGGCCCGCGTGAAATTCAACCGCATCTGCCAGGCCGGCACCCAGGCCCGTTCCAATCCCGCCCACATGCAAGGGATCGAATACATCCGCAAGGGCGGGATCGGCAGGGTGCTGCTCGCCCGCGGGCTCTGCTACAAGCTTCGCAACAGCATCGGCCACTTTCCCGACGGCCCGGTTCCCGCCGGCGTCGATTACGATCTTTGGCTCGGCCCGGCGCCGCTGCGGCCGTTCAACCCCAACCGCTTCCACTACAACTGGCACTGGAACTGGGACTATGGCAACGGCGACATCGGCAATCAGGGCATCCACCAGATGGACATCTGCCGCTGGGCGATCGGTCAACAACTGCCCAAATCGGCGATTTCGCTCGGGGGCCGGTTTGGCTACGAAGACGACGGCCAGACGCCCAACACACAGCTCGCACTATTCGAGTATCCCGATGCCCCGCCGGTCCTGTTCGAGGTGCGCGGCCTCAAAAGCCCGCCGCTCATGGGCGTCGGCGTGGGCAACATCGTCTACGGGACCGAAGGCTTCGTCGCCTTTGCCAACGAAGATTCGCGATCGGTGGTTGCGTTTGACGCCGAGGGCAAGGCGGTCAAAACCTTCCGCGGCTCGGCGAGCCACTTCGCCAACTTCATTTCCGCCGTCCAGAACCGAAAGCAGTCCGACCTGCACTGCCCGATCCTCGAAGGGCATCTTTCCAGCGCCATGTGTCACCTGTCGAACATCTCGTATCGAACCGGTAAACCCCATCCGTTTGCCGCGCGTGCGGCGATGCTCGGCTATCCGATCGATTTTGCCGAGGCTTTCGGCCGCTTCGAGCAACACCTGGCCGACAGCGCGCTCAAGCTCCAGGAATCCAGCTATCAGTTCGGCCCGCGCCTGGCCTTCGATCCCGCGACGGAGAAATTTCCGTCCAATCCCCAAGCCAACGCCCTGTTGCGCCGCGAATACCGCCAGCCGTTCGTCTTGCCCGAAGAGATTGAGGCGCTCTGACAACGCGGCGCCGCTCCTCATTCCCTCCCCCGGTATTCCGGGGGAGGAGGAAGCAAGCGCCCCACCCAAAACCGCTTACTTTCAGGAACGCCCTTCCAGACGCGTGAATTCTTATTATGTTGGGGCAGTTTCCGCGTCCGTGCATTAACGAAAGGAAAGCCGATGAGCCGTCTTTTTTCTGCTTTTGTTCCACTCCTGGCGATCGCGCTGGCCGCGGCCGCCCTGGGCGCGGGTCCGGCCCCGGCCGGGTCCCCCGACCACGTGCCGCAGATCGCCGTTGTCCGCATGGCCCAGATCACCCGCAACTGCACCGAATACAAGCAGTTGATACAAACCCTCCAGGCCCGCGCCAACGATATGAACCAGGAGGAGGGCAAGCGGAGGACTGAAATCACTCAGATGATCGAGCAACTGTCGCAGCTCAAGGGCGGCAGCGCCCAGTGGCTCGGCCTCCGCGATCAGATCGACGACAAGAAGCTGGCGCTGGAGGTGTGGGGCGAGAAGATGAAGCTCGAGCTGGACCGCCGGCAAAAGGCGGGCGAAAAATCCCTCTACGACCACATCACCCAGGCGGTGCAGACCGTGGCCGAAAACCAGCATCTGGACCTGGTGCTGTCCGACAACGGCCCCGATTTGATCGGCCCCGATCTGGACGGCATCACCCCAAGCCAGTTCCACCAGCTGCTCAACGCCCGCGCCGTGCTCTTTGCCAACAAGAAGGCGGACGTCACCGAGGACGTGCTGACGCTGGTAGAATCGAATTTCAAGAACCAGAAGAGCGAGGCGGCCAGCACCGTGCTGCCAAACCCGCCCGCCCACTGATCTTCTTGCCACATGCAATTGTTATGGCCACCTTTGCCCACATCGCTCAATTACTTTCCTGCGCCGAGCCGGCCGGCGCGGAGGGGCTGGAGATCGACGGCTTTGCCGCCGTCGAAGAAGCCGGCCCGCGGCAGATTACCTACGTCGCCTCCGATCAATACGTGCCGATGCTGGAAGCTTCGCAGGCCGGCGCCGTCATCGTCCAGAGGAAGCTGCGAATACCGGCTCAATGGGAGGCCCGCGCGCTGCGGGTTGACGATGCGGAGATGGCGGTGGCACAGGTGCTGGGGCTGTTCGCCCCCCCGATTCCGCGGCCGCCGGTCGGCGTCGATCCCACCGCCCGCGTCGCCGACTCCGCCCGGCTCGAACCCGACATCGCCATCGGACCGCACGTGGTCATCGGGCACAACGCCCGCATCGGCCGCGGCGCCGTCATCCATGCCGGCGTCGTCATCGGCGACGACGTCGCCATCGGCCCCCAGTGTGAATTCTTCCCCAACGTCGTCATCCGCGAGCGGATCACCATCGGCAGCCGCGTCATCATTCATGCCGGCAGCGTGCTCGGCACCGACGGCTTTGGCTACCGCTGGGACGGCCGCCAGCATCAGAAGGTCCCGCAGATCGGAACCGTGATCATCGAGGACGACGTCGAGATCGGCTCGTGCGTCTGCATCGACCGCGCCAAGTTCAGCAGCACGCGGGTCGGCCGCGGAACCAAGATCGACAACCTCGTGCTGGTCGGGCACAACGTGCAGATCGGCCCGCACTGCATCATCGCCGGTCTGGCCGGCCTGGCCGGATCGGCGCGACTGGGGATCGGCGTGGTGCTGGGCGGGCAGGCCGCCGTCCGCGACCACGTCTCGATCGGCGACGGCGCCATCGCTGCCGGGTGCAGCGGCGTCGCCGAGGACGTCGAGCCCAAAACCGTCGTTAGCGGCACCCCCGCCCTCCCCCACCGCCAGGGCCTCCGCGAGCAGGCCGCCCTCCGCCGCCTCCCCGACCTCGTCGTCCAAGTCCGCAAGCTCCAGGAACAAGTCGACCAGCTGCGCAAGCAACTGCCCTCGACGTAGCCGGGAAGTCATCCTGCCGCGATTCAGTAGCTCGCCGGCAAAGTGCCTCCCGCTTCCGAGCTGGTTCGTTGTCCGGAATGTCTCAAATGTCCCACTTGTCACACCTCAAAAAGTGCGACATTCTGCGACATTCGCGACATTTGGAGCACCCCATTTCCCCGCGCGAAGAAATCTTATATGAGACATTTGTCATATTTTTGCGTGACACATTGCCGGTCTTCCCCAAACCGACGGGTCGCCGCGTCGCAGATTAATAAATGTTGCAACCCGTCAGCCGCGCGGGCATGATCCGCCCACCACTTACATGGGGAGTCTTGGATGGGAGAAAAGACGAGGCGGAGAGTCCGTCGCAATCGCATTATCGCATCGCAGACCGATCCACTCTTCACCGCCGAGGGCCTGGAGCGCCGCATGCTGCTCTCCAGCGCCATCGCCGCGTTCGGGCTTCAGCAGACTTTCGCCACTGGCTCGCAGCCTCGGGCGGTCGTGATCGCGGACCTGAATCTCGACGGCAAGCCCGATCTGATCATCGCCAACGCGGTGAGCAACACCGTCAGCGTGCTGCTCGGGAATGGGAACGGAACGTTCCAGAACCAGCAAACCTTCGCTGCCGGGGCTGGCCCCTTCGCGATGGCCGTCGCGGACGTGAACCAGGATGGCAAACCCGACCTGATCTTCGCCGACAACGGCGCCAATGCCGTGAGTGTGCTCCTGGGCAATGGCAATGGCACGTTCCAATTGCCTGTCAGCTTCGCGACCGGAACTGCTCCCCGCTCCGTCGCAGTGGCAGACCTCAACGGCGATGGCAAACCCGACCTCGTCGCCACCGATTACTCCTCCAACAACGTCAGCATCCTCCTGGGCAATGGCAATGGCACTTTCCAACTTCAGCAAACGTTCGCCGCCGGCTCGCAGCCCCGCTCGGTCGCGATCGCGGACGTGAACCTGGATGGCAAACCCGATCTCATCGTCGCCAACCACGGCTCCAACTCCGTCAGCGTGCTCGTGAACGGTGGCACCGGCACCTTCCCCACGCAAACCACCTACGCCACCGGCGCCACGCCCTTCTCCGTGACAACAGCGGACGTGAATCTTGACGGCAAACCCGACATCCTCGTCGCCAACAGCAGTAGCAACAGCGTCAGCGTGCTCCTCAACACCGGTACCGGAAGCTTCCAGTCCCAACAAACCTTCGCCGCCGGAGCGGGTCCGATTGCCATCGCCTCCGCCGACATCAACGGCGACGGCAAACCGGACCTCGTCGTCGCCAACTACAACGCCAACACCGCGGGCGTCCTGCTCGGCAACGGCGATGGAAGCTTCCAGGTCCAGAAGACCTTTGTGGCTGGCGCGGGGCCGCGATCGATTGCCCTTGCGGACCTCAATCGCGACGGCCGCCAGGACATTATCGCGGGCAACTCCTCGGCCAACTCCACGAGCGTGCTCCTGGGAGATGTGCCGCCGACCGTGCTGTCAATCAATCGCGCCAACCCCGTCGCGCCGGTCACCACAAGCCGAACTGTCGGTTATACAGTGACCTTCAGTGAGCCCGTAACGGGAGTGGATGCGTCCGATTTCACTCTGGCGTTGAAGGGCGTTACCGCTACCACGCCCGTGACGGTGAGCGGGTCCGGCGCCGTTTACACCGTGACCATCAGCGGAATCAACGGCAGCGGAACGCTCGGCCTCAATCTGACCGACGATGGAAGCATCAAGAACGCCGCCGGAAATCCGATTCAGCCCGGTGGGGCATTTCCATTCGGGACGGCTCGAACGTTCGCAACGGTCCAGAATCCGCGAGTCGTGGCTGCCGCCGACCTCAACGGCGATGGAACGCCGGACCTAGTCGTCTCCAGTTATGTGCTCGGGAACTACGGGAGCGGGGCGATCAGCGTGCTTCTGGGAAATGGCAACGGAACCTTTGCGCCCCAGGCGACGTTTGCCGCCGCAAGAAAGTCCAGGGCCATCGCGATTGCCGATCTGAACGGAGACGGCAAACCAGACTTGGTCATCGGCACCTGGTACGGCAGCAGCATCGAAGTCTTTCTGGGAAACGGCGACGGCAGCTTCAAGCCGGCCGTCACGTTCGGAATCGGCGCGGGCCCCTCGGCCGTAGAGGTCGCGGATGTCAACGGGGACGGCATTCCGGACATTGTGACGGCGAACTACTTCAGCAACACGTTCAGCGTGTTGGCCGGCAACGGCGACGGCACGTTCCGTTCACTGCAATCGATCGCGTCTCCGATCACGCGGCCGAATGCGGCGGCGATGGCGGACATCAACGGCGATGGGAAGTTGGACATTGTCGCCGGCAGCACGGCCGACGGGCTGATTGCCGTGCTGCTCGGGAATGGTAACGGAACATTTCAGGCGCCGCCGGGGCTTGATGAAGGGGCGCAAGCGGCGTCGCTGCTCACTACAGATATCAACGGTGATGGCCGGCCCGACGTGCTGGTCGCAGACCAAGGCGGCTATTGGTCCGGCGCGATGTTGGGGAACGGCGACGGCACGTTCCAACCGGCGAAATTCTTCCAAGCCGGGAAATCACAGACGTCGATGACGTTGGCCGACTTCAACTCAGACGGCGAAGCAGACCTGGTCGTCACCAATGCCAACGGCACGGCCAACCTTCTGCTGGGAAACGGGAACGGGACGTTCCAGACGGCACAGACGTTTGCGGTCGGGAGCAGCGCCGCGTCGGTTCTGAGTCCCAATTTGAACCGGGACGGGCAGCTGGACCTGGTGGTCGCGAACAACAGTACGGCGACGATCACCGTGCTGCTGGGGAATTCGAGCGGGAGTTTCGCCGGCCAAGTCTACGATATTGCTGTGGGGGCCATCGCAATCAACCGGCAGTCCCCGGCGACGCAATTCACCGCCGGCTCTTCGGTGAGCTATGCCGTCACGTTTAACGCGTCGGTAACCGGCGTCGACGCTTCGGACTTCAGGGTGCTGACCACCGGAAGCGTGGCGGTTTCGGCGCCATTGAGCGTGTCCGGAAGCAGCAACTCCTACATCGTTACGATCAGCGGAATCCACGGGGACGGAACCCTTCAACTGGATCTGCTGGACAACGGATCGATCCACGACGGCTTTGGCAACCCGATGGGAGGCGGGGGCGTGAACGGCAATTTCGCCGGCCAGACGTACAACATCCTTCAGACTTTTCCGACGGTTGTCTCGTTTCTTCGCGGCAACCACGCCGGACCTGTCACCAGCGCGACGACCGTCAGTTTTACGCTAACGTTCAGCGAACCGGTCACCGGCCTGGACGCCGCGGATTTCTCCATCCTCTGGAACGGAGTTCCGTCGCCCGGTCCCGTTCTGCTTAGCGGCGGCGGAGCCGTTTACACGGTGAGCGTCTCGGGGATTTCCGGGAGCGGCTCGCTGGGATTGAACTTTTCGGATGACGGGGACGTGAGGGACCTTGCCGGCAACCCGCTTCAATCGCCCGGTGTCGTCGCTTTCCGCAGCCCGCAAAGCTTCGCGACCGGCTTTGGCGGTTCGGTTGCCGCTGCCGTCGCGGACGTGAATCTGGACGGGAAACCCGACATTGTCGCCGCCAACAATCAGGGCCATACGCTTGGACTTCTCACGGGAAGCGGCACGGGTTCGTTCAACCCGGTGCAGCTTTTCGCGGCGCATCTGGACCCCCGTTCAGTGGCGGTTGCTGACGTGAATGGGGACGGTTTCCCCGACTTGATCAATGCCAACGAGTTCGGCGCGGGCGTGCTGCTGGCCAACGGGAATGGCACATTTGCCCCCCAGGTTGTCTTCCCTGCCGGCATCACCCCCAATTCGGTCTCGGTGGCAGATGTGAACGGGGATGGAAAGCTCGACATCCTCACTGCCAGTTCGGCGAACGTGGTCAGCGTGCTGCTGGGCAACGGGAATGGAACCTTCCAGACGCAGATCACCGCCGACTCGGGCCCCCGACCGTATTCAGTTACGGTCGCCGATTTGAACGGTGACGGGAAGCCCGATGTGGTCATCGTGAATCAAGGCAGCATAGGGACCGTCAGCGTGCTCTTGGGAAACGGGGACGGCACCTTTCAGGGTACTTTTCAGTACGGACGAGTTTTCCAAACCGGCCCGTACCCGCGGTCGGTCGCTGTCGGCGACGTAAATGGCGACGGGAAAGCCGACTTGTTGGTTGCAAATTTCGATGGAACTATAAGCGTGCTCCTGGGCAACGGGGACGGGCTGTTCCAACCGCAGCGGACATTTACGTCGGGTCCGCAGTCCAATTCGATCGCCGTCCAGGATGTCAACGGCGACGGGCGCCCCGATTTGATTGTTGCAAACTACGGCAGCAGCGCTTCTCCCGGCAACACTTTCAGCGTACTGCTGGGAAACGGCGACGGTACGTTTCAGCCGGCGCAGACATTTCTGTCCGGCCCATCTCCTTACTCCATCACCACCGCGGACGTAAACGGAGACGGGCGTCCCGACGTGGTTGTTGCAAACGATCCGCTTGCGCCAGGGGAGGTCAACGTCATTCTTGCCAAGCCGAACCAAATTGTTGCCAGCCAAACTTACACGATCGTTCCGCCTGCTGACACGATTACCGGGACCAACGGGAACGATCAGATCGCCCTCACGAAAGACCCCGACGGCACAGACCTCGACTGGACTTTGGGGACTTCGAGCGGCGTGCTTCCGATCAACGACCCCAACGGCTTGACCATCAACGGCAACGGCGGCAACGACACGATCACCCTCGACTACACCAACGGCAACCCGCTGCCGAACTTCATGCACTTGAGCAGCGGGACGGGGACCTTGACCATCACCGGCCTCCAAGGAACCAGCCCGCTGGTCGACACGACCCTCGACATTGGGCGCAGCACGATCTTCATCAGCTTCAGCCCCGCCGATCCGATCGCGGCGATCCAGGGCTACCTCCGTAACGGCTACAACTCCGGCGCCTGGAACGGCACGGCCAACGCGATCACCGGCGCTATCACCTCCGCCGCGGCTCAGGCGAACCCGAACCACAACACGGCGATCGGCTATGCCGACTTCGCCGACGGCCAGGGCGCGAACACGACGCCCAACACGATCGAGCTGACCTACACCCTCTACGGCGACGCGAACCTCGACCACCAGGTCAACAGCGCCGACCTCCAGATCCTGCTGGCATTCCTCAACCGCACCGGCGCCTGGGACCAGGGGGATTTCAACTATGACGGGCAGGTCAACAGCGCCGATCTTCAGGCGCTGCTGTTCACGTTGAACACAAGCCTGGGCAGCCAGGCGACGCCGATGGCGGTCGCCGCGGCCCCAGCTTCGACGGCGACAGGCAACTCAACGACCAACCCCGATTCGCACCTCATGCCGGCAATCCAACCGACTGGATCAACGACAGCCGCGGTGCATCGCCCGCACATCGCCAGGCCCGCGGCCAGAAAGCGGCGGTGAGGTTTCGATCACGGCCAGCGTGAGCGTTGGACAAAGACGTTGCAGCACGACAGACTTTAACTGATTCGCACGGCCAGATCGCGCTCTCGGGCCCAAACAGAGGTTCCCATGAAGCCTTATCTCATTACGACCGGCACGCTGTTCGGGCTGATCGCCATTATGCATGTCTTGAGGGCCATCGACGAACGGGGACTTTTCAGGACACACCCGGCGGAGTATCTGAGCATGACGGCTCTCACCTTCGTGGCGGCGGGACTGTCGGGGTGGGCGTGGTATCTGCTGGCCCGGAAGGCACGGGCGTGATTCGCCGGTGGCAAGCCTTACGTCCTTTTTCGCCCGCCTTTGGCCTGCGGCGGGGCCGAGAGCGGGTCATCGGGCCAGGAATGGCGCGGGTAGCGAAAGCGCAGGTCTTTGCGGACCTGAAAATAGGCGGTGGACCAGAAGCTGCGCAGGTCGTCGGTGATCTGGACGGGACGAAAGTTGGGGGCCAATAGATGCAGGACGACCGCGGTCCGGCCGCCGGCCACGCGCGGGGTGTCGGTCCAGCCGAAGATTTCCTGCAGGCGCACCGCCAGCACCGGGCGCTCGCCCTGGGCGTAGTCCAGGCGGATTTCGCTGCCGCTGGGGACGACGATCGCCTGCGGCGTCAGTTGCTCGAACAGGCGGTCCAGCGGATAGGAAAGCCGGCTTTGCAGCAGCGCCGCGAGATTGGCTTTTTTCAGCTCGGCGAGGCTGCGTTTGCCAGGCGCCGCCGCCACCAATAGCGAAGCCAGCTCCCCCGCGTCCATCTCGGGCCAGGGGCGCTCGGGCATGTGCCGGCGGAGCAGGGCCAGGCGCGCGAGCCACTGACGCGATGCTTCGTCCGACTCGAAGATCTCCATCGCCTCGGGCTTGACGGCGTCGGCCAGAACCGCCGCGGCCACTTGCGGATCGACGCTGGCGCTGTCGTCATGGCGAACCAATAGATCGCGATACCAGGTCTGGACGCGGCCGACGACGCGATCGCGCACGCGGTCGTAAACCGCGGTTCGCTCCCGGCGAATCTGGGCGGGAAAAAGCTCATCGAGCCATTGCGGCTCGAGGGCGCTGGCGATACGGACCAGGGCCTGGCGGGAGGCGCTGTGCGGGTCGTCGCGGGCGTCGAGGGCCAGATAGAATTCAGCCTGGCGGACGATCGATTCCGGCGCCAGCCGCACCCCCCCGCCGCCTACCATGGCGCCTGCCGCCGGGTCTTTTTCGCGGCGGCGCACGACCCGGTCGGGATAGGCGTACAGCGCCAGTTTCCGGAGCATCGCCTCGTCGGCGTGCTGGCGCGGCTTGCGCACGAGCCTTCGCGCGATCCGCAGCAGCTCGTCGCGGATTCGCGCCACCTGGCGGGCGGCGACGAGGTCGACACCCTCGCCGCGCAGGGGTGGCGCGAATCTGGATTTCTCGGCGCGGGCCAGCAGGTCGAGCCGCACAAGCAGGTCGCTGGTTCCCTGGGTTGAGGGGCCGCGATCGCGGAACGGCGTCTGGAAATCCGTGAGCAGCAGGTCCTTTTCGGAAAGGATCGCGGCGATCGCAGCGCCCTCTTCAAGCAAGCCTTCCTCGGCCGCGGCAAGCAGCAGCCGGGCGATGCGCGGATGGGCGGGGATTGCCATGAGCTGGCGGCCGACGGTGGTGATTGCGCCTCTCTCCAGGCCCCCGAGCATTTCCAGCAGTCGCTCGGCGGAAAGCAGCATTTCTTCGGGCGGATTCTCGTACCAGCCGAAGCTGCGAACGTCGCTTTTGCCCCAGGCATGCAGAGCCAGCACGGTGCCGCACAGATCGACGCGCTGGATTTCCGGCAGCTCGAAGTCAGGCATCGCGTGCTCGTCGCGCTGCGACCAGAGGCGGATGCAGCGGCCGGGCGCGGTCCGGCCGGCGCGGCCGGCACGCTGCCGGGCGGAGGCCCTGCTGATCCGCTTGAGCTCGAGGCGGTCCAGACCGCGGCGCGGATCGTAACCGGCAACGCGGGCCAGCCCGCTGTCGATGACCGTGTCAACGCCTTCGATCGTCAGCGACGTCTCGGCGATGTTGGTCGCCAGAATTACCTTCCGCAGCTCCGATGGACGCAGCGCGCGGGTTTGCTCTTCGGCCGGCAGGCTCCCGTGCAGCGGAAGGACCAGAAGATCGCATTGCTGCGCGATTCCGGTGAGCTGCGCCGCGGTGCGGCGGATCTCCTGAGCGCCGGGGAGAAAGACAAGAATGTCGCCGCCGGTAGAGGACTGCTCCAGCGCCTCGCCGATCGCTTGCGCGACGCGCTGTGGAAGCGGCGCCTTGGCCGCGCCGGCCGGCTGTCCGCGGTAGCTGATCTCGATAGGAAATGTCCTCCCCTCGACCCGAAGCACCGGACAATCGCCCAGGAAGCGCGCCACCGGCTCGGCATCGAGCGTCGCCGACATCACGATCAGGATGAGGTCTTCGCGCACCGTCTGCTGCACTTCCCGCAGCAGGGCGGCGGCGACATCGGTGTGGATGCTCCGCTCGTGAAATTCATCGAGCAGCACCGCGCCGATGCCATCGAGAAACGGATCGTCCAGAAGCTGGCGGGTGAGGATGCCCTCGGTGAGGACGCGGAGCCGCGTGGAAGGAGAGATTTTTCGGTCGAAGCGGATGTGGTATCCGACCTGCTGGCCGACGGTCCAGGTATTTTCCTGCGCGATGCGTTCGGCGGCGGCACGGGCCGCGACGCGACGCGGCTGGAGCATCACCAGGTTCGGATGGTCCGGGCTCAGCACTCCCGCCCGCAACAGCGCCGGCGCCACCCGCGTCGTTTTCCCCGCCCCCGGCTCGGCGACCAGAACCAGCGCGCGGTTTTTCCTTGCACGCTCGACGATCTCAGGAAGATGACGGTCGATCGGGAGTGGCGTCATGGGTGGGTGCAGCGACTTTTTAAAGCCGTGCTGACGGCGTGCTGAGAGGATATGCGCCAATCACGCGATTTTTCCCCGTTTCGCGCCGTCAGCACGGGTTAGAAACCCGTGTCACGTTCGAGCAATTCGGCGCGTGATTACGCGACACGATTTGGGAGCCGCACGACCAGCAGAGTCAACTCGGTTTTCGCGACAGCTCTTCCTGCTCGATCTGGGTGAGCTTCTGGACGCGGCGGATGTGCCGGCCCTCGCCGAAGGCGGTGGTAAGGAAAATCTGAACGATCTGGCGGATCAGCTCTTCACTGAGCAGGTCGGTGCCCAGGCACAGCACGTTGCAGTGGTTGTGCTCGCGGGCCCGGCGGGCGGTCAGCTCGTCGTGGACCAGGGCGGCGCGGATGCCGTGGATTTTGTTGGCGGCGACGGACATGCCGATGCCGCTGCCGTCCATCAGGATGCCCGCTTCCGCGCCGCCGTCGGCCACGGCGCGGGCCGCCGGGGCGGCAAAGTCGGGATAGTCGCAAGGCGTCGTGCCCTCGCACCCGAAGTCGGTTACTTCGTGTCCCATCTGTTTGAGCAGCGGCAGCAGCCGTCGCTTGGCCTCGAAACCCCTGTGATCGCACGCAACGGCAAGCTTCATTCCCTACCTCGTCCCGGGGCAGCCACGAAGGCCGCCATTGTACCCGCTAAAGCCGGACTTTCTCGTCCAGCCGCTTCTGAATCAAGTCGCGCAACTGCCCGGCCAGGAGCTGATAGAGCCGCACGTCTCCGCCAATCGGGTCATCGATGTCCCCCGCCGGGTCCAGTGTCGCCACTTTTTCCATCGCCGATGGGACCAGCGCGGTTACCGCCTGGGCGTGGCTGCGGCCCATGGTGAAGATCACGTCGGCCTGGTGGATCAACTCGACCGTGAGCGGCTTGGAGCGGTGGTGCGAAAGGTCGACGCCCAGCTCCCTGACCGCTTCGACCGCCTGCGGGGTCGCCCGGGCGCCGGGCATGGCAAAGCTGCCGGCGGAGACGACGCTGATCCCCTTTCGCTCGAGCTCCGGTTCCGGCAGAGCGAGTTTCTCGGCCAACAACCTCCGGGCAATCGCCTCGGCCATGGGCGAGCGGCAGGTGTTTCCGCTACAGACAAATAGGATCGTGGTTCGCAGGAGCCGCTCGATGATTCGCTCGTCGTAGACCCCGGTCCGGACGATTTCGTATTTGCCGTCGAGCACCTTCAGGATGGTGGAAGGCTTGGAATACTTGGTCGGGCCGGCATCGACGATCAGATCGACCTTTCCGGCAAGAGCCTCGGCCTGTGCCGGCGCGGTCGGGAGCGGGCCGGCCAGGGCAGCCAGGGCCACCGGGCCGCCCGCGTCGCCGATCACGTCGGTCGTGACCACGTGATCGGGACAGCGCAACGTGATGTTGGACTGGTCGTAGATTTCCGGTTCCGGGAGCCCCAGTTGAGAGCAGACGGCCTTTCGCCGCGGCGCCGATACGGAAAACGACAGGGAAACCGGCCCGGGCCAGAGCTTGCGGATGAGCCGTTGTGCGTACTCAGACGGCTCGTCCAGGTATTGAATGGAGTCGAATGGATCGGCCAGATGAACGGTGAACGGGCGGGCGCCGTTGTCGCCGCGCAGCTCGCGAAGACGCTGGCGTGCGGCGGCGTGGGTCAGCAGGCCCGCGGCGCCGTAAACGGTCTCGGTCGGCAACACAACAATTCCGCCCTCCCTCAACACTTGCGCGCAGCGGCCCACGTGCTTCTCGTAGTCCCCGCCGGCGAAAATGGAAACGACTGGAACTGCCATTTGTGGTGCGAAGATATATGAGGCGAGTTGACGTGGGGTGTCAAGCTGGGGTGAGCCGAAGGCACCGGCGCGCGATTGAACCGGCGAGGGAATCAGCTTCAAATACGCCGCCGTGAGCCAGGCCCCACCCATTCTTCCGCGGGCGGTGCTGTTCGACATGGACGGCACGGTGACCGAGCCGATGCTGGATTTTCCGGCCATCAAGGCCGAGATGGGTATCGGCAATCGTCCGATCCTGGAGGCGCTGGCGGAGCTGGAGGCGACGGCGCGGCAGGCCGCCGAGGCGGTCCTGCTGCGGTACGAGGAGCACGCGGCCAAAAACTCGAGGCTCAATCAGGGAGCCCGCGAATTGCTCGACTGGCTGCGGGGGAGGCAGATCGCCACCGCCCTCATCACCCGAAATAGCCGCCTCAGCGTCCAAACTGTGCTGGCGCGTCACGGGTTGTCATTCGACGTGCTGGTGACGCGGGAGGATGGACCATTCAAGCCGGACCCGCGTCCTTTGTTGCTGGCATGTCACAAGCTGTCCGTTCTACCGCACGAGGCATGGATGATCGGCGACGGACAATACGACGTCGAAGCCGGCGCCGCGGCGAAGATCCCTACCCTGTGGCTCAGCCACGGCCGGCGCCGACCGTTCGACGCGATCGCGTGGCGGGAAGCCGTGGATTTGCCGGAAGCCCTTGAGCTACTGAAGCATTGCGACGCTCACAAGAGCGTCGGCGTAATGAAGAAGTAGAGATCGGTCTGTTGCTGCTGGGAGCGGTGGTTTTTGAAAAGCCAGCCGAGGATCGGCACGTCGCCGAGCCCTGGGATTTTGTCCTCGCGGGTGGTCGTTCGGATCATGCGCAGGCCGCTGATGACCAGCGTACTGCCCTCGTCGACGGTGACGGCGGTCTCGGCCTCGCGGGAATTGATCACGGGGTTCTGCAAGGGGTTGCCGCCGCCGTTCATCAGCGGAAGTTCGGTAAAGCCCGCGATCGAGGAGACGACGGAAATGGCATGGAGCTTGACGTGCTCGGCGCTGGCGGCCTCGGGGGTGATGTAGAGCTGCACGCCGATCGGCTTGTACGTCGTCGCCTGCGTAACGACGGCGTTGACGATGTTGGTCGACTGGATTGGGATCTCCTGCCCCGCCTGAAGATAGCCGGTCTGCCCCACCGCCACCGTCATTCGCGGCTCGGAGACGACCTGGATCAAGCCCGCCTCGGCGAGCAACTGGAAGCTCACATCCAGCGAAATGCCGGCGCTTTCAAAAGCCTGCATGAGATGAAGGACTGAGCCCTGGACCGGCGTCGGCGACGCGCCATTCAGGGCGTCGAGAAACCGCTTGGCACTGAAGGTCGAAATCAGTGTCTGCGATCCGTTCGACGCAAGGCGGTTCAGCACCAGCTCGGTGCCCTGCTGAAAGTCGAAATCGTGAGAGACCTCGAAGATCTTCGCAGTGATCTCGATCTGACGCGGCGGACGGTCCAGGTCGTTCAGCAGCGCCAGCACCATCGGCTTCATCGCCTTGGTGCAGGTGAGGACGATCGCGTTGTCCTCGGGCAGCGGGCTGACGCTGCCTCCGCTTCCATTGATCGCTTGCGTGAGCACCGCCACCAGCGGAGTAAGATCAGGCGGGGCAATCTGCACCGTTCGGAAATTGGTGCTCTGATCGCGACCTGACTTGACTGCGGCGCCGCCGTAGTTTTGCAGGGACCAAACGAGCCGGACTTTGTTCTCGGGCAAGTCGAGAACCTGGACGGGAAGCTGTGTCTCGTCGATGGAAATCACGGGGATCGATGGGCGCGTCGTGGCCGGTGCGTGGGCAGCATGCTTGAAGCAACGCCGGCGGGAGGAAAGCGCCTCGAGTCGCTCCCAGATTGGGCGAGGCCCCAGTTTTTCCAGCTCGTCCCAGTCGGCCTGAGTCAGCTGCTCGGCAGACTGTGAGTAGGCCGCGGCGTCCTTCTCGGGCTGGCTGGAGATCACCACCGGAGGATTGATTGAGCCGGCGGGACTGGCCGAAAGAGCGGGCGGAGGCTCGTGCACGCAACCGGGCACAGTCGCGAGTATGAATGCGAGCACAATCCTGCGGATCACCCGTGCTCGCGTCGCTCCCGTTTCGATTGTTTTGGTCCCTCGCGAATTGGCCGGTGCTTCCCTCATGCAGCAGCGGTTACATCGGCCAAGGCACAGTCCGGTTATGCGGCTTTTTCCGTCTGTTGCGCGGGACCGATAAAAGACGGCGGCGGAACCTGTTCGGTCCCGCCGCCGATCATGGACTGCGGCGATCCGTAAGCCGAGTTCTGTTCCGGATGGCAAAAAGCCATCAGGGGCGACCATTTCTCTGGGACGCACGTTGCCGCGCGCCTCAAGCAACCTACCCGCGAATGTGACGGTTTTTCGCCGTCGCGCCCCAGGCGGGGGCTCTTCGCATATTTGGTCTTGCTGCCGGTGGGGTTTACCTTGCCGCCCGAGTCACCCCGGACGCGGTGCGCTCTTACCGCACCATTTCACCCTTACCGAAGGAAGAAGTGCTGAGTGTTGAGTGCTGGGTGCTGGGTAACAATCGTTTTTCTCAGCACTCGGAACTCAGCACTCAGCACCCCTTCCTCCGGCGGTATCTTTTCTGTGGCACTGTCCGTCGGATTGCTCCGCCTTGACGTTATCAAGCACCGTGCCTTGTGCAGCTCGGACTTTCCTCACCCACCGGGCCGTAAAGCCCGGCGGGCGCGGCCGCCGCGATCGCCGCAGCCGGTGTTATTATAACGTACGGCAACGGCCGATGTTTGCATGGGATGGCCATGGACATCGGACAAAAATAGCTCCCGACCCTATTTTTCATCCGAACGAGCGCCTTATGCACCAGGACATTCTCGGCACAATTCCGTTATTCGCGCAACTCCCGCCCGAGGAACGGGTGGAACTGGCGGCGATGCTGAAAAGCACGCCGTTTCCTGCGAATCAACCGGTCGTCTGGCTGGGCGAAGCGGGTAACGACTTTTACATCGTGAACCACGGCAAATGCCTGGTTTCCTGTCCGGACGAATCGGGCAAGGAAGTCGTGCTGACGACGCTGGGGGCAGGCCAATTCTTCGGTGAGATCTCGTTGCTGGACGGCGGTCCCCGAACGGCCAATGTTCGCACCACCGTCGATTCGGAATTGCTTTCGTTATCGCGGCCCGACTTTTTGAACTTTCTCCGCCGGCACCCCGACGCCGCGATCTACATGCTCGGCATTCTGGGAAAGCGACAGCGGGAGACCAACGAGAAAATCCGCGGAATCAAGAACGTCAACCAGGCCGTGGCCGAGGCCCAGGGGCGCTGGCAGCGGATCGCTGAGTGGATCGCCAACATTAGCGCCAGCCAATGGTTCGTGCTTATCAACCTGGTTTTCTTCGGCGTGTGGATCGTGGTGAACGTGGGATTGAAGCTGACCGGACATACTCCATGGGACGACCCACCAAGCTTCGGCACGCTCGGTTTTATGGTGACCATCGAGGCGCTGTTTATCTCCTTATTCGTGCTAATCAGCCAGGGCCAGCAGGGCCAGCGCGACCGGATCCGCGCCGATCTGGACTACCAGGTGAACCTGAAGGCGCATCAGGAAGTGCTGCATTTGCACCAGAAACTGGACCGGCTGCATGGGCTGATCCATAAGGCACCCGTCGAGGAGGAGCCTGCTTAGAAGTGGGCTGTGTCAGCCCGGTCGGACCGAAGGTCCGAGAAAGCCTCGGACATCGCAAAAAGGCTGTTGGTAGACCAGACACAATAGATAGATTCCAAGTTTTGGTTGACGAGAAGGCCAAGTTCCGAATACGATCGCGCTAGCCCCGGGGGATTGGCGGATTTCAGCAGATCATTGCGGCGAATGCACGTCGCTTCGATTGCACCCGCGCGGAGTTTGGATGCCACAGCGACAGGCGGAAAAGCCAACGGCGTCGCGCAAGCCGCCCAAACCAGCCCCTCCCCCGGCCGAGGTCGGCGAAGACTTCAAACCGGTGACCCTCGGCCGTTCCTCCGACGAAGACCTGATGCGCCGAACTCAACTGGGTGACAAGCAGGCGTTTTCCCTGCTGTATGAACGATACAGCGCATCCGTTCTGTCCTACCTCTACCGGATGCTGGGCAATCTGGAGGATGTCGAGTCCATTGGCCAGGAAGTTTTCCTGAGAGCATTCCGATTCGCGCCGACGTATCGCTACCCGCAGAAGTTCTCGACCTGGCTTTTCACAATTACCCGGAACCTGGCGATCAATCAGTCCCGCCGCCGCAAGCGCAGCCCGATTCGCAACATCACGGAATTGAACCTCGAGGGCATCGACATGAGCGGGGACCCGTACCAGGTCGCCGCCCACGCCACTGACGATGTGGAAAAACGGGAAGAGATTGCCCGCATCCTCAAGGCCCTGGACGGGCTTCCGACCGACCAGAAAGAGGTCATTGTCCTGGGTGTCTTCCAGGACCTGTCGTATGCGCAGATGGAAGAGATCACCGGAACCAAGGCGGTTACGCTGCGCTCGAGAATGTTTCACGGGCTTCGACGCCTGGCCCGGATGGCCGGCGCCGCCTCGCCCGAGGAACAGACCGGCGAAGCTCGAAACGCGAATGACGTATGACGAATCAATCTCGAATGACCAAAGCTCGAATAACGAAACGCGCCCCTCGAGCGCCTCCTGTTTCGTCATTCGGTCATTCGTATTTCGGATTTGATTCGTCATTCGTCATTCGAATTTCGTCATTGTCGACGACAACATGGCTTCTCAACTCGATATTGAGCGCGATCCTTTCCTCACTCTTCTCACCGACGCTCTGCGCGCCGGGCCCGGCAGCCCACAATGGCACGATGCGGTTGCCCAGCTCAAAACCGCCAACGAGAACGTCGACGAATACCGGCTGCTGATCGAAGCCCGCGAAGCGCTCGAGAGCGGCAAAGACTTCCGATCCGTCCGCGCCGGTCCCGGTTTCACCCGGAAGCTGATGGGCGGCATTGAAGAGCAGGCCAGCCAGAAGCGCTTTCCCCTGGGAAGTGTGATCGCCATTCTTTCGGGCGTCACGGTGATCGTCGTGATCGGAGTGGCGGCGTACCTGTTTTACCCGCGCACGCCGGCCGACGATACACCAAAGGCCATCGACGAACTCGCCTCAACTTATTTCCCCAAAGAACTCAGTTCGAGCACCTTCGATGCGGGTATCGGGGCGATGTGGCGAACGATCGGAAGCCTGCCGTTGGAGACCTCGCCCGACGGCCTCGAGCCCGGGAACGCCGTCGTCCCCGTGGACGATTACATCGGCGGCGGAATCGTCGCCAACGACCCGATTCAGCCCTCCCTGTCTGTCGCCATCCAGACGGCCCTTCGCATCGACCACCCGAGCAGCGCGCTGATCCCGCAGGTCTTCGTATCCAACAATCCTGACTTCAGTGCCGACCGGGCCACCAGCTCGCAGGAATTAGTCTGGGAGATTCAGGGCGACGTACAGAAAGTCGTCGTGGCCGGCCAGGTGACCCGACAAGCCAGCATCAACGGCAAGTCCCCCACTCACACCGTCCGGCTGATCCTCAAAGGCGACCTGGCGATCGTCGAGTG
>DATHPP010000313.1:0-27427 GCA_035483795.1 Tepidisphaeraceae bacterium | reverse complement strand
CCCAGGCGCCGGTGCGGTTGAGGAATGCCAGCAGGATCTGGAGGTCGGCGCTGTTGACCTGGTGGTCCAGATTGGCGTCGCCGTAGAGGGTGTAGGTCAGCTCGATCGTGTTCGGCGTCGTGTTCACGCCCTGGCCGTCGGCGGAGTCGGCGTAGCCGATGCCGGTGTTGTGATTCGGATTCGCCGCCGCCGGCAAAGACGTGATGACGCCGGTTGTTGCGGTCGGCGTTCCGTTCCACCCGCCGTTGTTGTACCCAGCCTGGAGATAGCCTGTGATCGCTGCGATCGGATCGGATGCCGGGCTGGAATAGCTGATGAAGACCGTGCTTCTGCCCATGTCGAACGTTGTGCCAGCCAGCGGATTGGTGCCCTGAAGGCCGCTGATCGTGAACGTGCCGTTCAGGTGCAGGATGCTCGGCAGCGGGTTGCCGTAGGGGTAGTTGAGATAGACGGTGTCATTACCGCCGTTTCCGTTGATCGTAAGACCGCTTGGGTCATTAAGTGATACCTCGCCGGACGCGCTGCCGAAATTGAGGCCCCAGTCGACGTGAATCCCATCCGGGTTTCCGAATAGAAAAATTTGGTCATTTCCTGAAGTACCAGTAATCGTATTCTGGTATGGTACTATCTGATACGTCTGTCCCATCAAATTGTCTTGCGAACTGGCCAGCGCTACGGATATAGCGTCCCCGCCGCTCGCTCCGACTATATCCAACCTTCCGTCCCCATTCACATCCGCGACGGTGATCGGGCTCGGACCGAAAAAGCTGCCGCTGTATAAGTCAGTCGTTTGAAAGGTTCCGTTTCCGTTTCCAAGGGCAATCCCAAGACCTCCGTCTTGGAAAATGAGATCGGGCTTACCATCGTGGTTTATGTCCGCGATGGTTACAGGATAAGTAGTTACCGAAAAGCCGCTTGGAATTGTTTGCTGCTCTCGAAATGTACCATTGCCGTTCCCAAGGAATACAGCAAGCTTTTCATACTCTTCTACAACAAGATCGACGTTTCCATCGCCGTTGATATCTGCGGTTGAGACATAAGTTGGATATCGCCCGGTTGAAATCGTGAATGGCGGTTGAAACGTACCATCCCCATTTCCAAACAATATGCTTAGCGCGTCACGCAGCTTGTCTGGGATGACCAGGTCGGGCTTTCCGTCACCATTCACGTCTGCGATGGCCACCATCTGTGGATCCACGCCCACATTATAATATGTGCGTTGTGGTTGAAATGTGCCGTTTCCATTACCCAGCAGCACACCAATGTCGTTTCCTGAGAGTCGGACCAGGTCGAGTTTCCCGTCTCCGTTTAAATCGGCGGCAAAAGGGCCCGCATTGACGATAATAGGTTGTTGAAAAGTCCCGTTTCCATTGCCCAAGAAAATCTGCCCGCTAGTAAGGAGGTCAGGCCGGCCATCGCCGTTAAAATCCGCGACCGTGAGAGAACGGTCGGCAGGACTCGCAACCGACTGACCTGGTTTGAACGTGCCGTCGCCGTTTCCCAGAAGCTCACTTACATAGCCGTAATTACCCGAGGTTAACAAATCAGGTCGTCCATCGCCGTTCAGGTCGCTGACCACGACGTTAGTAGCGACGCCGGGGTTGTAGAACGTCTGCATCGGTTGGAACACCGGATGGCCGGTCGGCTGCAACGGATTCCCCGCCGCGTTGCGGACAGTCCCGTTGTCCACAAAATCAAGACGGAGAAAACCTTCACCAGAGATACCAGTAACCGTAACTCTGTAGGTGGAACCGCTACCGCTGACACTAACAGGAGTGGACGCAGTAACACCGGTGAGCGCGAGTGAGAAATCGGAGGGGTCGACACCGGTCACGGGCTCGCTGAACGTAACTGTATATGTCACGCTGCTGTCGCTGGTTTCGCCCGGTGGGTCTGTCCTGTTGATCGAGATGATTCTCGGCGGCACGTCGCCCAGCAGGATGCTTACCGTGTTGTCGCGCTGATTCACGGTAGCGATGTCGAGACGGCCGTCGCCGTTCAGGTCGGCTACCGCCAGGGCGTAGGGGCTGGAGCCGGTGTTGAAGTTGACCGCGGGCTGGAAAGTGCCGTCGCGGTTGCCTAGAAGAACCGCCACGTTGCCGGGGTAGGCGGTGCTGGCGTCGGCGACGACCAGGTCTTCCTTGCCGTCGCCGTTCACGTCCGCCACGGCGACCGCATTCGGGCTGGCCCCGACGTAGCTGGTGAGTTGCGTGGCGAACGTGCCGTTGCCATTGCCGAGCAGAACGCTTGTGGTTCCATCGGCCTTGTTGACGACAACCAGGTCCGGCTTGCCGTCGCCGTTGATGTCGGAGACGACGACGCTGCGCGGGTGTCCGCCGACGGCGAATGTCTGCGCGGCTGAGAACGACCCGCCGCCAGTACCGAGCAGCACGCTGACCGTCGAGCTGGTGTAATTGCTGACGGCGATGTCGGGCTTGCCGTCGACGTTGAGGTCGGCCGAGGCGATGGAAATCGGATGAGCGCCCGCGGCGAAGGTCTGCTGGGGTTGGAAAGTTCCGTCGCCGTTGCCATCCAGCACGCTGACCGTCCCGCTGCCGTAGTTGGCCACGAGGATGTCCGGCTTGCCGTCGGCGTTCACATCCGCGGTGGTCACTGCGATGGGGTCATTGCCGGTGGCAAAACTGAGCGGGGCCTGGAACGTTCCGTCGCCATTGCCCAGCAGCACGCTGACGCTGGACGAGCCGTAGTTGGCGACGAGGATGTCCGGCTTGCCGTCGCCGTTCACGTCGGCCACCGCCACAGCGATGGGCGTGGGACCGGAGGCGAAAGTCGCCTGGTTGAGAAACGACCCTGTCCCGTCGCCCAGCAGGACACCCACGTTGCCGTCGGTGTTGTTGGCGACGATCAGATCGAGCTTGCCGTCGCGATTCACGTCCGCCACTGCCAGAGACAGGGGGTTTGTGCCGGTCGGGAATGCTTGCTGGGCGTTGAAAGCCGCGATAGCGCTGGACAGCAGCACCCGGCGTTCAAGAGCTTCGACCTGGAACCGTGCCGCCTGTTGCAACCGCGCGCGTGACGTGGCGTTTGACCCTGCGAACGACATGCACTCCCTCCTGCGACGTTTCAGAACTCAGGGCTTAGTCCCCGATCGACTGGATGCGAAAGGATGGTAAAGCATGCGGTCGCGGTTTGGCAAGACCATTTCGGAGCCGTCGGCCAAGCCGTCGATCCGCAAACGCATCGCAGCCCGCACGTCCTGGCGGCGCTGCGTCCGGCACAGCCTGGGCTTCAAGGCGCCGCGCGGGTGGGGGTGGGTGACGAATCCAGGGCGGGCGCTCTACAACCGCATCTATCGGGACAGGGAGAACTAAAGGTGACGCGAACGTTCGCGTCACCTTTAGTTCATCGGCGCGGATCGGATGTTTAAGCGGCACCTGATCCAGTACCGTGCGGCGACACTTGCCGCACTTCAACATAAGTCTCCGGGCCATAGTGCAGAGTGTTTCGCGAAAAATAGGGCGGTACCTGCATGTCAAACTGGGCGTGGCCGTGGCTCTGATCGCTACGCAATAAGTCCGTGCGACTTCCAATGTCGAGGCGCAAACGATTACTTGGCTTCATCAGAATGGGCTGCGGCGTCAGGCTAAATTTAAGTAGCACGGGCTCTCCGGGATTTAGCGGCCTTGGGATGTCAATATCGATTGCAATTTCTGTAGCGGTCGAGCGTTGGAGATCGATCGTGCGGCAAGCCGGCCGAATCGTTCCCAGCGACATCGCGTAACGAACTCCCGCTCGATCCACCCGACTTAAACGGGCTACGACGTGCGAGTCAATCTCGTTGCTGCTGAACATCAGGCTCGCGGTAATCGGCCCCGACAGTTCTATCTCCTCATCGATTTGTATTTCGTAGCCTAGGAGTTGGTTGGTAACTTCGTCGAAGCCCGCTGTGACGATTCCGCCCAACGGCACGGCTGCCCAACAGTTGGCCCCGCCCTCTGGGCTCTGGTCCGTGAGACGATGTGTTGCAGCATCTGGTCCGCCCGAGGCAAGGTAAAATCGCCTCGGCACGCTGTGCGGAATTGGAAAATTCTCCGCGCTGCGGAATTCATTTGCGCCATCCGTCCAGTATCGCACCCGCGCCTGCTCACCGTAACCATTGGTGGCACCGAACAGAATGTGATCGAAGAAAGCTAGTGCCTCCAGTTGCCAGTGATAACACGGCAGCTCATATTCAGCTTCACCGATGATCAACCACTTCCTCGCACTCGGCGTGGCGGCATTCTCAAATAGATCGTAAGCGCCAAACTGATGCAAATTGAAATGACCTGGATTCTGAACAGCGACGAACGGAACATTGATCTTGCTCAGGTTGCCCGATGGTCCCGACGACATCCGGTTTGTCGCTCGGGTCTTGCCATCGAGCACCAAGTCAGCAAAGAGTTGACGCATTTCCCTCGATGGTTTCTGGAGCTGAAATCCCTTCATGATTCGAGTCATCCTTTTCCGGACCTGCGGCCACCACCAGCGCTTAAGAGGCGAATTCAAAATCTGGCTCATCAGCGCGCGTACGAATGGCGGCACATGAAGTTTGAGTTGCTTGTCCGTAAAATTTGCCCCCATCCAGAGCGCAAGGAAGTCCATTTGGGGCGCCCCGCCAAACATCACGATGTGTCGAAAATAATCCGTGCACATCTCGATGGTGAAGAAGCCTTTAAGAGCCGGCGGCCGCTCCACAGCCACCAGTGCCTGCGACATACCGTAATAGGACGTTCCAAACAGGACGACATTCCCGTCGCACCATGGCTGCGCCGCCGCCCATGCGACTACCTTCGCATGATCCTCCGCGTCAGTTTCGTTGCAGAACACAATGCTCTTGCCCTGCGAACGGCCGACGCCCCGCCGCGCCACCACCACATGCGCGTAACCGCGGTTCGTAAACACCGGCGGACTTCCCGTCTCATTCGTGCCGGTAGGCGCGCCGCTCGACTGAAGTTCCTTGTTATAGGCTGAGAACACTACGATCGCGGGATAATGGCCCCGGACCTTGGGCAGATAAAGGTCCGCCGCCAGCGCGACACCTTTCTCAACAAAGATCATCTGGTCAGCGTAGGTCATGCAGCCCAAGCCGGTTTTAACCGGAGGACCAGGCGTCCACCCCGCGGTCTGCGGGCCATCCAGGCCGCCACGCAGAGGGATGAAGTTATCGCCAAATCTCGTCTGTGGAAAACTCGTCTGTGGAAAATTGACGCTCATTTCCGTTTACTCCAGCTTCAATGAATATGCCGCAAGTTGACTATCAGTAGAATCAAAAATCAGGAGTCGCGAATAGCGGCCGAAACGTATTTTAAGGGATGGAGAGCCATGACCGGAATTCACTGATAAGCTTCAATGCCGGCGGTTGGACGGGATCTCCGAAGCCGCGGGAAGCGCAGTGAGAATCGGGGGCGGCGCTGCGTCTCGCCTGCGGCGGGACTGCGCTGTGCCACCGGCGTGGGGTCCGGGCGGCGGCGAAACCGTGCCTTCGCGGATCGGTCGGGGCGCACCACACGCGGCACTTCTTCTCGCCTGATACGGGCGGGCCGGCTTTCCTTCGGATCAGTCGTCGGCCTCACCGCTGAGGGCGCGGAGGGACGCGGAGGGTTCGAGCCTGTTGACCAGCAACCCTGGCCCAAGCGCCGAATGCAACTTCATGGCGGCATCGATGATCTGAGCGCTGATCTGGTTGATGTCCCCACTCGCAATCCCCCGCGATCCGCCGCGGCCTCTGCGGTTTGCTCTTTGGAGCCTGGCAGGATAGCCCAAGAACGCCCACGTGGATTGTGGAGCACCCGATCGCTCGCGCCTGCGCGAACGGCGCGGCGCCCATGCGGATACCGCTTGCGCGTCCGCAGTTCATTAACGAATCGTTACACGCCGTGACCGTGGCGGACGAAGGTTCAATGCGAGGCAGCGGGTCCGCCGTCCTGGCAAGAATATGATAAATGTCCCATTTTGCTCAAAACATGGGACATTTTGGGACATTTGCGCAACATCCGATCAAACCACGGCTTACGGCGGGCGATTTGCAGGAAAATCGGGCGATGGTGGGGCACGCGACATGTGAGACATGCGAGACATGCGAGACGTCGCGCGTTAACCCATGGCAGGGAAGGGCTTTGAGCGCGGCGGAGGGGTCACTCCTCGACGGGCGGCTTGACGCCGGCAAACTCGTCGTGGGTTTCGGCGCGGGTAACGAAATAATCCCAGACACGGCGGGCTTCCTCGGCGTGGAAGTCGATCAACCCGGGCGGGGAGCCGCCCTTGCCATCCGCCAGCCGGCGGTGATGGCTCATGATCACCCGCACGGTGCAATCGTCGGTGCGGCCGACGTAACACACCTCATCCACGTTGAGAATCCGCGAGCCGAACTGAACGAATTTGGCCATCGATGTGCTCCTCCGCCGCGGGATTATGGCCGAAGCCAGCTTGCGTGTCGAGATTTTGCGCCGGGAACAGCAAGCCGATTCGGATTGCTGATTGCTGATTGCGGATTGCTGATTAAGACGCCGTGATTCCCCAAATCAGAAATCCGCAATCAGCATTCAGCAATTTCTAGAAGTCCCTGCGATCCAGGTGCAGGCGGTTGCTTTGCAGCTCGGCAAGCAGGGTGCGAAACTGGGCGGCGATCGTTTCCATGACCTGCTCGCGGCTCATGCCGGACAGGTCCATGGGGTGGCCATAGAGGACGCGGATGCGGCCGGGGCGGAAGATTTTGCGGTGCTGCGGCCAGGCGTCGAAGGACCCGTCGATGACCGCCGGCACGACCGTGACCTTGGCCTTGCGGATCACCAGCGCGATGCCGGGCTCGATGGGGAGTAATTGTCCGTCGCTGGTACGCGAGCCTTCGGGGAAGATGGCCAGGGCCCGGCCTTCCTTGACGCGCTCGATCGCCTCTTTGAGGGCGCGGAAGTCGGCGGCGTTCTGGCGGATCGGGAACGCGCCCAGGAAGCGGAGGAACCACGCGAACGGTGGGAACACAAAGAGGCCGGACTTGGCCATGTAGCTCAAGGGGCGGTTGAGGCGCACGCCCAGGAGCACCGGATCGAGAAAGCTCTGGTGGTTGGAGACCAGCAGCACGCCGCCGCTCTGAGGGACGCGACGGGCGCCGTAGACCTTCAGGTCGAACAGCACCGTCGTCGCGATCCGCGAAATCGCCTGGAGCAATTTCCAGACCGGCGAAGGAGGGGGGATGGGAGCGTCGGGCATTTTTTGAACGCGGGGAAGTAAAACGTGAAACGTGAAACGTGACAAGCGCATCTTGCGTTCTACGTCGCGTCCATCAAGCTCGTGGCGCGAGTCACGATCCGATCAACCACCTCATCTTCGCTCAGCTTCGTCGTATCGATGACCTGGGCGTCCGGCGGGACGATGAGCGGGCCGACGGCGCGGGTGGAATCGCGTTTATCGCGCTCGATGATCTCGCGGAGGACCTCGTCGCTGTTGACCATTTCGCCGCGGGCGCGAAGCTGGGCGACGCGCCGGCGGCAGCGTTCGGCGGGCGTCGCGTCGAGATAGAACTTCGCCCTCGCCTCGGGGAAAACCACCGTGCCCTGATCGCGGCCCTCGGTCACCAGGTTCCCGTGCCCGGCGCCGATTCGCTGCTGTTCCTGGACCAGTCGCTGCCGCACCGCACCGACGGCGGCGACGAACGACGCGGCGCTGGCCACCTCGCTGCCGCGAATCAGGTGCGAAACCGGCTCGCCGTTCAGCAGCACCGCGGGCGGCCGCTTGCTCCAGTCAAACCCGATCCGGCAGTGCCGGGCGACAAACGCCAGCTCCCGCGCATCCGTGAGGCTCACCTTTCGCCGCAGCGCCTCCAGAGCGATCGTGCGGTACATGGCCCCGGTGTCGAGGAAGTCGAAGGAAAGCCGTTCGGCGACCTTCCGCGCCACGGTCGACTTGCCCGTCCCTGCCGGACCGTCGATGGTGATGATCATGCGCGGATTCTATGGGGAGGACTGCCGATTCAGGAAATCGGCGCCGCAGTCATCGGGCACGCAAGCCTCACGATCTCTAAGCCGGAGCGTCCTGTGTCTGCGGGACCACCGCGTAGCCGGGCAGGCTGACGATAAACGTGCTGCCCTTGCCCGGCGTGCTCCGGACCCGCAGCGTGCCCCCCATCGCATCGACCAGCCGCTTGCAGATCGTCAGGCCCAGCCCTGTCCCCTTGGCCCGGTCGCGCTCGGGATTTCGCAGTTGGAAGAACTCGTCGAAGATGTGCGAGAGGTACTCGGGGGCGATGCCGACGCCGGTATCAGCCACTGCGATCTCCACCGAGCCGTCTCCATCGCGGGCGGCGCTAATGCGCACCTCGCCCCGGTCGGTGAACTTGATGGCGTTGCCGATGAGGTTGCCCAGCACGCGGGCCAGCTTGATGCGGTCGGTGCGAAGCACGATGGGATCGGCGGGCGGATCGACCCGGATCGCCAACTCCTTCTGCCGGGCCAGCGGCAGCAATTGCTTCTGCTCATCCTGCAACAGGTTGAGCAGGGGGAACTCGGCTTCCTGCAAATCGACCTTGTTCGAATCGAAACGGGCGATGTCCAGCACATCGCTCAGCAGGTTCACCAGCGACATGGCGCTGGCCTGGAGCTCCTGGGCCAGCTCCGGCACGTCGGAAGTAAGAGAGGGATTGCTGGCGGTGCGCCGAATCAGCTCGGCCAGCAGGCTGATGGCATTGGCGGGGGTGCGGATGTCGTGGCTCACTGCCGCCAGGAACCGCGTTTTTCGGACCGAAGCCTCTTCGGCCTCGCGGCGGCGGATGTCCAGCTCGCGCTGGAGCTCCTTCTGCGCCGTGATGTCGACGAACACCGCAACCGCTCCGCGGGGAGCGCCGCCGGCGTCTCGAATGGGCCGGGCGTAGTTCAGACAGATCAGCCGGCGACCGTTGGCCAGCACCATCTCCAGCTCCAGCCCGTGGGTCTCCTGGTTCTGCTGGGCGGCGCGGATCGCGGGATGCTCCTCCGGCGGGACGGGTTGCCCGTCGCGAAAAGACTGCCAAAGCTTGGGGATCTGAGCCACCGTGATGGGCTGGTCGAGCGGTACGTTCAGCATGGCGGCGCCGGCGGGATTCAGGCGGATATCCGTACAGCTGGGGTTGCAGACGATCACCCCGATCGGCGCCGTCCGCAGCACCGCCTCAAAGCGGTTGCGTTCCCGCGCCACGGTCTGGAAAAGCTCCGCCGCTTCCAGACTGACCGACGTCTGCGCCGCCAGCGATTCCACCAGTGAAATCTGCTCCTGGTTCCAGCTGGTATTCTGGCGGCTGTAGACTTCCAGGCTTCCCACCGGCGCGCCGCGCACGCGCAGGGGCGTTGCGAGAATCGCCTTCAGCGGTTCGCCCTCCCGGGGCTGCGGGATGATGAGATCGGGACGTAGCGCCAGGTCCTCGATGTAGCCGGTGCGACCCTTAGCCAGCACCAGCGTCGCAAAGGAACTGGCGACCGGGATGGTTTCGTTGCGCAGACCTTGCTCGCCAAACCCGTGATGGCATCGCACGACGACCTGGTCGCCGACCTGCTCGAGGATCGCGGCGGCGGCGGTCGGGCCGTTGATCAACAGCCCCAGCGTCTGGCAGATCCGATCCATGATGTCGGCGTTGCTCAATTCCGTGTGCAGCGACCGCGACAGCGAAAGCAGAATCTCCAGCGTTTTTTCCCGATGCGCCAGCTCATCGTTGGCGACGCGAAGCTCCTCGCTTTGCCGCTCGAGCTCCTCGGTCTGCGATTGAAGCTCCTCGTTCTGACGGGCGATTTCCTCCTCGCGGGCGGCAAGTTCCGAATTGGCGGATTCGAGATCGGAATGCTGCGCGTCCAGAAAATCGCGGGTCACGATCCAGATGTCCACGATCGCCGTTACTAGCAGCAGGTCCAGCAGGACCAGCCCTCCTTCCAGCCAATCGTACGTGCGGGCAGACAGGTGCACGACACGCGGGGCTTCGGGAAGGAGGAAGAAAAACTTGATGATCGCCAGCGCGGCAAACGCGAGAGCAGTAATCCAAAGAATCCTGCGGCTGCGAAAGAGCCCCAGCAGGACGATCGGCACGCCGTACCCAATCGGCAGCGGAAAGCGCCCCGCCAGGCCAAGGCGCAGCGCCGCCATGGCCGCGATCAGGCAAACGGCCACCAACGCCGACAGCTTCCAGTCCGGTCTGGTCGACCGTGCAATCCTGGTCCAGAGCGACACTCGATCAACTCCTGTCCCGCCGATAAATGCAGGGAGCGACAAACCTCATGGCCTTCGTTCCGACCGGCCGTTCGGCTTTCCCGAGCACAAGTATTCCTCCCGGCCGCAAAAGATGTTCCAGCCGCGTCCACAGCCGCTGCGCCGACGTGGGCTGCATGTAGATCGCGAGGTTGCGGCAGAGGATCAGGTCCCACCCGGCCGGCTCGCAGCACCGCAAGAGCTCCCCGGCTCGCCAACGTGACGCACCGCGCAAGCTCGGATGAACCCGCCAACCCTCATCGCCAAAATGAAAATACTTCCCAAACAACGACGCCGGTACGTTGCTCACGGCGGCGGTGTCATAGCAGGCCTCCCGCGCCTGGGCCAAAGCTGCTGGCCGGCAATCCGTGCCCAGCAGCGTGCCGTGTTCGACCGCTCCGTGCTCCGCCACCAGCATCGCGACCGAGTACAGCTCCGACCCGTCCGAACAGCCGGCGCTCCAGATCCGCAAGCCCTGCGACCGCGTTCGCGACAAGAGCTCAGGAATGACCCGCTCGTGGATCGCCGCGAAAACCGGCGGATCGCGAAAGAAGGAGGTGACGCCGATCACCAGCGCGTTGAGCGCAACTTTCAGCAAACCCGGGTTCCGCTGCACCGCGGCACACACCTGAACCATCGTCTCAACCCGCAATGCCCGCAGGCATGCCGGGATGCGGCGGCGAAGCGTCTCGCGACGGTAGTCGTCCGCGTTCAATCCCGCCCGCTCGAAAATCCACCCCATCGCCGCGTACTCATCGCTCGACAACTGCGGTGAATCGTCTGGCTCCTCGACTTCCAAGTCGGGTGTGAAGTTGACCGGCCGGTTGCTCACTGCCGGCGAATCGGGAAATACCACATGCCGATACGAGATCGGTCGAAGCAGCAACCGTGACATTCCAGGCCTCGCCCTCTGGGAGAACGGTGGATGGCCGGCCCGATCCAACCTGGCCGGCCATGTCGTGAGGATAGTAAGGCACCCCACCGACCTGCAAGCCGCGGGCCGCCCTTTGACCGAACTTACCGACCCACCGGCGGGAAAAGCAGTTATACGTCAAAATACCTCGCCTGCGGGTGATGGACGACCAGAGCATCGGTCGATTGCTCAGGAACCAGCATGAAGTTCTCGCTGAGGCTCACGCCGATCTGCTGCGGCTCCAGCAATTCCGTAATCTTCGCCCGCGGCTCCAAGTCCGGGCAGGCGGGATAGCCGAAGCTGTATCGGCTCCCGCGATAACCCTGGTGGAACAGGTCGGCGATCTTCGGCGCGTCTTCGCTGGAAAAGCCCAACTCCTGGCGCATCCGTTTGTGCCACAGCTCCGCCAGCGCCTCGGCCGATTCGACGCCGAAGCCGTGCAGGAACAGATAATCCTGATACTGGTTCTGCGCCCGCAGCTTCTCGGCAGCTTCGGTGGCGCGATCGCCCACCGTCACAAGCTGGACACCCAGAACGTCGTACTGGCCGCTCTCGATTGATCGGAAAAAGTCGGAAATGCACAGCTTGCGCCGGCCTTCCTGTCGGGGGAAGGAGAAGCGCATCCATTTGCGCGGCTTGCCGGCCGGCTGAAGCCGGCCCGGACCGCCCGGATGGCACGTGCAGCCCAGAAACTCCTCGATGTGATAGACGATCACGTCGTTGCCGCGCGCCTGGACGGGGAAATAGCCGTACGCAACTTTCGGTTGCAACAACCCTTCATCGACCGCCCGCTTCTGGAGTGATTCGAAAACCGGCCGGGCCTTTTGGGCGATGAGCTTCTCGAAATCCGCCTGATTTGCGCCGCGCTTTTTGAAACCCCACTGCCCGCCGAACAGCGCATCGAGATTGATGTACGGAAAAAGCTGGGAAACCGGGATGTCGGTGACGATCCGCCGTCCCCAGAACGGCGGCAGCGGAACGGGATTGTCGCGCGGTACGGGCTGCGCGTCCGCGGCGGCGCCCTTGAGCACATCCCCATACTTCTGCTGGCTCTCCGCCCGCAGCCGCTTGCGCTTTTGCGACCGCTCGCGCTGGGTCTGGACAATCGTCTGCGTCTGCCCCGTCGAGATCGCGTCCATCACGTGCAGGCCGTCAAACGCATCCTTGCAATAAAGCAGCGGCCCCTGATAGAGGTTGGCCAATTCGTCCTCGGCGTAATCCCGCGTGAGCGCCGCGCCGCCCAGCAACACCGGCATCTTCACGCCTTTGGCGTTCATCTCCTCCAGATTTTCCTTCATCACAGCAACGCTCTTCACCAGCAGCCCGGACATGCCGACGGCGTCGGCCCGCTTCTCCGCCGCGGCCTTGAGAATGTCGTTGATCGGCTGCTTGATCCCGAGGTTGAAGACCGTGTACCCGTTGTTCGTCAGGATAATGTCGACCAGGTTCTTGCCGATATCGTGCACGTCACCCTTCACGGTCGCCAGCACGATCTTGCCCTTGGACTGCCCGTCGGTCTTCTCCATGAACGGCTCGAGATAAGCCACCGCGGCCTTCATCGTCTCGGCGCTTTGGAGCACGAAGGGAAGCTGCATCTGCCCGCTGCCGAACAGCTCGCCCACCACCTTCATCCCTTCCAGCAGGATGTTGTTGATAACGTCGAGCGGCGGATACTGCTTCATCGCGTCGGCCAGGTGCTCGGTGAGGTTGCGCTTCTCGCCATCGATAATGTGCCGCTTGAGCTTCTCTTCGATCGGCAGGTTCTCCGTGTCGGCGGCCTTCTGGGTCGTCGTCTCGGTTCCCTCGGGAAACAGCGAGATATAGTGCGTCAGCGGATCGAATCCCTCGCGCCGCCGGTCGTAGATCAGGTCGAGCGCCGCGTTCCACTGCTCGTCGGGGATGCGGTTTTTCGGCAGGATTTTCGAGCCGTGCACGATCGCCGCCGTCAGCCCGGCTTCGCGCAGCTCGTGCAGAAAGGCGCTGTTCAAAACCACCCGCGCCGCCGGCTTCAGGCCGAAGCTCACGTTCGAGAGGCCGACCACGGTGTGGCATCGCGGCAGCTCTTTGCTGATCCTTCGCGTCCCTTCGATCGTCTCCAGCGCGTTGCGCCGGTCTTCTTCGATCCCCGTCGAGATCGGCAGCACCAGCGGATCGAACAGAATGTCCTCATCTCGCAAGCCATACTTCTCGACCGCCAGATCGCGAATCCGCCTGGCGATCGAGATCTTTCGCTCGGCGGTCCGGGCCATCGCACTCTGCTTGTCCTCGTCAATGGTGCCGGCGACTACCGCCGCTCCGAATTTTTTGGCGATCGAGCAGATGTGGGCGACGCGTTCCTCGCCGTCCTCCAGGTTCATCGAGTTAAGCACGCACCGCCCGCCGGCGAGCTTCAATCCTGCTTCCATCACCGCGGGGTTGGTGCTGTCGAGCATGAGCGGTGCGTTGATCTGCGTGACGTACCGCCGGACCACCTCGTGCATGTCGCGCGGCCCGGTGCGGCCGACGAAATCGACGCACACGTCCAGCAAATGCGAGCCCTCGCGGATCTCGTCCCGCGCCATCGAAACCAGCCCGTCCCAGTTTTCCTCCTGGAGCAGTCGCTTGAACTGCCGCGAGCCGTTCGTGTTGGTCCGCTCCGCGACGACCAGGTAGCTCAGGTCCTGCCGGATATCGACGGCGTTGTAGAGGCTGGAGACCTGCGCCCGGTAGGCCACCTGTCGCTGTTTGGGCGGACGGTCCCCCACCGCTTCCACCAGCATCCGCAGGTGCTCGGGCATCGTCCCGCAGCAACCGCCGACGATGTTCACCCCGAATTCCTCGACGAATCGTATCATCCCCCGGGTGAAGTCGGGCGGGGTCATGGGAAACTCACTTCTGCCGTCCACCATGATCGGCAGGCCGGCGTTCGGCAGTGCGCTGACCAGCCGCGGCCAGTTCTCGCTGATGTACCGCACCGTATCGCTCAATTCCGGTGGCCCGAAGGCGCAGTTCACCCCCAGGCAACCCACCTCCGCGTACGGCTCGATCGCCGCAATCAGCGCCGAGGGGTCGGATCCGCAGAGCATCTTCTGTCCGCCCTGATCGAACGACGCCTGCACCATCAGCGGCACCCGCCGGCCCAGTTCTTTCATCGCCCGGTTGGCGGCGGCAAGGGCGCACTTGATCGCCAGCAAATCCTGCTGCGTCTCAATGAGGATCACGTCGACGCCCCCGCCGATCAGTCCGCGCATCTGCGGCGTGAAGCTCTCGTACAACGTGTCCCAGTCCGTGAACCCAACGCTGATCAGCTTTCGCGTCGGCCCGACGGACCCGACGACGAACCGCGGGCGATCGGGCGTCTCGAATTTGTCGCAGGCTTTGCGGGCGATTTCCGCCGCCAGCCGGTTCACTTCCTCGGCCCGGCTCGCCAGGTCCGCCTCCTCCAGGTCATTGGCGCTGCCGTTGAACGAGTTGGTCTCCACCCCATCGCACCCGACCGCCAGGAAGGCCTCGTGGATTTCCTGAATGATGTCCGGCCGGCTCAGGTTCAGCACCTCCGAGGCGTTCTCATGCCCCAGCCAGTCGCGCTGTGCATCGAGCGTCCGGCACTGGAGATTGGACCCCATCGCTCCGTCCAGCACGACGACCCGACGTTTGCAGAATTCCAGAAAATCCACCCGCACTGTGTTCTATCTCCAAAAAAGACCGGAGGACGATCTTAGGTGAGCACCACGTCCGTGTGTAGCGTAGTCGTGCGCGCGTCGGCTGAGCCTATGGTAGAATCCAATGACGGAATATCGCGGCCACCGGCGGGCAGTGCCCGCCCTACAGCGCTCGATTCCTGTCCTATGCCCGTCGTTGTGCCGCCGCCCGAAGCGCCTGGATTCGCCATTTCCCCCATAAATGCACCCCAAACCATCCGGCGATGCCGACCGCAAGCACACCCGCCAGGATCATCATCGGCTGGTACGCGAACCGCGAAACCGAGGGAAACATCCGCTCGATCAAACCCGGATGGGATACGGTCGTTACAACAGTGCCGTCGGGCAGGACGGTTGTCCCGGCCTTGTCTCCGATGATGTCGTCCTTGATCGCCATCACCAGCGCCACGCCGGCGGCGGTCCGCAGCGTCCGGGGATGCGCCTCCAGAAAACCCAGCACCCGGCCCGGCATCTGTCCGATTTTGCCGACTACTCCCGCGCCCTCGGCCGGTGCGAGCTTCGAAATATCCTCCGCATATCGTGCCGCGACGATGGACTGATCCGTCGTCAGCTCCCGGCCGAGCTTGATCCCGTCGGTCCCCAGCGTCTGCGTCAGCTTCTCGCCGACGCCCGGATGCCTTGCCGCGACTTCCATCGCGCCCGATCCGTACTGGCGAATCAGGTCGGTCATGAGCTGGGGATTGCGCTCGACGGCTTGCAGGCCGGCCGTGCGCAGCTCGGGCGACAGCCCGTCCAGCGCCGCGACCATTTTTGCCGGCGAGCGTCCGATGGCCCGCAGCGCCGCCGGCCCGTCTTCGATGCCATACTGAGTGACCTTGCGGACGAGCTGGTCGCCGCCCTCGCGGGCCGATTGCTCGAGCACTTCCTGCACCGCCTGCCGGCCGCCCATTTCCGCAAGCTGCTCGATCCCTTCGCGCCCCGCCTGCTTGAAAATCTGCTCCGTCGCCTCGCGAACGACTTCGCCCGCCACTTGCGCCTGCCCGTGCACAGGCCGGGGCAAACAAAGCGATGCTAATGCAAGGAGAATCACAACTGCGCGCGTCACGAGCCGCTTCCCCGTGACACGGGTTTTTAACCCGTGCTGATTGCGTTCGGCCCCAAGCCAGTTCTCCCAAGCCGGTTTTTCATCCTGGCAAGTCGCCAGCACGGGTTGTCTTCGACCCTGAGGCTGAGCCTCAGGCTCAGACCCGAAGGGAAAACCCGTGTCACGGGGGAGCACGGCTTTCATTCCAGAATCTCTGCTCATCGATCGGTCTCCTTGAGCGCATGGCGAATCGCTTCGTCCTGCAGCCGGTCCGTCATTTCCACGACCTGCATCAGCGTTTGCCGCAGTCCCGGCGTGTGGCCGCGGGTGTCGCGAATCCGCGACTCTAAGTCACTGAGAAAGAAGTTGCACTGCTCGGCGACCTTCGCCTCGAATCGCTTGCTCAACCGCCAGTCGACGATCGCGCCGATGACCAGCCCGACGCCGACGCCGATGATCGTCCCGACCGGCCCGGCGAAGCTGCCGACGCCGCCGCCCGCGGCGCTCCCCTCGAGCGTCGCTCCGCCCGCCGCGATTGTTTCCGCGGCCATCGCCGTCCCCACGCGGGTGAGGATTTGCGCGACGATGCGCGACGTCATCCCCTGCGCCGCGTCCGCCGCGATCCACCCGCCCGCCACACCGGCCAGCCCGGTCGCAATCGTATCGCGTCCCATGGTCCGGCTGATTGCTTCCGCCCGGCCGCGCATGTCAGTCCGAACCTGATCGACAGACACCTGCGTTGCCGGGGCAATCGTCTTGATCTGCTGCAAGGGCAGGAGCAGCTCCGAATAAAGCTGATTGCGGCTGGCGGCCATGTCGCTGTCGAACTGCCCCAGCACCGCCGCGACGTCCTGCTCCAGCGCCCGCTCGGAAAGAATGTGCTTGCGGAACTTGGCGTTGACGTAGTCATGGACCTGCTGCGAGTCGGATGTTCCGCGGAATCGGCGCCACAGATCGGACGGATAGCGCCGCAGGATTCCAAATCGCGTATGCCAGCTGGTAATGTCTTTGGTGAACGGCCCGATTTGCCGCCGGTGCATCTGGATACGTTCGTGCAGCGCCGCCATCGCGCGATCGACCGCCTGATCGTTCCGCTGCTCGAAGCTCGCCAAAAGGGGTACGATCGACTCGCGATAAACCCCGTCGATCTGCGCCCGTTGATCCACCGGCTGCGAGGCCGCAGCTATCGCCGTCCGCGGCAGTGCGGGAGTTGGCATCGGTGAAACCGAAGCCGGAGAAAAAATCCCGTCTCGATACAGCAGGTATCCCGCCGCCAGCCCCGACGCGGCAAAAGCGGCGCGCAGCAACCCCCGGCGCGAGATCACCTGCGCCCGGCTCCGGTTCGGCTTGCCATAATCCAATTGCGGCATTCGCCCCCTCATTATTCACGCGCCGCCCCCGCCGGGCGATTACAAATGAAGTGCGTCAATTCCACCCGACCGGTTCGCTTCTAAACCGAAGCGGGATCAGCAGTAAACGCGTGTCGATTCACGCCTCGACGCCGAATGCGGACCTCAAGCGCCGGCCATCGTCGTCCCTCTTCACGCAGACCACCACCTCCTTGATCGGCGGATACTCGCGATCGCGCAGCGGCAAAATCGCCTCGGCGAACTTTTCCATCGACAGCCGGCCAAACCCGGTGGCGAGGGCCGTCAGCGCCACCCGTCCGGCGTCAAGCGCCGCCGACATGGCCAGGCTCTTCTCCACGACCCCTCGCACGATCTGCGGATTCGATTGATAGAACGCATCCACCGCTACGGCATGCAGAACGCCCTTCAGCGGCAGGCCATGCGGCCCGCACGCGACAACGTCGCCCTGCTGCACGAAGGCTTTTCCGGATCGCGACAGGAGCTGATGCAGCTCATCCTGCATTCCGCGTCCGTATCGCAACAGGATTTCGCCTCCGACGCCCCCTGACAGATTGAGAAAGACATTCGCCGAGCAAACCAGGACATCGGCGGCAATATCGAGGATGTCACCGCTCGTCACAATCCAGTCCATCGTCTGGCTCCAGTCCAATGCGGAGCCGGAGAAAAATAGCTCCCGACCCTATTTTTCTCCGATCGGTGTTCGGAGAATAAATAGGGTCGGGAGCTATTTTTTCTTCCCCGTGGCCTTTTTGGGCCGGCCCCTGGGTCGAGGCTCAAGTTCGAGGCCCATCTGGCCTGCCGTGCGCCGTTCCCAGGCATCCGTGCCAAATGCGCGGCCGGTGCGTATCCTCGCGCGGATCTGGGCCTCTTCCTCTGGCGTCTGCGGCTCGTTCACCCATTGGAGCCACTCCGTCGGTTGCTGAAGCGGCCACGGCTCGAGCAACTGTCTCTGCTCTTCGCCGCCGCGGACGCGCGCGTGCAGACTTGACCATTCCCACAGTTCCGCGCGGCGCACCAACTTCGCTCGCAACGGATTCCGCTCGACGTAACGGCAGACATTCAGAAAATGACCGTCTTCCTGTATCGGAAATGCCTTGAACCTTCCTTGGTACAGGGGTCCCAGCCCGACCAGTTGACGAGCGTGACGCCAGCGCTGGACGTGAGTCATGGTCAGCCAGAACATGAATCGCGATAGCTCGCCGTCCTCCCGCGGCCAGAGGATCAGGTGCCAGTGATTGGGCATGAGGCAATAGCTCAGAATGCGCATCGGCAGGCGTTGCCGCGCCTCGCCGAGCAATCTCTCGAATGCGGCATAGTCGCCGTCTTTGCCAAACAGCCTCATCTTCCCGCATCCGCGGTTGATGACGTGATAAACGACCCCACCCAAAGCCCTGCGTAATCGACGTGGCATGCGCAACAGCTTACTCAACAAGCGGATGCAAAAATAGCTCCCGACCCTATTTTTGTCCCGCGAGGCGAGACTCGGGTGATTGTGCTTCGCCGAAATCGAGGTTCAGCTCCAATTCTTTTCCCTGCCGGCTGATCACCATCTTGATCTTGGGGCTGCCGCCCTGGATGGCCCGGCGGACTTCGGTGTTGTCGATGATCTTGTTTCCGTTGATCGAGACGATCGTGTCGCCGATTTTGGCCCCGGCTTTCTGCGCGACGCCATCGGGTTCGAGGTCGGCGATGGTGAGGTTGTCGAGTTGCACGCCGAGCATGCGCCGGGCGGTCCCGCGGGCCAGCAGGAGCTTGTCGCGCGAGAGCAGGTGATCGAGGTTGGCGATCCCGTATGCGCCGAGGGCCAGCACGATCGAAGAGTGCTTCTGGTAATCGGGAATGGCGGCGTCGTAGGTGTCGAACTGCGTGTGGTGCGTGTGGTTGTAAATGGCCTTGCCCGCCTGTCCCCAGAAGATTCCCGGCACGCCCGCCGCCAGGAACGAGGCGTGGTCACTGGCGCCCTGTGCGCTGAACCCATTTACCTTGCGAATCGTAAACGGCATCGCGGAATCGAGGTCCTTCACCGGCGCGAAGACCGCCTCGAAATCCGCAAGCATCGCGGCGGTTCCGCTGATGCCGGAGAGATAGTTCGTCCCGCCATCGTGCACGAGCACGACGGAAATTTTCGGCATCAGCTCCGGATGTTTTTTGACGTAGGCCTTGGAGCCGAACAGTCCCTGCTCTTCGCCGCTCCAGAGCATGAAGCGAATGGTCCGGCGGGGCTTGACACCGGCTTTGATGAGGATGCGGGCCGCTTCCAGCGTCGTTGCGACGCCGGTCCCGTTGTCGGTGGCGCCAGTGGCGCCGTCCCACGAGTCGATGTGGCCGCCGACAATCACGTACTCATCAGGAAATTCGGCGCCGGGAATGTCGGCGATGACGTTGTACAGCTTGATCGGCCCCTTGCGGAAATGATTACGGATGTCGAACTCGAGCGCGACGTCCTTCCCGTCGCGCAGCTGGGCGACGATGTCGTTGAACTGTTTGCGCACGAGGTTGATCTGCGGAATCGCCGGCAGTTTGTCCCAGGACACGCGATAGTTGCCGCTGGTGACGACCAGATCGGTTCGCGTCGGACGGATAATGCCTGCGATCGGCGCCTGGTCGTACGCCGCCTGAAGCTTCTTCTGGAAGTCGGCGTTGGGCCGCGATGTCGGCGCGAGCAATTCTGCGCCGCGTGCCGCGATTCCGCGGTCCGGCTCGATCACCCATGCCTCGGCAAGCTTATCGCGCATCGCCTCCAGCTCCGCTTCGTTCCGTGGCGCAAGCAAAGCTCGTCCGCGAACGACTCCCCTTGTCCCCGCGCTCCAGGCCGGCGTGCCAAACTCGACCGGCTGCGTCGTCGGCGCCACCTTCCGCCCCTGCCACGGCCCACGATTGAAGCCCACCGGGAATTCGCCCCATTCCTCGAGCCGGGCGTTGTCCAAACCTTCCTCCTTGAACCGGTCGCGGGCCCATTCGACGGCATCCTGAAGGTTGTCGGAACTGGTCAGCCGCGGCCCGATCCGGTTGGTCAGCCAGTTCAGATCCTCCATCACCTGATTGTCTGTCCGCCCCGCGGAAATGATCCGCTGCACGGCGTCGTCCTGGCCGAGCAGTGCCGGCGCCATCAGCGCCAATACCAGGACAAACGCGCCGACACGCACGCGACTGGAGTCAGTAGCCATCATTTTCTCCAAGGGAACAGCGGAGGCGATTTGGCGGGATTGTATCAGAGTCGGATCGTAGAACGGAAAGCCTTCCGTACGTTCTACGTTCCAAGTTCCACGCGCGCAGCGGCTTATTCATATCTCAGCGCCTCGATGGGATCGAGGCGCGAGGCTTTCCACGCCGGGTAGTAGCCGAAGATGATGCCGACGCTGCCCGAGACCGTCAGCGCCGCCAGGATCGCGGGGATGGAAATGCCGATCGGCCAGTGCAGCAGCGCCTGCACCAGGAGCGAGAGCCCGCGGCCGATCAGGATACCGATGATTCCGCCCAGCAGGCACAGGACCACCGCCTCGACCAGAAACTGGCGGAGGATGTCGCGGGCCCGGGCGCCCACGGCCATGCGCACGCCGATCTCACGCGTCCGCTCTGTGACACTGACGAGCATGATGTTCATGATGCCCACCCCGCCCACGGCCAGGGAGATGGCCGCGACGCACAGCAGCAGGTTGGTCATCAGCACCGTCGCCGACGAAAGGGCGCTGGTGAATTCGGTGATGTTGAGCACCTGAAAATCGTTCGGATCGCCGGGCTGCAAGTGGTGCCGTTCGCGCAGCAGGTCGGTGATCTGGTGGATGGCCGAGGGGATCTCGCCGGGCGTGCGGGCGGAGATGATGACCTGGTCGATGTTCTGGAAGCGGACCGGCTGCGGGGTGTCCGACTGCTGAATTGCCGATGGCGCCGGGAACGGACTGAGGGCGCTGCTGGGGTAGAGATTGTTCAGGGTGTTGACCGCGTTAAGGGCGTCGGCCGCCGTGGCCGCGGCGCTCTGATTGGTCCGTCCCAGCATCGAGTTGGCCAGCCGATATTTCATGGTCGTCCATGGAATGATGACCACGTCGTCCTGGTCCCAGCCCATGAGATTGGCCCCCTTGGAAGCCAGCACGCCGACGACCTTGAGGTTGGCGTTGTGGATGCGGATGTGCTCGCCGATGGGCGACTCGCCGTCGAACAGCTCGCGCACCAGCGTCTGTCCGACCAGGCACACCTGGTTGACGCTCTGCACGTCGTGATCGCTGAACGCCTCCCCCTCAGCGATGTGCCAGTTGCCGACCTCCAGGTAATCGGGCGTGGTTCCGTACATGCTGTTGGGCTGCCAGTTGCGATGCCCGTACACCAGTTGAAATCGAGCCTGGACATTGGGGGCGGACTTGCGGACGGCGGGGCATTCTTCGGCAATCGCCTGACAATCCTCAGGCGTGAGGGTGATCCGGGTGCCGGTGCCGAAGCTGACGCCGCTGTTGGTCGCTTCCCCCGGGAAAACCATGATGATGTTGGCGCCGAAGCTGGAGATGGCGGCGCGGATGGCCGTCGCCGCTCCCTGCCCGATCTCCAGCAGCGCGATGACCGCCGCGATCCCGATAATGATCCCCAGGCAGGTCAGCACCGAGCGCATGATGTTGCGCCGAAGGGCGCGGACGGCAATGCGGATGGTTTGGCGCAGGGAATGCATCGTCGGTGGATCGCGGTCCCAAACGATAGACGACAGCGACGGCAGGTTCTATCCCGCAAAATCGTTATCTCCGGGGTGGGTGCGACGATGTGGCGAATGTCGCTTTTGCAGAGAATCGCCTATTGTCGCTCCGTGGGCGCCTTGCGGGCTTCGATCATTCCGATCGGGTCCGGGGGAGTGAGATCACTGACGACCTGAACAAGCCGGTCGCGGGCCTGAGCATCCGTCTGTGCGGCCGCGGTCTTCTGAACGGCGGGAATCACGCTCGGGCCAATTCGCTCCAGCGCCCGAACCGACGGCCCGGCGCGGGTCTCGGTCCCGGCGCCGGCAATCTGGCCGATCAAATGATCGACCTGTTGCGGCGTCGCCTGATCCCGGGCAGCGCGAACGCTGGCGATGGTCGTCTCTAGTCCGGACAGAATTGCCGGTGAAACCGACTCCATCGGCTCCAGATGCACAACCCACATCGCCCCTTTCACATCGGGCGGGGTAATCCCATTGGGCACAATGATTTTCGATTCCGAGAGCGGACGGACCAGCAGCAGGAACTCCTTGCCCACGCTGTCTGGAGCCAAGTGCTGACCGCAACCGCCCGGCTGCTGCGCGCCCTGCGCCTCGACTTGCGAAAATAGCCGGATCACGGGAAACGAGTCTCCCGTTTTCATTGCGCCGTCGAGTACCCGCGTCACACGGAAGTCGTAGGTTTTGTAGAAGTAGCTCGTCGTCGAGACGCCCAGAACACCCAGCGCACCCTGCCGCTCCTGGATATGACCAATCTTGACGTCCGCGCTGATGGAACTCAGCCGGGCTTCGACAATCGCATTGGACCACTGCACCGCCCGCTCGTCCAACTGCGGCCGCATGCACGCGGTCGCCCCCGCCGACAACACCGTCACGATGGCGAACGACAAAAGTACGGGCTTCATTTTTTCACCGCGTTATCCTCGATATTCATATCCGGCCAAACCATTCCCTGCGTCGTCGCCGGGGGCGAAAGCCGGTCGATCACGTTGTACAGCTCCGATTGCCTCTGGTCCGGCGGCATCAACTTCAACCCCGCCGCGAGCTGCGGAACAATTTTGGGGCCCATCCGCTCCAGCGCCCGCAGGGACGGACCGGCACGCTCGGAATTGGGCTCATTTTTGATCCGCTCGATGAGCCGGTCCACCTGTTTCGGATCAATTTGCGCCTCGGCCGCACGCACGCCGGCGATTCTTTGCTCGAGCTGCGGTATCGCTGTCTTCGACAGCATCTCCTTGAGCTCCAGGTGGACCACGAACATCCCGTCCTTCACCTTCAGCCCCGTGATACCCTCGGGCACGAATTGCTTGAACGTCGAAATCGGCATCAGCATCGCCAGGAAATCCTTGCCCATGCTGTCGGGCGTGAGGTTCTGCTGGCAACTGACCTGCTGTCCGTTCCAGAATAGCCGGACGATCGTTACCGCGTCGCCCTTCTTCAGCGGACCGTCCAGCGACCGGATCACCTGCATGTGATAGACGCGATAGTAATACCACGTCGCCAGGACCCCGAACGGCGGCTTAAAGGTGCGCATCTGGCCCTGTAATTTGACCGGCGCGTCAATCGACAGGAGCTTGGCCTCGACAATCGCCGTCGACCATTGCACCGCGCGATCATCCATCTGCTGGCGCATACAGGCGTTGGAAGCAGACGCGGCCAGCGCCACCGCCGCCGCAAAAGCCCAATTTCGCATCGGCATCGAGTCCTCCCTTGAGAAAGTGTTCGCGAAATGATATCGACAAACTGGGATTTACCACAGATGATATGGAAATTCCGCCCCGGCGTCGTCTGTCCTGAGAGGAAGTCCTTCTTCAGATGAGGGTAGATCACGATGGCCGAATCCCAATCCATTCCCCCGCCGCCCCAGTCGCGGCCCAAGCCTGCGAAAAGGCCCCGTCCCACCATGTTGCCGCCCTATCACGTGGTTCTGCTCAACGACGACGAACACACCTACGATTACGTGATCGAGATGCTTCAGGCGTTGTTCGCTCACGGCAAGCAGCAGGCGTATCTGCTTGCTACGACCGTCGATCGCACCGGCCGGGCCATCGTCTGCACCACCCACAAAGAGCGGGCCGAGCTCAAACGCGACCAGATCCTCGCCTACGGGTGCGATTTCCGCATCGCCAGTTGCACCAGCTCGATGCGGGCGGTTGTCGAGCCCGCCGAGGGCTGATCCGGCTATACTGCCGGCAATGTCCTTCCCCAGCCCGCACGTGCGCGTCGAGATCGACCTGCGCCGAATTCGCGAGAATATCAGCGAGATTCGCCGCCGGACCGGTGTCCCGGTGCTCGCAGTCATCAAGGCCGACGCCTACGGGCTTGGCGCGGAAAGAATCGCCCCGGCCATCGCCGACCGGGTCGAAGGTTTCTGCGTCTTCAAGCCCGAAGAAGCCAGCGCCATCCGCCTGTGGGAGCAAACCGGCAAAGCCGCCATCGCCATCGGGCCGCCAATATCGGCCAATCCGGCGGATTACATTGCGCATCATGTAAGACCGGCCATTTCGAACCCGAATCAACTTGCGCAATTACAGAGCGCCGATCCGGTCTTATGCGTCGACACCGGGCAGCAGCGATTTGCCTGCGACCCGGGGCAGATCGACGCGATCCTTCGCTCGGGCAAGTGCAGCGAGGCATTCACGCATGCAACGACTCTCGAGCAGGTGAAGCGATTTCGTGAAGCGGTCGGCGGGCGGGTGGCGCGGATGCACGCCGCGGGATCGTCGCTGCTCGCGGAACCCGCCGCGTGGCTCGATGCGGTCAGACCGGGGCTCGCGATTTACCAGGGCGCGGTGCGGGTTTCCACCCGGCTCGTCGAAACCCGCAGAAGCAATGGGCCGGCCGGGTATACGGGATTCCAAGTTCCATTTCACGGCGTCATCCTCGCCGGTTACGCCAATGGCCTGCGCACGGGGTCTTGCCTGGTGAACGGCCGCCGGTCGCGCATTCTCGAAGTCGGGATGCAAAGCGCCTTCGTCGAAATCGATCAACACGACAAGGGGCTGGAGACGGAGGTCGTGCTCCTGGGGGATGGCCTCTCAGAAGCTCAGGTCGCCAAAGCATGGAACTCCAGCCCGCACGAGGCGATTCTGCGCCTGTCCACCTGCGGAATACGAGCCTACCTTCCTGCTGACTGACCCCGTGATTCCACAGCGCGCTCCGCCGGCGTCCGCGCGCGAGATTACAAGTTTCATTATTTGACTTTTGTAACACGCGGCCTATCCTTGCCCCGTGCCAGCATTGGAAAGGAGCAACATCATGAGCACCGCAATCGGTGAAACCAAGCTCGGCGGCGAGTTCACGTTCCCCGGCGCCTCACTGACCGTTCATCGGGTCGGCTACGGCGCCATGCAGTTGGCCGGGCCCGGTGTGTGGGGGCCGCCCAAAGACCCGGACGCTGCCGTCGCCGTGCTCCGCGAGGCCGTCGCGGCGGGCGTCAACCATATCGACACCGCCGACTTCTACGGCCCGCACGTCACCAACCAGATTATCCGCCAGGCCCTGCACCCGTACCCCAAAGGACTGGTGATCGTCACCAAGCTGGGCGGCCGCCGCCCGCCCGACGGCTCGTGGCAGCCGGCCATCACGCCCCTGGAACTGATCACCGCGGTCCACGACAACCTCCGCAACCTGGGCCTCGACACCCTCGACATCGTGAATTACCGCGCCATGGGATCAATCCACGGTCCCAGGGAAGGGTCCGTTGCCGAGCAGGTGACAGTGCTGGCGGAATTGCGACGCAAGGGAGTGATCCGCCATCTCGGCGTCAGCAACGTCACCGCCGCCCAGGTGGCCGAGGCGCAGGCGATCGCGCCGATCGTGTGCGTGCAGAACAATTACAACCTGGCCCACCGCGAGGACGACGCCCTGATCGACGATCTGGCCCGGCAAGGCATCGCGTACGTGCCGTTCTTTCCGCTTGGCGGGTTCACGCCGCTCCAATCGTCGACGCTGAACGATGTCGCCGCGGCGTTGAGTGCGACACCGATGCAGGTCGCGCTGGCCTGGCTGTTGCACCGCTCGCCCAACATCCTGTTGATCCCCGGCACGTCGTCGCTCGCGCATCTACGCGAGAACCTGGCCGCCGGGCAGTTGACTTTGTCTCCGCAAACCTTGGCGGAGCTGGACAGTATCGCCGCCGCGTCGGCGACGGTGATACCGTAGAGGTGCATTTCCAGGTCTTTGGTGGGGCAGGCATTCTTGCCTGCCTCGGGCCGACGTAATCATCGGCCCGGAACATTCGTTCGGATGCCGAAGTACGGCATCCAAGGCAGGCAGGAATGTCCGCCCCACCGGCAAAATCCAAGGAGTTCAACATGCGTGTCTTTGTCACAGGAGCTACAGGCTTCATCGGCTCAGCCACTGTTCAGGAGCTGATCCGCGCCGGCCATCAAGTGCTTGGGCTGGCTCGCTCAGACGCCGGCGCCAAGTCGGTTGCCGCCGCGGGTGCCAAGGTCCATCGCGGCGATCTTCAGGATCTGGAGAGCCTGCGGAGTGGGGCCGCCGCCTCGGATGGCGTGGTCCACACCGCCTTCAACCACGACTTCTCCAGATTCCAGGCGAATTGCGAGATGGATCGCCGCGCGATCGAGACAATTGGCTCGGCGCTCGCTGGTTCCAATCGCCCGATTGTCATCACTTCCGGAACTGCACTCGTCACGCCGGGCCGTTTGGCGATGGAAGACAGTGTTCCCGATTCTAATCCGATCGCGGCTCTCCGAGGGCCATCCGAGGATCTGGCACTGTCCATGGCATCGCGCGGCGTGCGGGTGTCAGTCGTGCGTTTTGCTCCGACGGTGCATGGAGACGGCGATCACGGTTTCGTTCCAGCCATCATCGGCATTGCCCGCGAAAAGGGCGTCTCGGCGTATGTAGGCGATGGACTCAATCGGTGGCCGGCCGTGCACCGGTTCGATGCGGCCACTCTTTACCGGCTCGCACTCGAGAAGGCCCCGGCGGGCGCCAAGTTTCATGGCATCGCTGAAGAGGGCGTGGAGTTCCGGAAAATTGCCCAGGTCATCGGAAGGCGCCTGAACCTTCCGGTCGCCAGCATATCACGCGACCAGGCCGCCGATCATTTTGGCTTCCTGGGAGCCTTCGCCGGACTCGATTGCCCGGCTTCCAGCAAGCTAACCCAGGAACGCCTCGGCTGGCGTCCCGTGCAGCGCACCCTCCTCGCTGACCTCGAACAAGGGACGTATTTCAAAGCCTAACCGGATGATTCACCTCGAAGGCACGAAGAAGAAGGGCGAGCGCGCTGCTCGTGACACGGGTTTGTAACCCGTGCTGACGATCCGCGATGAAAAGGACCTTGACAGGCATGGTTCTTTTCGGTTCGCGCCATGAACACCGGTTAAAAACCCGTGTCACGGTTGCCGTCCGCTGACCTGCATGTTTCTTCGTGTCCTTCGTGCCTGCTCCGAAAATAGCTTCGTCTACGCGGCCTCCTTCTTCTGAAGTGTGACGGTGTAGCCGAGTTTCTCCAGGCGGTTGACCAGATGTCGTTTCACGCGATCCTCGTTGAGCTTCTCGAAA
>DATHPP010000312.1:0-2769 GCA_035483795.1 Tepidisphaeraceae bacterium | reverse complement strand
CGCCATCAACGCCGTCGGAGCGGCTCCGACGGTCGCGTGTGTCGAGCAGGCCAAACAGTTCGGCGGTTCGGACGCGCGATGCACTTTGATTGGCGGCGGGAAAGCCAACGTCGTCTACGCAGCTTCGGCCAACACGGCACTGGTGCGGTACGTCGACCTGATGGACAGTTACCTTTCTCCGGTGGAGCTCTGTCACCCGTCGGACAACGTTGGAGCGGTCCTGGCCGCCTGCGAGCACGCGGGGCGATCAGGCAAAGAATTCCTGATCGCTCTGGCGGTTGCCTACCAGGTTGAGTCGGAACTGACTTCCGTCTGTCCATTCATGGAAGACGGGTTTGACCTCACCTCGCAACTCTCCTTCTCAATAGCAGCCGGTGTATCCAAGGCGCTCCAGCTGGACGAGGCGACAACTGCCGCCGCCGTCGAAATCTCCGGTGACGTCATTCCGCTCCTGGTCGTGCGCACGACGCCGATCTCGCAGTGGAAGGGCTTGAACTCGTCCCAGGCGGCGTTGGCGTCTGTGCACGGGGTCTTTCTGGCGTCCCGCGGGGTGACCGGCCCGAAATATGTCATTGAGGGACCCAACGGTCTGGCGCAAGCGCTGGGAAAGTCGATCCAGATCGACTGGAATAACGTGAAACTGGATTGCTTCGACCGGCTTGCGATAAAGACCTACAACACCGCGATTCCGGCACAATCGGCCGTATTCTGCACGCTCGAGTTGCGTAAGGCTCACCGGTTTGATCCCGCGGACGTCGTGAGCATCGAGGCTGACGTTTTCCAGGACGCTTACGATTTCACCGGTGGCGGGCGATTCGGTCCCAAGCACGATGTTCACACGAAGGAGGACGCCGACCACAGCCTCCCGTACCTCATCGCTGTCGCACTCCTGGACGGCGATGTGCAGCCAGCGCAACTCGATGTCAGCCGGATTGAGAAGAACGATGTCCAGGATCTGCTACAGAAGGTCACGGTGAGACCAGACGATGGCTTTACGGCACGTTATCCGGCCGACCTCGCGAGCCGCGTGACCGTCCGGCTCAAGAACGGCGAGTCGTTCACTCAGCAGATCTCAGACTTCCCCGGCGCTCCTGCTCGCCCATTTACCTGGAAGCAGATCGACGCGAAGTTCGACAAGATGGTCGCCGGGCGCATGGACGATGGGCTGAGCCGGAGAATCAAAGATGCCGTGCGTTCGCTGGAGAGCATCCAGGTCAGTGATTTGATGCAGCTGCTGGCCCTCGCGAAGGCCGGGGGGATGGCCGCCTGAGGCGCGACCGAAGCGGTCGTATCAACGCCGGCGCTGGCGGCGCGCAGGTCGCGGGCCGAGCAGAGATTGACCACTCGAAAGGAACGGCCAAATGACTAAGCCACGCCGCTCGCTGTATGTGTTTATCTTCGCGATCACGATGCTTGTCGCCATGCCCTCCTCATCGCCCGCCCAGGTCAGAGTCCTGATCTCCGGCGGCTTCTCGGCCGCTTATCAGGAACTTCTGCCCCAATAAACTTCGAGGAGTTCGAGACCCCGAGTTCTTCGAACGTGTCGGGAGCCTGAATAACTGCGCCGGCCTTGAGGTGCAGATCGATCTGCGAGCAAAGTTTGAACGGCCCGGTGCGGAAGACGCCCTTGGGAACGATCAGCCTGCCGCCGCCCGCGCTTTGCACGGCAGCGATCGCTCTCTGGAACGCATTCGTGTTCATCGTGCGTCCATCGCCCACGGCGCCGAAATCCGTGACTGTGAAATCGCGATCGGGAATCGCTGGAGTCGCGGGCCTGAGATGCTCGAGAGCGTCGACGTCTGCGGCGCGGACCGCCGGGCGGAACGCGCAGCAAATGGTCGTGAAAATTGCCGCCGCCAGCGCCGCCAGCTTGAAGCATCGCTTTTCGCCTCTGCGCGTTCCTGAAACAAGTTCGCCCATGCAATTATCTCTTTTTCCGGGCTGCTTGTGGCGAGCGGTGAGGATGGGGCGTGAGTTGGCGAGGTGGGGTGGCTTGGACCGACGGAACGGGATGCGGCGTGGAGACGCTGGTCGAGGTTTGCTGAGCGGGCGGCGCCACGGGGTTCGCCGACGCGGCGGAAATTGACACCGGCGTCGCCTGGCTGCCCAGGCTGGTGTTGAGCGTGAACAGGATAGCCTGAAGATCGGCGCTGTTGACGTTGCCGTCGTAATTGAAGTCGCCCTGGTCCCAGGCGCCCGGCTTGTTGAGGCCGAACAGCAGGATCTGAAGGTCGGCGCTGTTGACGTTGGTGTCGAGGTTGGCGTCGCCGATCAGCGTGTATTTCAGCTCGATGGTGTTCGGCATCGTGTCGATGCCCTGGCCGTCAGTCCAGTCGGCGTAGCCGATGGCGGTGGTGTGGTTGGCGTTGGCTTGAGCGGCCAACGAAGTGATGACGCCCGTGCCCGCGGCGGGCATGCCGTTCCAGGCGCCGTTGTTGTAGCCATTTTTCAGGTAGCTCTGGATGGCCGCGATGGGATCGGAACTGCTGTAGCTGATGAACAGCGTGCTGCGGTTGATGTCGAGCAAGGTCTCACCCAGGGGATTAGTTCCCTGCAAGCCGTTCAGGAAAAAGATGCCGTTGAGATGCAGCGCGGCGGGAAGCGGGTTGCCGTTGGAGTAGTCGAGGGTAATGACGTCGTTGCCGCCGTTGCCGTTGATGGTGAGGCCAAGGGGATCATTGATGGCGACCTGGGTGGCCGGGGAGCTGACGCCGTTGAGAATCCAGTCGATGTGCTGGTGATCGGGGTCCTGACGAAGGGTGATCTGGT
>DATHPP010000311.1:0-2847 GCA_035483795.1 Tepidisphaeraceae bacterium | reverse complement strand
AAGTTCGACTTCGAGTAACCATTACGCCGGCCCCAGCGGGGCCTTCCCTATGTGCCCGCCCCCAACGGGGGCTTCGTCACGACAACGCCCCCCTTGGGGGGGCTTCCTGATACCACCCCCTATGGGGGTGGAGCCTCATTCTGTATGTCAGTCAGTTGAATCCTAACCGGTCGCGGAGACTTTCCAAGGTGCTCCTGGGCGGGTCGCTGTGCAATAGCTTTTTCAAGTTGTAATGCGTGTAGCGGGCGGCGCTGGCGACGTGTTGCGAATCGGCGTTGGCGACCCAGAAATCCAGCGTGTCGGGCTCGAAAAGGACCGACTGAATGTTGCTGGTCATGCAGACCGGCGGGTACATAAGGTCTCGGGCGGCGCGGGCGTCGAAGTTGCCGTAGCGGTCTTTCACGCGGCCGGCCAGGGTTTCGTAACGGTCCCCCGCCGAGAGCAGGACGGCATCGTCAAAGGCATGGGGAAGCTCCGGAACGGCCTGGCCAGGCTTCATCGTGCGAAACGTCGTCGGCGTGGCTTCGATGGCGAGGGCCTGCCTCGTCTTGCCGTCGGCAATCACATAATAATAATGACACGTTCGCGGTGAATTGCGCATGACTCGCACGGCGTCATCCAGCGTGTCGGCCTTTTCCATCACCTCGCGGACCAGTTCGGCCATGGGCTTGCCGTCCCAGTTGCCGTACCCTTCGCCGCCCATTTCGCCGATGCTGATTTTCTTTTCGTTCATCGCGGTGACAGACCCGATGAAGCCGACATAGCCGAGGTTGACCCAGGCGTTGCCCTCATCCGGCTGATAGACGGTGACGACGGCGTTCTGTTCGAGTCCGACGCCGCGCAGGTAATCGAGCACGCGGCCGTGGTAGATGTGGCTGTCGCCGGTCGCTTTGCCGAACAGGGCAAAGCCGGAGCAGTGGAACAATTCGGGAAAGAAATTGGCCAGCCGCGCCTCCTGGCGGTCCACCTGGGCGGCGTCGGCCATGGCGTCCATCTCGGCCAGGTAGCGTTTGTCCATGAACGGTTCGAGGCGGGCCTCGGCGCGCTCGACCTCGCTGAAAAACCACCGTCCGCTCTCAAACGAGCTGCCGACGCCAAAGCCGTAAAGAATGCGACTGCATATTTCTCGGGCCTGGTTTTTGAGCAGCACGCCCTGCTGATGTCCCATCGCCTCGGGCGAGCCTGTGAGGAACAGGACGCGCGTGCCGTCGATGGTTTCCAGACGGCCGCGGCCTTCGGTGGCGATCAGTTCGCGGTCGCCATCGGGCGCGCCCAGCGGTTCGACTTTCGCCGACAATACTTTGGGGAAGACGCGGAGAAACTTCATGAGGTGCGAGACGGCGGTCGTCTCGACATGCTCGCCCTCGGCGGCGTGCAGTTGCCATTTTTTGTCCGCCCACGGCGCTTCAAACGCGACGCGGACGGCATCGACCTGGATGTCGACGTTTTTGCCGTCCTGATAGGTGACGCGAAGGGGAAGAAGATCGCTGTGGCGGAGCCAGATCTTCGCATGGCCGGTTGTAACGCCGAACAAATCGACGGCGGCGGGCAGCATGCCGATGCGGAGGACGTCGCACGCCTCGTCGCCAATCGTTTCGGGATCTTCCTGTTGCACGTCGAGCATGTACGGGATCATGGCGAGCTTGAGCCGGGTGATGGGGAGAGTGAAGGCGCCGATTTCGGTTTGATCGAGCTTGCCGGGCTCGGCGTGGAAGAGCGGGACGCCGGGCGTGCCGAGAACGGCGAATTTCTTCGGCGGCTCGTCAACCCACAAGTCGTTGCGATCGCGGCCGACCGACATCCAGAACCCGGAGGCGGCGCCGCTGATCCGCAGGCGGTCGGGCGCCTGGAAGGCAAGGTCGACCGTCATCCCCTGTACAACCGGCGACACTCCATCGGAGCGGGTGAGCTTGAGGTTGGCCACCAGCGTCTGCGGCGGGCCGCCGGTCTTGTTCTCGATGATGTCCGCCCAGGCCGTGAGAGCCTTGAGAAGAATCTGCCGGGCGCTCGGCTGCGAATCCTGGGCGCGGGCGAGCGGCACAGTGGGCAACGTCAGAACGATCAGGGCGACGAACGAGCGATATCGGCGGCGCATAATGCTGCGACAGTACGATTGGTCCGATAACGCGTCAATGCGAGACACTGGCACCTTGCTCAATTTGCGGCGGCTGCAACGCGGGTGAAATGGGCAAGGGCGTCGCGCGGGAAGTGCCGCCTTTAGCGGCTACGCCGGATCCCTCTGCCGCGGTTTTTTTCCGGAATCCGAAGATGGCGCTTTAGAACGTTTGCCTTGCCGCATCCCTGGGATAGGTTGAGGGTGGGAGCGGCAAACGTGTGGCTAAGGAGGGTCGAGAAGTGGTTGCTCAGCAAATGAATTGGTCGGAGCCTCTGGGGTTGGAACTGCTGGAACCGGGTGAGGAGCAAACGCAGGCGCCGATCTTTGAAGAGCCGCGGATCAGCCTTCCGGGATTCATCGAAATGATTGACGGCCCATACGATGGGTCGGCGAGCGTCGCGGGCGGACGGGGAAAATCGTTCGAGCTCAAGGTGATCTTGCAGACGCAGACCGGCGACCTGGCCGGTACTGTCGAATTCCAGGACTGCCGCCGGCGCAAGGGCCGGCAGTTCCAGTTCCAGGGGGCGCTCAACCGTGACGGTGTGTTCGTCCTGCACGGTAATGCCAGTGGTGCGAGCGTCGCGATCATCTCCGGCAGGGTGGCGCGCGACGGCCGCACGGTCGGCGGGAATTACGTCGTCAAATCTCCGGGCGAACCGCTGGAAGCAGGGACCTTCGGCGCAAGTCGATCGTGAAAAAACGTCAAGCTCCAAAGCTTCAACCTCCCTGCA
>DATHPP010000310.1:0-36946 GCA_035483795.1 Tepidisphaeraceae bacterium | reverse complement strand
TGGTCGGACTGGAACAGGAATTGGGCGTGGGCGGAGCCCTCGACGGTGAGGAGTTGTTTGGGCGGCGCGGTTTTGCCGTAGGCGGCCATGAAGCCGGGCAGGCGGGCTCCGTCGCCGCTGATGTCATCGCTGGCCATGATGAACAGTTTCCGCCCGCCGAGGGATTCGAGCGGGCCGCCGGGCGTGGCCGAGAGGAAGACGATTCGGTCGAAGAGGCCCGGCGAGTGGAAGGCGGCGTCGGCGGCAAATCCGCCGCCCATGCTGCCGCCGATGATCGCGACGGTCGTGGCGCCGTTTTCGCGCAGATACCGCCCGGCGGCCAGGACGTCGTACATCCGTTTGGGCGTGAAGGCGTCCGAATCGCCCGGCCCGTGCGATTGGCCGACGCCGCGGAAGTCGAAGGCGATGACGCGGAAGCCGTGCTCCGCCAATACCCGCGCCTGCGGGTCCCAGCTTTCCTTGTTGAACCGCCCGCCGTGTGCGAGAACAACGCCGTGCGGCCCCTGGCCGTAAAGCAGCGCTTGGAGGGTCGCGCCGTCCTGCGTATGAAGCACCACCGCCGCCGGCGGGGTCTGCGAGCCCGGATGGTTCGGCGAGCATCCGAATAAGGCGACAAGCACAAAGAGGAAAGTGAAACGTGCAGCGATCATCATGCGGGTCAGGTTACTTTCACGAGGGGTATTTCACTATATCGCCGTGCGCGATTCGGCGCCTGGCTTTCAGGTGGCACGGGTTTCCAACCCGTGGACGAGTGAAGCCGTTCAAGCAGCGCCGGTCTTGGTGTGGGAAAACCAACCTGCCTCACCGACGCCTTTTCAGTTCGGAACGCAGTGAGTTGTTCGCCCCGCGAATCTTGGCTTTCCCACACCAATGCCGTTTTGTGCCCTGAGTCCCCCTCGTCCACGGGTTGGAAACCCGTGCCACGAAAAACGCGGAATCTCGCACATTCATTTAGTACCGGTCCGGGTTTTTCACAGTCGCGACACAGGGCGGATCCGCCGGCGGAAATCCGTCCCGAGTTCGGCGCGGCTCGGCCCTAGTCCCGCGATGCAGGCGGGTTCACGATCATGCATCCGGATTCAAGAACCTCTGTGGTTAGACGCGCTCCCGTTCTCTTATGATCGCAGCCCTCGTTCACGACGACGAGCCTCGATCGCGCGGCAGTGCATGTCGGCACCTCAGAGCTCGAAGACTCGGGAAAATAAGCTCTGCGCGCTGAGAAAACCTCGCAGCGTGCCTTCATTCCACCGGGTCCAGCAGGTCCAGGAGATTACCCACGATCTGCTCGACCAGATCGTCAGGGACGCGTTTCAGGAAAGTCGCGGAGCGTTCGCGGTAGTCGCTTGCGGGTTTGATTAGCGCCGCGATTTGCTTGAGCGGCCGCCGCGGCCGGCGATATTGTCTTTCCAAAACAATGCCGCCGCCTTCAGTTCGCAAAGCCAGCGGCGTGCCCTCGGTCAACTTCATCTCGCGGGCGATGGCTTTCGGGATCACGATCGCGACACTGCCGCCAAGTTTCTTTACAGTAACCGTGTCATCATCTGTGGACCAACCTGCATCTGCGTTGTTTTTTCTCCGTGTCCTCTGTGGTCTCTGTGGTTAAATACATTTCTGTTGTCAGCCGTACTTGAGGCGTAGCCGAAGTTGAAGCCCGCCGCGGTGATGAATCTCGTGGTCCAGATTGCAACGTAAGACCAGTTGAATGAGATCGACATGGCCCCGGCGTTGGAGATCAAACCGGCGGCCGCAGAGGTCGCGCTCTGGAAAAACCGAAATCCGCCGGCTCTTCTCGACGCCGAGTCGAGCCAGTTCCACGAGGGCATTTTCGCAGTCGATGCGATCGCCGTCGGCGGGCGCAATCACGACGCCCTCAGACGGCGGGCCTCCGTCGAGCCGGTCAAAGAGCCAATGGTCGGCGTCGATGAGATGCTTGAGCAAGTCGGCGAAGCTCAACAAGTCTGCTCGCGGCCGCCACCGCCAGTCCTCCGGCTGCACCTGCCGAAAACGTCGCAGCGTTGATTCCCGCGCGTCATCGGAGAACTGGGCCAGGGACCGCGCGAGGGATGATGGCTCTTCCATCTGCGGAAACTAACCTGACTCCGGTCCTGACGAAAGACAGGGCTGCGGCACGCGAGAGGCGCCGACGCTGGCAAAAAAGGATGGGGTTGCTGCTCGGAATTACCCGTACGCCTTCGATGCGGCAGATTCCGAGGCCGGCGACGATCGACGGTTCAAAGCGATGCATCAGCCCTCACTTCCCGCGCCCCATCTTCGGCCAGACTGCCCGACGGCTTCTGCGTGGACGGCAGCCGTCACCGTGGCTCTGGTCCGCATGCGCCGCTCCAGTTTCGGCAGCACTTCGCAATCCCGGTCGAGTTGGCGCGCCCGACTTAGCGACGCCTCGGCCAAGCGCAAGTCGCCCCGGCGGAGATGGGCGAGGGCCAGTGAGCAATGAATCGAGGCTCGCGAGCCTTTGTTATCCGCGCCGCGCAGCGACTTGCGCAAGAGCAACGTCGCTTCGTCGAGGCGTCCGCGTTCCACCAGCAGCAGGCCGCGGGTGCTTTGAATCGCAGCGACCCACGGCGTTAGCGTGTACGCTTCCGTAGAAGCCGCATCAGCTTCGTCCAAAAGCTGCGGATCATCGAGCATCAAATCTGCCCAGGCCAAGTTGTTGGCCGTCATGGCGCGGAATGCGTCGTTCTTCGGATGATCGCGCAAGAGCGCCAGCAGCCCCTGGCGGCCGCCGGCGTAGTCGCGGGCCGTAAGCTGCACCGTCGCCGCCATTGCCAGCAGCGGCTCGTCGTTGGGAAAGTCGATCGCCGCCTGCCTGATCAGCTCGATGTCTTGGCGGCTGGGGGTGTGTTGGATGTTCCAGTGGGCCAGGGTCTGAAAATGCTCGCTGCGCCGTTTCTCGACCGTGGGCAGCGGCTTGAAAAACAGTTGGAACAGCTTGCGGCCGTCGGAGGTACCAGTGCCATACGCGGTGGCAATCGCACGGCCGATCATCGCGCTCAGGAGCAGCGCGAGATTGGCGGCGGCCAGGTCCAGCCACGGCGTCACCTCTCGCGTAACGTCCGCCTGCAAAATCGCGGGCCAAGGCCCCGCCGCGACGATCGCGACCAGCAGCAGCAAGAGATTCGCCAACGGCCCGGCGCCCACGAAAACGATTTTTCGCCACCGCCACGCCCGCATGTTGTCGGTCGTGCCATACACGGCGCCGACCACCAGAAGGCGTCGGACTTCCACGATCACCCCGCCGATCCGTCTGCTCACGAGGCATCGCCCGCGTCCGAAGGTGATTCTTCCGACGCGGAACCCCATGAGCCACCCCGCTGCGGCGTGCGCCATCTCGTGCGGCACCAGGCACAGGATCTGAAGCAAGACGAACAGCGCCCAGTTCTCTGCCAGCGCCCAGCTCCGAAGCACCGAGCGATCATCCGTCGCCCACGTGATCAGGAGCAGCACCAGCGCGATCGCGACCAGCCACATTGCCAGGATGGCGCTCGCGTCCTTGCGGCGGCGGTCGCACTGCGGGCACAGCAATACCGCCGTCCCAGAGAAAGATTTGCGCCGCCGCACGAACAGTTCAGTCAGCGGCGAATCCAACCCACATTGTGCACAGGACATTGCTTCACCCCTCGCGACCGGCGACGGCGCCGCTCTCAGCAGCACCCACGCCGCCAAGATATCCTGTTGCACGGGGCGGTGCCAATTTCATGACGCTCGAACGCCGAGCACATCTCGGCTTCGGGGTGGACCAGCCAGACACCCAGGACGAATACATGTGAATCCACAGATTTCGCAGATTACGCAGATTCAAAAAGATCAAATCTGTGTAATCTGCGAAATCTGTGGATCCCATCCGGGTTACGAGATTTGGCTTGAATCAGACCTGCTGACCAAGCGATATTTGCTGGCAGCTCGAACGCGCGGAGGTGCAAATGGGGCAGCGTGACCTGAAACTCAACTCGCTGGGAAGATACGCCAAGAACTCGACGGGTTTGGTGCTGAGGCGGAAGTGACGCCATGCCCGACCAGAAGCCGACGCTATACGGAAGGCTGCGTCGCTCAGCCTTACGGATTAGATGGTGGGAACTGCTTATCGTTCTCGTCATCGTGGTTGCGATCGCGTGGTTCGTCTCTCCCCTCATGGACCGGTTGTTTGCTCGGTTGTTTCCACCCCGGTGATTTTTTGGGCAGACCCCGGATTTATTGGGTAACGCGATAAGGCGTCGCAATTATTGGACAAAGCCGAGATTTCGAGACATTTTGAGACATTCGATGATATTCAACGGAGGCGATATGTCGAAGGCTTGGCGATGATCCTGAAGACGCGGAAAATGGGGTGCTCCAAATGTCGCGAATGTCGCAGAATGTGCAGAATGTCGCACTTTTTGGGGGTGTGACAAGTGCGACATTTGGGACGGCGACTGTCTACTGCCTACCGCCTGCTGCTTTGCCGTCAGTCCTTGACCAGGACCTTACTCTTGCCGTCGACGAGGAGATCGAAGACCCAGGAGATGTCTTCGGATTTGAGGCGGATGCAGCCCATGGATTCCATTTTGCCGATGGAGGCGGGGTCGATGGTGCCGTGGATGCCGTAGGATTCCTTGCCCAGGGCCTGGCCCTCCTGGCCTTCGATGGCGATCCAGTAGCCGCCCAGGGGATTTTTGGGGTCGTCGGGGGCGAAGATGTCGCCGCCGTGAGGGGGGTAGTAGCGGGGGTTGCGGATTTTGTCGCCGTTCTTGCAGAGCCAGAGGCCCGTGGGGGTGGAGTTGTCCTTGCCGAGGCCGACGGGAAAGCTGGTGATGTAGAGGGAGCCGGGGCCGCCGGGGGCGCCGAGGTAGATTTCCATTTTGAAGAGGCCCTTGTAGACGACGGCGTGGAAGGGGCCTTTGAAGATTTTGATGTTCTGGCCGGAGCGGAGCCGGCGGGGAGTGACGCCATTTACGCGGGAGAGCAGTTCCCAGGTGACGGAGTTTCGGGCGGCGATGGTGGCGAGGCGTTCACCGCTGGCGACCTGGTAGACGCCGCCCCAGGGGTCGTTTGGAAAACGCTTGGCGGAGAAGACGAGGATTTTGTTGATGTCTTCGATCTGCTTTTTGGCGGCGTCGGCATCGGCATCGCTGAGCCGGCCGGTGACCAGGGCGTCGTTGAGAAGCTGGCGGGAGGCGATCAGGTCGCCGGCGTCCATTTTCGTCCTGGCGTCCTGAAGGGGCTGATTGGAGATTTCGCTGGGCGGCGCCGCCGGCGGCGGAGTGGTGGCGTTGGCTTTGGCCAGGAAATCGGAGGGGATCGTGTTGGTGTTGTCGGAATTGCTCGATGAGTCGGCGCTGCGGTTCGACAGATCCGGCAATTCGGCGCGGGCCTGTGCGGAGGGACTGAGGGCGGCGCCGCTGCCGCTGGGCTGTGTCGACGGGCGCGGGGACATGACGGTTGGCGTTTGCGTGACCAGGGCATCGCTGTCCGGCGCCGGCGCCTGGGCGACGATGTGCGAAGGTTCAACGACATGCGAAGGTTCGGTGGTCGGGGGCGCGGGCTTGGCGGCGACCAGCGGTGCAGGTGTAACCTGAGGCGGCGGAGCCGGCGGATCAACCGCCCGCGGCGCGGGCGTCGATTGCGCCGGCGCGGCGACCTTCGCCTCGGCAGCGGGCGCACTTTTCAATTTGTGGATCGTGAAGACAGCGCCCAGAATGATGACAACAGCCAGAACGGCGATCAGCGGGCGACTCACCCGGCGAGATGTGCGGCTCACGAGAACCTCCGTGTTCTCAGTTATCAGTAGGCAGTATGCGGTAGGCAGAAATGCTGCCTTTTCACCGCCTACTGCCTACAGCCTACTTGCTTTTAGCTTACGGCCTACTGCTTTCAATACAATGGGATGCGAAGCGGCGGATGCCTCGATCCGTCGCAAGCATACTCAATGGCACGTCATGTTCAAGGACCGGCAGCTCATCCACGATCTGCTCCTCGAATCCCAGGCCGCAGGAGACACCCAGGAACTCCGGCTGGGCGAGGAAGCGGTCGTAGAAGCCCATCCCGCGTCCGACGCGGTAGCCGGTCGGCGTGAAGCCCAGGCCGGGGACAACGACGAGGTCGATAAAATCGACCGGGATCGGCTTGCCGTCGAGCGGCTCGCGGACGCCCGGACCGCTGGTGGTCATGTTGGATTGGAGGCTGGTGATTTCGACCGGCAGCATCCGGCGCTGGTCCCAGCTCACTTTGGGGACGACGACGGTTTTCCCAGCTTGCCAGGATTTGAGGGCGAGGGAGGCGGTGTCGATTTCGTGGGGCATGCTGAGGAAGAGCATGACCACTCGGGCGGCGGCAAACTCGGGGCTGGCCGCCACCAGACTACACGCCGTCAGGCTTTTCTGGTGACGCTCGGTTTCACTCATCGCGGCGAGCACCTCGCGCAGGTGCTTGCGGACCGCCGGCTTGGACGACAACTTCATATCACTCATTACGTCGGTTCCTCTGGTCCGGTTTGATGGGAAGGAGACAGAGACACAAGCCAGGAGACAGAAGAAGAAGCCCGAAGCCTTCATTCCGTCTTCTGTCTGCTGTCTTCGGACTTCCCGCCTTCGTTTCCCTTCGCCCGGAGCTGTTTCAGACGCCGGGCGATTTCCGCCTCGTGGCCGCGTTCGGTTGGTTCATAGTATGTTTTATCGACACCGAGGTAGTCTTGTCGAACAAAACCTTCGGGAAAATCGTGGGAGTACCGATAACCTTCGCCGTGACCGAGGCGTTTGGCGCCCTTGTAGTGAGAGTCCTTTAGGTGCTTGGGGACGGGAAGCGTGCGTCCGTTTTTCACATCCGACATCGCGCCCCAGATCGCCAGCGCCGAGGCGTTGGACTTGGGGGCGGTCGCCATGTAAATGGCGGCTTGACCGAGGGTTAGCTGTGCCTCGGGCATGCCGATTCGCTCGACAATATCGTACGCCGCGGCGGCAACGACGATGGCTTGCGGGTCGGCATTTCCGATGTCTTCGCTGGCAAGGATGGCTATGCGGCGCGCAATAAACCGCGGATCTTCTCCAGCTTCCAGCATTCGGGCGACCCAGTAGACCGCCGCGTCGGGATCGCTGCCGCGCATGGATTTGATCAGGGCGCTGGCGGCGTCGTAATGCTCGTCGCCGGTGGCGTCGTAGACGATCGCCTTCCGCTGCATCGATTGCTCAGCGACGTCGAGGGTAATGTGGATTTCGGAAGACGCGGGGACGCGAGGACGCGGACAGGTGGCGAGGGATTCCGCACTTTTCTCCCTGTCTCCTTGTCTCCCTGTCTCCTTGTCTGCATCCCGCTCGGCTTGCAGCGACAGCACTGCGACCTCCAGCGCCATCAGCGCCCGCCGCGCGTCGCCGTCCGACATCGTCGCCCACAGATCCAGCGCCTTGGGATCGAGTCGGATCTTCAACTTGCCGAACCCGCGCTCCGGATCGGCGATCGCGCGGTTGACCAGCAACCGGATGTCGTCTTCGCTGATCGGGGAAAACTGAAAAATCTGGCTCCGGCTCACCAGCGGCGAGTTGATCGCAAAGAACGGATTCTCCGTCGTCGCCCCGACCAGAATGACATGCCCCGCCTCCACGTCCGGCAGCAGAATGTCCTGCTGAGCGCGATTGAAGCGGTGGATCTCATCCAGAAACAGGACCGTCCGCTGCCCGGAATTACCCAGCCGGTCACGTGCGGCGTCGAGGATGGCGCGGACTTCCTTGACCCCGACCCCCGCCGCGTTCACCTGCTCGAAATGGCTTTTGGTGTAGGTGGCGATGAGCTGGGCCAGCGTTGTCTTTCCCGTGCCCGGCGGCCCGTAGAAAATCACGCTGGTCAACCGATCCGCCTCGAGCATCCGCCGCAGCAGTTTGCCCGGCCCCAGAAAATGCTGCTGCCCCACAAACTCATCCAGCGTCCGCGGCCGCATCCGCACCGCCAGCGGCGCGGCCCGATCGAGGTTCTTTTGACGGGATTCGTGAAAGAGGTCCATGGCAAAACCGGCTCAGACCTGCGAACAAGCATAGGTGCAGAAGCTGGCGAGTTACAGCGGGCAAATCGTAACGATGGGAGACGTCGCGATTGCCGCAGCCTCCTCCAAGACCGCAACAAACGTTGCATTTCGTTGCAAAACGTTGCATGAGCCGGCATGTTTCGCCCGGCGATGGACGTGGGCCGCTTCCGTGGCACAAAAAACGTTCAGTTTTGTTCAAAACGTTCAGTTCTCCATCCGCCGGCAATAACCATTACGATGTTACGTAACGGTCGAAGACAATCGAGTCGTGTCTTCCGCCGAAGACGTAAAGTGGAAAGCAAACGGTCGCGTTTTTTTCATCGCGATCTAGAATCTGTTTCGGATTTCAGCTTTGAGATTTGCAGATTGGAAAGCAGAGAGCGAAGCGATGATCGATTTCCAAAGATACCGGGATCAGCTTTTGCGGTTCACCAATGACTGGGACGTGGAAGTGATGGAGTCGACCGATGAAGAGCTGCGCGAGGTTTACGAGGAGGTGTCGAGCCTGGTGAAGGGCGGGGAGGAAGGGCTGGGCGCGCGAGATTATTGCGAACTGCACGTGGCACAGATTCTGGAAGTGATGATTCGCTGGGAGTTGCGCCTTCGCAGCACGGGGGAGGAATTGCCGGGGGTGCCGTACGACCCGGCCCGAACCGCGGCGGAGGAACGACGGAACCAGGCCAGAAGACGGGCGTGGAGCGAGGCGAATTGAGCCTGAAGGGCGTGAGGATCAAGGGACCTGACTGCGGCGGGATGGAGATGCGTGCCGCCAATTCGGGGGGCTCCCCCAATCCGCTGTCCGTCGGCGCATCAGCGTGACGACAAGTGCGATCGTGTGTAGTCGTGACGTTAATCCCGCAGGCACGCAAAGCCGCGGCGATGTCCGGGTCCATGTGGTCGTCGAGATGAAACCGGATCGGCTTAGCCACGGCCGAGTTCTCGGAGTCGTTCCTGGAGGCGCGACGGGTTATCGCGCGTAAAAGCCTCGAAGTAGGCGTCATCGGCGACGATGTCGCCGTCGATTTGGGCCTTGTTGTCGAAGTAGCAGGCCATCGCGGCGTGGACGGCCGCCGGAGAGAGCTTGTATTTCCCTGCGATCTTGTTCGAGCGATTGACCCATGTGCAGGTGCATGATCACGATGTCGTGGACGGTAATTCGCGTTCCGGCGGTCCGCGGCTTGCCGCCGCGGACCGCCGGGTCCTGCTCGATGTGCCTGTCGAGAAGCGTCATACAAAAACCCGGTCCCAATTCACTTACGATCCGAAGGTTGTCGAAGCAAATCGTCCAGTGACGAGCCGTCGAGAATTGTCCCGTCACTGCGGAAGACTTCCGCTTCGACCGTACCATCATCAAGAAACTCGATCTCCCATCTTTCACCCGGCACCGCGACCTCCACCATGATCGCGTCGTCGCGGTATTGATCGAGGCGGTAAGGGATCCTTCGCGCGCGAAGTTGGCCAAGGAACGATAGTAGATCGGGCTTCTGAATCGTCATCGACCAAACCGCGCTCGCGCAAATCAGCCAGCCACTCTGCCCACTCGGCGCTGACGAATAAACTCAAATTGCACTTCCTGAGATAGCGCCTGAATCGCCGCATAAACATCAAATGAAAATTGCGGCGACGGGGAATCGTGAAGTTCAATCATTCCTCCGTCGGCGGTGTAGAAGTCGAAGCTGTCGCCGCCTGCGTGTGCAATTTTGACGACCGCCACTGGTGCATTGAGGATCGAGGAAAGTTCGGAGAGAAGCTCTTCGATTCGCCTTGCCGCGTCGGTCCCGTCACGCAGATAAACAGACTCCTTCTGCTCTTGCGAGACGTGCGGATCAGGGACGAAGTCAGCGACGTACGCTCTCAGAACGGGATCGTGAGCAAGAAAGTCAATGATCGGGGGGTAGACAATCCGCTGGGTGCCCGACAAATCCAATGGGATTGGCTCAGCCATCTTGGTCCTCATCCGGGAACGCATGCACGTAACGGCCACTCGCGAAGATGGTGATTGTACGCACGAGTTTCCCTTTCACGTACCCGACCGGCCGAGGCATCTGAAACCGCACCGCCGCCTGCACTCCCGGAGGAAAGCGCCACCCGCGCAACCGCACCTGCTGTTCTGTCCAGTCGGTTAGCTGCGCCAGCGTCCATTCCGCAAGAAACTTGCTCCCGCTTCGCGAGTCGGTGCAGTCTCTCAATTCCTCGTTTGACAAAGAGTCGAACGCGATCGGCTCGTGCTTGGTCGCACGTGTAATTTCCATGCCCGTATCGAGCCGGCGCAACGTCTCCCGGTTCCGAACCTTGTAAAGATCGGCCGACTCCCCAGCCATCGCCATGCTCCAACGACTTACCTACGCCAGCGTTCCCAGCTCCATCTCGTGCAGTCCTTTGCCGGAGGGAACCATGGGATACACGTGCTCGTTGGGTTCGACGACGAAATCGACGACGACGGGGCCGGGGTGGGCGAGCATTTGTTCGATGGTTTTGGTGACGTCTTCCTTGCGTTCGCACTTGATGCCGCGGACGCCGAACGCTTCGGCCATCTTGGCGAAGTCAGGGTTTTTCATCGCCGAGTGGGAGTAGCGGCGCTGGTAGAACAGGTCCTGCCACTGCTTGACCATGCCCTGGAAATCGTTGTTGAGAATGACCACCTTCACCGGGATGTTGTACTCGGCGACGGTGGCCAGCTCGTAGCAGGTCATGAGGAAGCTGGCATCGCCATCGATGTCGATGACGAGCTTGCCGGGCGAGCCGAGGGCGGCGCCCATGGCGCTGGGCAGACCGTAGCCCATGGTCCCGAGTCCGCCGGACGTGATCATCTGGCGGGGGAAGCGCCAGCGGTAGAACTGGGCGGCCCACATCTGGTGCTGGCCGACGCCGGTGGTGATGATCGCTTCGCCGTTGGTCAGGCGGTGCAATTCCTCGATCACGTACTGCGGCTTGGCTTTGTTGCTGTCGTCGAAATACTTGAACGGATATCGCTCCTTCCACGCCTTGATCTGAACGAACCATTCCCTGCGGTCGCGGTGCTCCATGTGCGGGAGCATCAATTCGAGGCTGTGGCGGGCGTCGCCGATCACGGCGACATCGACGTCGACGTTCTTGCTGATCGAGCTGGGGTCGATGTCGATGTGGATGATCTTGGCGTGCGGGGCGAAGGTGGCGAGGTTGCCGGTCACGCGGTCGTCGAAGCGGGCGCCGACGGCGATGAGGCAGTCGCATTCCTGGACGGCGTAGTTGGCGTAGGCGCTGCCGTGCATGCCGAGCATGTAGAGGCTTTTGGGATCGTGCTCGTCATACGCGCCCAGGCCCAGGAGCGTGGTGGTCACGGGGATGTTGGCGGTATTGGCGATTTTGCGCAGCGCGTCGTGGGCGCCGGCGATGATAGCGCCGCCGCCGACGTACAGGACCGGCTTTTCAGACTTGTTGATCAGCTCGGCGGCCTGCTCGGCCTGGTGGGCGTGCTGCGGATGAGTGAACAACTGCTTGCGACGATTGACGACGTGATCGCGCGGCTCGTCATTCACTTCCTCCGTACACACGGCGGTGGTCACGTCCTTGGGCAAATCAACGAGCACCGGCCCGGGCCGGCCGCTGGTGGCGATGGTGAAGGCCTCGTTGATGATCCGCGGCAGCTCGCGCACGTCCTTCACCAGGTAATTCCACTTGGTACACGGGCGGGTGATGCCGGTGACGTCGGCTTCCTGGAAGGCATCGTTGCCGATCACCTTGGTGGCGACCTGCCCGCTGAAAACGAGGATCGGCACCGAATCCATGAGGGCGGTGGCGAGCGGCGTGACGGTATTGGTGGCGCCGGGTCCGCTGGTGACGACGGCAACGCCGGGCTTGCCAGTGGCACGGGCGTAGCCATCGGCGCAGTGGCCGGAGCCCTGCTCGTGGCGGTTCAGGATGAACTTGGCCGGGGATTTGTAGAGCTGATCGAAGACCGGGAGGATCGCTCCGCCCGGATAACCGAACATCAACTCGACCTTATGCTGCTGAACGAGCATTTCATGGAAGATCTGCCCGCCGGTCTTCCCTTTGTATTTGGGCTTGGCCTTGTCGGCGGCGGGGGCAGTTGCGGACTTGGACTCGGTTTGAATGGTGGACATCGGTGTTGTTCCTGACTTAATGCCGGTCAATGTACAGGGGTGCCGGCGGGCCTTCAACGAATATCTGGTTATTGGGACGCGGGAGAAATTAGGGTCGCACGATGGGGTGGGCCGGTTCCCGAGGACCTCCGATCTCGGTGCCGAGATGGGAAATCACCGGGAGTTCCGGCCTATCGTACGACCACCGTAAGGACGATGGGCGAGGGTAGTGCCTTCGTCTCCATTGGACTCTTCAAACCAACCGCCCAATCGCGATGCGGCACTTATGCTGTTCCGATCGCACGCAGCTCAGACTGCGGCTGGTGCGCGGCCTGATGCACATGGGCAAGACTTTCATCGTAAATATCAAAATCCTCCCCGTCAAGGCTGGGAGGGATATAGCCGGGCTGTTTGCTGCGTTCCAGTTCGCGGTAATAGGCCTGGAAGACTGATTTTTCGATCTGCTGGCGGCATTCGGCGTTAATGGGGTGCGCGATATCCGCATGCAGCTTCAGGCGGTTTTGGCCATTGCCGCTGCGATGGTTCTGGTATCGATCTTCATTAAGCCGGCGGCCACAGTTGCTGCAATAGCGGGCGCGCAGGTGGTTCTTTTCCGAGCACCCCGGGCAATGGTCGCAGAGCTTACGCGAGGGCATTGCCAGGAAGAGCCCCTCATTGCCGTCGATCAACTTGACGTCCCGGACGACAAAGGTCCCGTCAAAAGTGAGAGAGCAGAAGGCCTTGAGACGGCTCCCCCGCCCCGTGCAGAGATTGATCCGAACTTCCGTCAGATGCATGGTGCACCTCCCGGTTGTGCGACAAAGGTGATATGTAAAACCCTGGAAGCGTTCGGCGAATTCCCGTCAGACGTGCGGCCGTATCGGCCGACGGGCCCGTCGCTTGCGTCAGGGGCACGTTATCTCAAACCAAAATCCTACGATACTCTGTACCGCGTCCATGTCCGCGGCTTCCCAATTCCCCTCGCGTAACACCACTTTTACTGGTCCGTCAATTCCGTGTTAAGGTCATCGTCGACTCGCGGCGCCACTTCGACAACGCAGACTTTCTCGCGCTCGTCACCGCCGACGCGCTGCGCCGCTTCACTGGCCTGCTCGCGATGATCGAACAGCGTAAACAGGCTGCTCCCGCTGCCGCTCATCCGCACCGGACGGCCAATTTTGTCTTCGATTCGGCCGCGCAACGATCCCAGCGCCGGCGCGATGTCGAATGCCGGTTGTTCCAGATCATTGACGAGGCAAGGCATGAGTTCCTCACTGTCCAGAAGCGCCCAGCGGTCCCATGGCGGTGGAACCTCAATGTCGGACTGGCGGCCGAGACCCATCTGGTCGAACCGGCGATAAACCTGAGGCGTCGGCATCGACAACTCGGGCAACACCAGCACGGCCCAACACGCCTTTGGTCGAGCGACCGGCGCGACTATTTCACCGCGTCCCTGGCAGACGCTGCTGGGGCCATGAAAAAAGAACGGCAGGTCGGATCCAAAACGGGCGGCGAATGCCGAGAGGTCATTCGCCGCCCTCGCCGTCCTCCACAGCCGGTTCAGGCCCATCAGTGCACGGGCGCCGTCCGAACTACCTCCTCCGAGCCCTGCTCCCATCGGGATCTGCTTCCGCAAATCGATCCACACCGGCGCCGTCGGCGCCAAGCCCATCTGTTCCTGCCATGCGCGGGCGATGCGCATCACCAGGTTCCGCTCGTCGCACGGCAGATCAGGGTTGTCACAGGCCAGCACAACCGGATCGGCCTGCGCCGCGGCCTCTTCCAGGACCAACGTGTCAAAGAGCCCAACCGTCGCCATCCACGACAGCAGCGGGTGAAAGCCATCCGCTCGCGGAGGACCGACGCGAAGATGAAGATTGATTTTCGCCGGCGCCAGCAACCTCATCGCCGCACTGTTCGGTTGAAGCACCGTGCTGTCAAGCACCGGCTGCCGCGCAAATATGTCTGACTCTCCGTCTTAGCTGTTGACCTCGAAATGCCCCCGAAACTGCACCGAAATGTAACGGCTTGAAGATACGACTTTGACGAGCGGCGGTCAATCGAAATCCGTGGAAGTCGCAGACCTGTGAAACCGGGAAAGCGGATCGGTTCATGCCTGATTTTCCGCAATCGCCGCGATTCGGGCCAAGCGAGCCGGGCCTGTCGCAAAATAAAAATGCCGGCCGTGGTGTGGGCACGGCCGGCATCGCCAGAAAGTGGGAAGGGGAGCGTCGCGTCAGGTCTCCTGCCGATCACCTCACAGTGCTCAACAGGACACGTTAACCTGACGCTCTTGATCTACGATTCAGCCGGGGTGGGGGCAAATGGAAAACAGTAGGCGGTAGGCAGAAGGCAGTAGATGATGCGGCAACGTCCTCGCTGCACTTTCTGCCTACTGCCTACCACCCACTGCCTACCGGATCACGTTTTTACCCGGTCCAATAAAAACACGCTGATCGGGCCGAAAATGAAAATCGGCCCCCAGGCCATGAGCATCGCCCAGGTATTCGCCCCCGAAGGCCGCGAGTTGAGAATCGGAGGCACCTGCCCGGCCATTTGATGGAACAGGAAGACCGCGCCCATCGCGACGCCGATCAGCACCAGGGTCTTCGTCGCCGCGGTTTTGAGCGTGCCCGGTTCGCGGGTCAGCACACAGGGGATCGCCAGCAGCAGCAGCACGACGTTCATGAGCGGCTGGGTGAAGCGCCAATGCTTCACCCGAAGCAAATCGAGCTTGCCGTAGAGATTGGGGCGGTCCAGAAGCTGGTCGATGCGCGACGTCGGCAGCAGCTCGACGAAGTTTCCGCTGCGGTACAGCGCGATCTCTTCGGGCGTGACGTTGGTCTTGTAATTGGCCGTCGGCTGCGGGGCGGACACGCGGTCGCTGAGCAGCCCCGTGACGCGGCGCCCGTTGATCAGAACCCACTGCTGAGCCTCCGGGTCCCAGTGCGCTTCATCGGCCTGGAGGTGGCCGGTCGGGACCATCAGGGTCTGCGTCGCGCCGTCAACGACCCGGTCCTGCGGCTGGCGCTGGATCACGTCGAGGGCGAGCATGTAGGGTGATTTGTCCGTCGGATTGGGAAAGTAACGAGCGGCGTAGACCAGCCCGCCGGTCGCGTCCTGCATCGCTTCGATCGAATAATACGTCCGCGCCACCCGGTGTACTTCATCGTGCTCGCGGGTGAGCTTGGGAATCATCAGCGGGATCACCACTTCCTGATCGACCAGCAGGAGCCCGTTGAGCACGACCGCGACCAGGATAATCGGCGCCGCAACGCGCAGCAGCGGCATGCCGGCGGCGAGCATCGCCGTCAGCTCGTTGAACCGGCTCAGCCGCATCAGCGTGAACGCCGCCGCCACCACCGGAATCACGCCGGACAGGTGCACGAAGATCAGAAAGCACTGGTAAAAGTAGTAATCGAAAATGTCGTACAGCGCCGACAGCACCGAAGGCGTCGCCCCGCCCGTCCCCGTCTGCACGTCCACCAGGTGATTGAAGTTAAAGACCATGTCCATCACCACGTACATCCCCACCAGCACCACGAAGCTGATGACGTAGTTGCGCAGGAAGCTGAGGATGACGTAGCGGTCGATGATCCTCATTTCCGTTGCAACCTCCCCAACAGAATCACCGCCAGCACAAAGTTCACACAATTCCCCGCCCAGACCAAACCCAGGCCCAGCTTGAGCGGGCTGTTGATGTAGTGGGCGATATCGGTCTTCAGCTCGTCGGGGAGGTTTCCTGAGACGCGCTGGCCGGCGACGATGAGCGTGATCGTCATCAGGGCCGGGATGAAGCTGATGGCAAAGGCGCTGAGAAAGTTGCCGCTGCGGAACATCATGCCCAGCGCCGAGCCGACCATCACCAACACGAGGCAACTGATGGCAAAAGAGACGCGGCTGTTGCTCTCGGCCAGGATCTGGTTCGAGAGGATGACCACCTCGCGGCCGATGCGCCGGCGGTCGATGGGGTCGCGGTCGGTTCGGGCGTAGAAGCCCACATCGCGGTCGGCGACCTTGCGCGCCCCGGCGCCCAGCGGCACGTCCAGGTTCTCCGGCTCGCTGTTGCGGGCGAATTCATCCGAGCCGATCCGGCGCACCACGTCGAGCAGCTCGATGCTCACGCGGATCGTCTCGGGCTCACCGGTCTGGCGGATCTGGATTCGCGCCTCGCGGGCCCGGGTGAGGGTCGGCGGGGCGCTGCCTGCCTGATGCTCGAAGCTGATCGGATGCGAGTCCGACGCCTGCGCCATCGGCAGCACGAGCAGAGACGGCACGCCGCTGGATGCCGCCAGGGCGTCGGCCGACGCCTGTGCCGCAACCCATGCCGAAGCCTGCACGACCGGCGGGGCCGGCGGAATCACCACCCCGCCGCCGCGCGACAGCGCCAGCGGAGAGTTCACGTCCCGCTTGAGCAGGTCGGTCTCGCCGTCGGAAAGATGAAAGGCCACCTGTCCCGGGCCGTTGAGCTCGCCGGCGATCTGGTCGGCGATGTACGCCTGCTGATCGCGCCACACCAGGTCGCTCAGGATCTGCTTCACCTTGGCCCCCTGCGACGGATCGTGATAGAGCTTCTTGAGCCGCCAGACGTCCATGAACTTGGTGTCCTCGCGGATCGGGGAGTCCATTTCCATGGGACCATATTCGGTGTATTCGACCCCGGCTTCGACGCCGCTCTCGAACTCGCGCGGGAATTTCATCCCATCGATGAGGCGCACGGTCATGAAAACGCGGCCGGTGCCGCGCTGCTCGCCGCGCTCGCGCTGCTCGATATAGAGCACGGCTTCGCTGGCGGTGTAGAAATCCTTGGGGATGCGGTAAGTGCGGTCCTCCTTGATGGGCCGCACGATGGTTTCGATCGTCGGGCCCTTGAGCACGACGATCTGCTGCCCATGCTTTCCGCTTTCGGGGGGGATGTAGGCGTCCTGGGCGAAGATGGCGACGCCGGGCCCGAGGCTGATCTGGTGGGTGCGCTGAATGCTTCCGGCGATCAGCTTGGCCATATTCGAGTAAAGCGTCTGCTCGGCCTTGAGCGTGTAGACCGGCACCACAAAACAGAGGAACACGAGGCTGAGGATGGCAACCAGGATTCCCAGCACGAACGCCGGCAGTGTCACGCTAAGGTAGCTCAGGCCCCCGGCGCGGCAGGCGGTCAGTTCGTTGTCCGCCGAGAGCCTTCCATAGACCACGGTCGTCGCAAACAGCGCGGCGATCGGCAGCGAATAAGTCAGCATCGCCAGGTTGAAATACCCCAGCAGCTTGCCGACCTGCCCGGCGTCGAGCCCCTGATGCGTGAGCGGGCGCAAAAGCCCCCCGAAGCTCATGATCCCGGCCAACGCGCCGTTGGCCATCACGAAGATCTTCACCAGGTCTTTGAAGATGTACCAGAAAAGCGTACGGCCCATTATGACGTCGAGCTGGATTTGTCCCCGTCCAGCAGTTGCTTTACCACCGATGCCAGCCGCTCGATCCCCGGCTCGATCTGCTCGGGCGCCACCTGGCCGTAGCTCAGGCGCAGCTGGTTTTCGGGCACGAACCCGTTTTCATCCGCCTGGAAGCAGTATTCGCCAGGCACGTAAAGCACGCCCCGGTCGACGCACATCCCGAACATGGCGCCGACCCGCGAGGTGTTGATCGACCGAGGCAGCGTGACCCAGACATACAACCCGCCGCCCGGGTGCGTCCAGTGAATCTCGGGATGCCGCGGCATGAAACGCGAGAGCGCCGACAGCACCGTGTCGCGTTTGGTGCGGTAGCGCCCGCACAGCAGTTCCACCTGCTTCTCGTAGCTGCCGTCGCGAAACGCTTCCAGCGCCACGTGCTGCGTCAAACTCGACGAGCCAAAATCGTGACTGCCCTTCTGATGCAGGACTGCGTGCAGCAGATCGACCGGCATCACGCTGTATCCCACCTTCAATCCGGGCGCGAACGGCTTGCTCAAGGTCTGGCTGAGAACTGTGTACAGGTTTTCCGGATCGTACGATTTGATCGAGCGGTGCGCCGGCCCGTCGTAGCGAAGCTCGCGATACGCCGCGTCTTCCAGGACCAGAATGCGGTGATCGCGGCTGAAGTGTTTGACGATCTCCAGCAGCCTGGGCCGGCGTTCCGCCGAGAGCGTCAGGCCGGTCGGGTTCTGGTAATAGCTCGTGCAGTAAATGAACTTTACCCGTCCGAGCTTCCCCTCATGCTCGAGCGTCCCCAGAAGTCGCGCGACCGCCTCGACGTCCATGCCGTCGTCGTCCATCGGCACGCTCAGGATCGTCGCGCCCAGCGAATCCAGCGCGCCGGTGAAGACGAAATAGCTCGGGCGGGCGGCAATGACGATGTCGCCGGGATCGACCAGCACGTCGCCGACGAGGTACAGGGCCTGCTGCGAGCCGGTGGTGACGACGATCTGGTCGGCGGTGAAGCCCATCGAACCGGCGGGCTGCCCCTCGAGCTTTTCGATCCGTCGCAGCGCCTCGCGCCGAAGCTCCGCCAGTCCGAGCGTCGTGTCATATTGCAACGCGGCCCGGCCGCGACCGCTATCGGACAGAATCCGGCTTGTGATCTGTTTGCACGCTTCCACCGGAAGCGTGAGCGGGTCCACCAGCCCCGCCGCCAGATTGATCAGCCCCGGATCGCGCATCGCCATCGCGATCAGGTAGCTGATCGGCGCTTCCTTCGTGCGGCGTGCCTTGGCCGACAACGGCAGCCCCCGATGTTTCGACTCGACCGACGCGCGCATTGGAAGCCATGATCGTATCGGCAATCTGGGCCGCTTCAAAGGATCGACATGGATCGGGTCCCGCGAAAACAGGGCCATCGCAGTTGGGAGGGCGAGGCACCTGCCGAGCCGAGGCTTGCGGACGCGGAAACATGCGGCTTGGCCCGAGCCTCGCCCTCCCGAATGATGGCTTACTCGCGAGTCTGCAATTGCACCGCTGGCGGGAAAATTATGCAAATCGTTCTTCGCGTAGACCGCGGACCGCCGCGCGGGCATAATCTGCCGGATGGTCGAGTCGCCCTACCTCGTCAAACCCGGCAAGAAAATCAAGCTCTCCGAATTCCCCACCGACGACACCGCCGATTTCAAGGAGAAGGACGAAGCTCGTAAACCGACGCGTGCGCACCTCGAGACGCTGGTCAAGCTCCAGGACGTGCTCTACGCCCAGGGGCAGTACGCCGTGCTGATCGTCTTGCAGGCGATGGACGCCGGCGGAAAAGACGGCGCCATCAAGCACGTCTTCAGCGGCGTCAACCCGCAGGGTTGCTCCGTCACCAGCTTCAAGGTCCCGACGCCGCAGGAGCTGGCACACGATTTTCTCTGGCGCGTCCACAAGGCCACACCAGCCAAGGGGATGATCGGAATCTTCAACCGCTCACAGTACGAAAGCGTTCTGGTCGAGCGCGTAAGGGATCTCGTGCCCGAAAAAGTCTGGCACAAGCGGTACAATCACATCAATCACTTCGAGAAGTGTCTGGCCGACGAGAACACCGTCATCATCAAATTCTTCCTGCATATTTCCTACGACGAGCAGAAACGTCGCATGGAGAAGCGGCTCGACGATCCATCCAAAAACTGGAAGTTCAGCCCCAGCGACCTCAAAGAACGCAAACGCTGGGACGATTACATGGAAGCCTATGAGGATGCGCTCAGCCGCTGCTCGACCGATTATGCCCCGTGGTATGTCGTCCCGTCCGATCACAAGTGGTATCGCAACTACGTCATCTCCGACACGATCGTCCGCCACCTCCAGAAGCTCGACCTGAAATATCCCCCACCGATGAAGAATCTCGACAAGGTGAAAGTGGTGTGACGGGTGCAGGCTTTCCTCTCTCCCGGAGGGAGAGGGTTGGGGGGGTTGGGGTGAGGGCCGTAGGGGAGGCGCCTCCGATTTCCCCTCACCCCAGCCCTCTACCGGAGGGAGAGGGGGGAAAGGCCGCACCTCGATAGGCTCCGTCCAGCCAAAGAATCGTCGAGCGGATTTGCTAACGATCGACAGACGCTTTTCGCCTCACGCCACCTCGCCGCTGGGTTCCCATGACTGCTCCGCGCCAGCTCGCCGAAACCTCAAAGTCCTTGGGCGAGCGCTCCCCGCGGGTGGCGATCGCGATCTGTTCCAGCGGGAACTTGGGCGTGCGATCCATGTAAAGCAAACCGTTGGCCTCCTGATACGTGTCGGCAAACTGCGTGTAGCAGAAACCGCCCAGCAACGTCGACGATCTCACCGCGCTGCATAGCCGGTAGTACATCCCGGCGAACTCCCGGGCATTTTCCACGCGGCTGTATCCCCAGGTGCGCGACCGGTCCCTGGAGAACGCGATCCCGCCAAACTCCGACAGCACGATCGGCTGGTTGGCATATTGGAATTCGGACAGGGTGAGGAGTTTGTGCCCCGGCCGCTCGTCGCGCAACAGGTTTGCCACGCTGTCGCCGCTGCCGGCGTAACGCCGGGCCAGCCGCTCGGGGTCGGAATCATAGTCGTGGATCGTGACGACGTCGGTCGACACCGCCTCCCACCCATCATTGCCAATGACTGCACGCGTCGGGTCCAGGGTTTTTGTCAGATGATACAACGCCTGAACGAGATTCCGTTGCGCCTGGCTGTCCGGCAGATCGGGAACCCCCCACGATTCGTTGAACGGCACCCACGCCATGATGCAGGGATGACTGATGTCCCGTTCGATGGCCTCCGTCCATTGCCGCGTCAGGCACCGCACCGTTTGGCGGCTAAACCGATAGGCGCTGGGCATCTCTTCCCACACCAGTAAGCCCAATCGATCGGCCCAATAGAGAAATCGCGGGTTCTCGATTTTCTGGTGCATGCGGACGCCGTTGAAACCCATCGCCTTGGCCAGCTCGACATCGCGTCGAAAGGCGTCGTCATCCGGCGCGGTCATGCCGCCGTCCGCCCAATAGCCCTGATCGAGGGCAAAGTAGAGCCGGTAGGGTTTGCCGTTGAGCACGAAGCGATCGCCCAGAAGCGCCATCGACCGGATGGCGGTGTAGCTGGTGACGCGGTCCACGACGTTGCCCTGAGCGTCCTTCAGCTCGATCAGTGCATCGATCAGTTTCGGAGATTCCGGCGACCAGAGCATCTGATTGCGATAGTCGTCGATGCCCGGATCTGCAATGGTGATCCGCCGGGCCACCTCGTCGGAGTTGAATGAGTAGTTGTCGTCCGCCAGCACGCGATTGTCCTGCGAAAGCTTCACGTGCAACGACAAGTCGTGCCGGCCGCGTCCGCCGAGCCGGGCCTCGAGCCCGATTTCCCAGCGCCGAGAGTCCGGGTCCCATCGAATGCCTGAGAGATAGGTCTCCGGCACGATCTCGAGCCAGACCGTCTGCCAGATTCCGGTCGTGCGGTAATACCAGATGGAGTGCGGGTCGGCCTGCCAATCCTGTTTGCCGCGCGGCTTGGCCAGGTCCTCAGGATCGTCCTGGGCACGAACCACCAGAAGCTGCGGATTTGACTCGTTCAGGAGATCGGTCACATCGGCAAAGAACGGTGTGTATCCGCCCTCGTGTCGCACGGCCAGCTTGCCGTTCAGCCAGACAGTCGCCTCGTAATCCACCGCGCCAAAGTGCAGGAGTAATCGCTGACCAGGCTCACGCGGAGGCGTTTTAAACTGCCGCCGATACCATACCGCCTTGTACAGCCCGGTTTCCCCGACGCCGCTGAGCGGCGTTTCGGGTGCGAACGGAACCTGAATCGTCCGATCCCACTTCACGTCCTCGAACTGATCGATTTGGTCCGCCGCGTCTATCGCGAAATCCCACGCCCCATTCAGCGAGATCCATTGCTCGCGCTGCATTTGCGGCCGCGGATAAGCGTGGTCCCGCGGCGCCGGCGCCCTCTTCTTCCCATTTTTCATGCCATCTCCATCGCCCCCGCGTGGTCGCTTCAGCGACCATGTCCTGATCCCCGGTGGCAAAGACATGGTCGCTCAAGCGACCACCGCCAGAATCTAGCCCCACGGCACGTGCGTGTGAACGTCGTTTCTGCACGAGGCATTGCGGTGGACCCAAGCGCGCCTCGCCAATGCCCTCACCCCAAACCCCTCCTCTTCGAGCCTGTCTTCGACTCTGGGGCTGATCCTCGAGCTCAGACCCGAAGGGAGCCTCAGAGCCGAAGGCCGGAGGGAGAGGGGGAGAGACTGCGAGCCTGTTGATAAATCCGTTCCAGCGCCTGGACCATCACCTGCGCATCAAATCTCGACAGCGCGAACTCCCGCCCCGCCTCGCCCATGCGCTGCCGCAGGGCGGGATCGGCCAGCAATTTCTCGATCGCCGCGGCCAGCCGCTGTTTGTCGAATGCCGGCACGGCGAATCCCGTCTTGCCCTCGATCAGCGCCTCGCGATTCCCGTCGACGTCGTAAGTCACAACCGGCTTGCCCGCCAGCGATCCCTGCGGCAGCGCCCGCGCCAGGCCTTCGCGTCGCGACGGATGAACCAGGATGTCCATGGCGCCGGTCAATTCCGGAATTCGACCCGGCGGCACCACCCCGGTCAGCACGAACCGCTCGCGCAGTCCCATCTGTTTCATTCGCTCCTCGAACTGTTCGCGCAGCAGCCCGTCGCCCACCCAGAGAAACCGCACGTCCGCGAATCGCCGGCGAAGCTCAGGGGCCAGCTCCAGCAAGTCGTCGTGGCCCTTGAGATAAAACAACCGCGCGATCGCGCCGATCACGATGTCGTTTTCGCGCAGCCCCAGTTGCCGCCGGACCTCGGCTCGTGCCACGGGCGGATCGAGAAACGGCTTGGTCTCCATCCCGCTGTAAACCGTGACGTACTGCTCGGGCCGGCCGATGCCCGCCGCCAATGACTGCTCGCGCATCGCGTCGGCGACGCAGACGATTCGCGTCGTCCTGGGCGCCGTCCATCGCTCCATCAGCTTGTAAAATCCGTTGACCAGCGTCGAGGTGGACGCGGTAAATGCAAGCCCATGGATCGTGTGCACGATGACCGGAACACCGGCTTGTGCCGCCGCCCACCGGCCGATGATCCCCGCCTTGCTGCTGTGCGTGTGAACGACGTCCGGCTTCAGTTCCCTGAACCGCCGCACGAGCGTCCGGTAGGTGACATAGTCCCTGCCCGGCAAGATCGCCCGCCGCATCGAATCCAGCACTTCGACGCGATATCCGTAGGAGTTCGCCCGCTCCAGGAGCGAACCCTCCGGCCCCATGGGCGGCCCGGTGATCAGCGTCACTTCATGCCCGCGGTCGTGCTGCCCCTCGCAAGAGATCAGCGTGTTCTCCTGCGCCCCGCCCACGATCAGCCGCGTGATCACGTGCACGATTTTCATCGTGGCTGCGGATTCTCAATTTACCTGATGCGATTGCAAACGTTCACTCTCACGCAGAGACGCTGAGAACAATGAATTGCGGCCCTGCTTGTCCAAAGGAGTCCTTCTTTACCCCGAATCTCCGCGCCTCTGCGGCTCTGCGTGAGATTCCCCCGATGAGTAATCGGGCTAGAACAGCATCCCCAGCCGCCGGAAAAACGCCCTTAGCCTCCCCGGTTTCTTCGGCGCTTCCAGCACGCCCGGAAGCGGTGCGCTTTTCTCGGGCGACAGCTTTTCCTGATCGTGGCGGACCTGAAGGGCCAGATCGACGTGCGGATCGCGGGCCCGCCTTCGCCGCACGGCGTCGATGAGCGGCGACTGCGGCGCCTCCGCCTGGCCGCGCTTGGCCTCCTCATAGATCGAATCCCATGAGCTGGAAACCAGCTCCGTCACCAGCCCGCGCACTTCCTTGCTCTCGAAGCTGGCCGGCTCCTGCGGGCCGGGCTTGGGCGTGGGAAGCTTGTCGGTCTTGCGGATCGGCCCCCGCGGCTGAAACTCGAAGGCGCTGACCGTCCCCGACAGCGCCTCGAACGGATCGGCCGGCCGTTGCGACGCCGGCTTGGGCTTGGCCGTCGCCGGCACGAACGCGCCCTGGAAAAAGCGGAGCGTGCTCTTGCCCATCCGCACCACGTCCCCCTCCTGGAGCACGTGGCGTGTAATCACGTTTCCCGCGATGCGTGTCCCGTTCTTGCTGCCCAGGTCGGAAAGGGCCCAACCGCCCTCATCGGCTGGCTCGATCTGGCAATGCACCCGGCTCAGCAGCACATCCCGGATCGAAACCGAACACTCGGGCGACCGCCCCACCAGCACCGGCCCTTCCAGCTTCAGCCGGCCCACTTCCTCGTCTTTGTAATGGTAAATAATGTAGGCCATGGTGGGATGAGCCGCTCCGCCTCCATTATATCGTGCTCCGTCGCGACCAACATTCTAAAAACGCCGCTCGAATGATGCCGCCGGCCCCCATCATTTGCAATCAAAAATCATCTCGACGTATGTCGCCGATTTGATTCAAGCAACCGCCGGACCGCGACGGAGACTTCGGGTAAGCATTTTTTTGGTTTGGTTCCCGCCGGCTTCGACGACCCCTCCGAACGCGCCGAGCTTCGCGCCCTGGCCGCCAATCACCTGGCGGCGCGGCGGGAAAGGCGCTTCGAGGAAGCCTTGCGATACTTCCACGCGGGACTGGGGTTTGAGCGGGAGCTTCGCACCGGCGACCGCGCCCTGGCGCTGGCGATCCACAACATCGCCGTCGCCTGTGACAAGCTGCCAATGCATGCAGCAGCTATCGCGCTCAGCGAGAATGGCTTCGGCCCAGCCCATCTCTCTGGGGCTGGAAATCAGTTCTCCGGGCCGAAAGGATCCCAGACCACGACCGCGGGGTCGTTGTAATCCAGCACCGGCGTCGTCTTGTAGGGCGTTTCCAATTGCGCCACGGTGAACCACTCGACATGTCCGTCGATGAAGCAGATGAACCCGCCATTGCGGTGACGGCCGGCAAAACGCTTCCATTCCGCCTTCAACTGGCCCAGCGACTTGGTGTAGTTGGAGTCGGTCGTGGGGATCTCGTTGGCCGCCATCCGCTTCTCGACAATGAGCGCGGTCTGATTGAACGTGAACTGCGAGAGCCTCTGGACCGGGTGCGTGGCGTTCAACTTGGAATTGATGACGTAGCAGCAGTAGGTCGGAAGAACCTGGTCGCCATGGCCAGCGCCGCCAGACGGCGCCCCGTGAAGCATGAAGAAGCCGTCAGGCGTGGTCACGCCGGCGCCAATGTCTGACTGCGTAGCGATACCCTGCGTAGCAGTGGGGCAAACCATCAACCCGTTGCCGCCCGGTCCGGGCAACGAGTTATTGATTTGTTGTTCGTACATAGTGGGCGAGCCGGCATAGAAGAGGCAGGCGTTCCACCACATGCCGGGATTGTCCCACGTGCCAAACCCGTTGCCGCCGGTTCCGGTGGTGTACTCCGTGACCGGCTGCGCTGTCGTGCCGTTGCCCCCGTCCAGGGGAACCAGCCCCTTATTGGCATCACAGTACTGGATGAAGCCCAGTCCAAGCTGCCGCATATTGCTCTGGCACTTGACTTCCTGTGCATGGAGCCGGGCCCGTTGCAGCGCCGGCAGAAGGATTGAGATCAACAGTGTGATAATTCCGATAACGACCAACAACTCGACCAGGGTGAAACCCTGGCCCCGATTCCGTTCCGTTTTCATGTTTGCCCGTCTCCCAGATCAGATGTGGAGCCCTTCCACAAGTGAAGCAATATCCTGCGGATCAACATGAAGAGATAAACTAGGATGCGCTAAGTTTAAAAAAACTTCCGGTTAAGATCGCGCCCGTAAATCAGCACGGCCCTCGTTGATACCAAGCCAGCGGCCCGGCACTGTTAACGATTGGCCAGCGAACTCTTCATTCAGAGTTAATACGGCTGGCGAGAATCCCCCGCACTCGGGCAGGGATGGGAGACCCCTCTCGTACTGGCGAGTGTTGGGAAGGGAGAGTCGGCGCAGGGCTGGTTTTCACCTCAACTCTATTCCCACAAACACGTGTTCCGGCCCGTCAGAATTCAGAATAATGTCCGGGCCAAATGGAAGGGAGATTTGCAACATGAAGAAGCGTAAGCTTTTGGTCGCTGCCGGTGTCGCCGTCGCCGCTCTCGGAGTACATTTCACTTCGCAGCAAGCCGCCGCGCAGGTCATCGCCGGCTGGAACTTTGAGAATAACACGGTCGCCGGTAACAATAGCCCGGCTCCATCCACCGGCGTTGGCACCGCAAGCTCCATCGGGATGAACATCTACGCCACGCCGAACGTCGGCGTCACCACAGATGACGTGCTCGTGGGCAAAACATCAGACACGGGCAACAACACCGTGGCCAATACTACCAACATCTGGCGGGTTCGCGCTCAGGCCGGAACCAATGGCGCTGCAAACGGCTGGTCCAGTTCGGCGCCGATTGGAACACAAGGCGCCGTCTTTACCACCAGCACGGTTGGATACAATGCGATCAATGTCAGCTTCGACTGGTACGCAACCACTCAGGGTGAAGGAAACCTTCAACTCGAGTACACCACGGATGGCACGACTTGGAAAAACACACCCATTACGCTTTCGGGTTCCGATGCCGGGCTGGTCGTCCTGACCAACAGCACCTCGCCAAATACGGTAATGGGCTCGTATGTCAGCAACAATCTCCTGACCAACGCTATGGCGGGTCAGGACTGGTTTACCGGCCTGACCGCTCAAATTACCGATCCAGCCGCCGCTAATGATCCGAACTTCGGCATTGAAATGGTAAACGCCTCAACTGGCGCAGATTGCCTCAGCACCCAAGGCACGGCCCTGAACAATAACTCTGGAAACTGGCGTTTTGACAACGTGGTTATCAATGGCACCGCCGTGGCTACCCCGGAGCCCGGTTCCGCTGCCGTTGTTGGGCTGGTCGGCCTGGTATTGCTGAGCCGACGCCGGAACCGGAACGCCGGGCAGGTTCTGTAGGCCTATTAAACTCCGTATTTGACAGACAAAGGCCGGCCGGCGAAGTTATCGTCGGCCGTCTTTTTTGCATTGCACGAAATGAGGAAGCGATGCGGTTCAGCATTCTGCTGGCATCGGTGGCCGCGGTTCTCTCGAGCTCGAATTTCTGCTGGTCAAACCCCACATCCAGCGAGCTGCGACTCCTGACCCTCGGCGACTGGGGCATCGACTCGCCGGCGCGAAAGCAGGTGGGTGAGGCGATGGCGAAGTTTGCGGCCGAGCCGGGGCAACGGCCTGATGCCGTACTGCTGCTGGGCGATAATTTCTACGTGAAGCTCAGTGGCGTCGCGGACGGGCAGATCCAGAGCTTCTTCGAGCAGACCTACGACCCGGCGAGGCTGAACGTGCCGTTCTATGCGGTCATGGGCAATCACGACTATAGCAACGGCGACGTGAAGATCGAAATGGAATATACCCGCAGCCGGGATACCCGGCTGAAGATTCCGTCGCGCTGGTATCGATTGGACCTGCCGGTCGAGAAACCGCTGGTGACGGTGCTGATGCTCGACAGCGACGCCCCGCCGAACTTGATGACTCAGCAGGACTGGGCTGCCGAGAACAGGTGGCTCGGCGAGGAGCTGAGCAAGCCGCACGCGCCGTGGCTGATCTGCTGCGCTCATCACGACGTCTTCGGTAACGGCAACCACGGGGACAACGGCGTGCTCATGACCACCTGGGGCCCGCTGTTCATGCACGCCGGCGTCGACTTCTACGTCTGCGGCCACGAGCACACGCTCCAGCACCTGGAAATCCCCAAGTGGCCGATCTCATTCGTCGTGGCAGGTGGAGGCGGCGCCGGAAACAAGCCGATGCTCCGCGACAACCGCGGCCCATTCTCCCGATCGACGCACGGCTTTGCCTCGTTCCGCTTCACGCCGGATGTTGCAACCGTGCAACTGATCGGCGCCGACGGCGCGATCGTTCACGAATTTTCCCGCAGCCGCGAAGGCAAAGTAACCGTGACCCTCAACTCCCAAAGCGACCCCGCGACCAAGCACAAGCTGAAAGCGATCAACGGGATTGATGACAAATGAGCAAAGGGACCGAGCGACGAGGGACCGAGCTACAAAGTGAAGGACACTCGGGCGGGCGACCCTGAGGTTGAGCCTCAGGCTCGGCTCGACCGAGCTCGCCGAAGTCAGACCAGAAGGGGAAGCCTCGCCACACTTGCCACCGGAAAGCTCATCGCGTTCAATCCGATTCCCGCGACATCTCGACTTCGCGGCGGCGCCGCTCGGTGGCCTTGCGCAGGGCCCGGCGTTCCCGCCAGCTCAGGCTCTGCATCCCGTGCGCCGAAACCTTGGCCAGGATGGCGTCGATCCGCCCCTGCTCGGCCTCCTCGGCCTGCGCCTGCCGCCGCAGCTTGCGCACCGCCCGGCGGCTCAGCCGCCTGCGCTTCTTCCGCGGACTCTCCTCATCGTCGTCCGGATGCCACATCGCGGCGCTATAGTCCGCATTCTCCTCCTCAAACGCCCACGGCCCTTCCGCCTTGAGCTGCGCACGCTGCTGGAAGCACGTCACAAAGCAACTCGCCCCCAGGAATATCAGGATCAGCCCGAACCAGGCGCCGAAGTGGAAGATGCCGTAAACCACCATCAGCGCCGAGCCGACCATCCCGACCATGCAGGTGATCATCGTCGCCCGGTAGAAGCCGATTTTCACCCACAGCAGTGTCTGGAGCAGACGTCCGCCGTCCATCGGAAAGATCGGCAGCAGGTTGAACAGAAACAAGCCCCAACTGATCGCGAACGTCCACCACAGGTAGTAGTTGAGGGTGAAGAGGGCCGGAATCCTCGGCTCGTACGTAAGCGGGTTCACCAGAATGTGCGCGTTGCTCCAACCGATCGCGTAGGCGATTGATCCTGTGACGGCGCAAATGATGAGGTTGACCGCGGGACCGCCGGCCACGGTGACAAACTGCGGCCAGGGCCGCCGCGGCGCGTCCGCAAACGCCAGCCCCCCCAGCGGCCACAGCAAAATCTCGTTCGCATCTCCTCCCACCCAGCGGGCGGCAAAGCAATGCCCGAACTCGTGCAGCAGCACGATGCCGAACAAAAGGCACCAGAACGTCAAGGTGTAGGGAAGGAACACTCCCCGAAGAAACAGGCCCCACACCACGTCGATGACGATCAGCACCAGCATCGACGCGTGCATGCGCACGCGGATGCCGAACGCCGTGAACAATGGCACCGACCCGGTAAACAGCCAAATCAGCGGATTACGCGGTGAGGGCCCCTGATCTCGGTAATAAGGGCGATCCTGCCAACCCATACCGGTCACTGCTCCTGCTGCGCGGCGGGTGAACCCGTGTTCCGGTAAAAGCGATCATACATCAGAAGCGTGGCGATCGTCTTGCCGTCTGCGATTCTACCGTCGCGGATCATCTGGAGGGCCTCGTCGAAGGAAGTCGGTTCCACCTCAATCTCCTCTCCCTCTTCCAGCGCCGGCTTCTGCTTCTGTAAATCGTAGGCCGCAAAGGCGTACATCTTCTCGCTAAGGATTCCCGGCGAGGTGAAGAACCTGCCGATCGGTTTGAGCCGCCCGGCCAGGTAACCCGTTTCTTCCAGCAACTCGCGGCCGGCACAGTTCATCGGGGCCTCGTTCTTCTCCAGCGTGCCGGCGGGCAGCTCGATCAGAATCTGCCCCACCGCATACCGCCGGTTGCGGATCAGCAGCACGTTCCCGTCGGCAAGCAACCCCAGAATCGTCACGGCGCCGGGATGCACCACGACCTCGCGCTTGTAGCGCCGACCCGTCTCTTCATTTTCCAGGTGATGCAGCTCGAGGCGAACTTTCGAGCCGTCGTAGATGACTTGTTTTTCAACGAGCTTGCTGTTGGACATTGCCTCTCCAGCGGCAGATTATATACGGTAGATTGAACTGTACGACGGGAATGCAAAGATGCCTACTTTCAGTGTTGCCATCCTGACCGCGGCCCCAATGGGCCAGGCCGCCGAGGCCGGCGGGGCGTTCGTCAAAATCGACGGCCGCGAGGCCCTGCTCCGCTGCGTCGAGTTGTTTCTCAACCGCGAGCCGATCAAGCAAATTCAGGTGATCGTCCTCCCCGACGACCTCGAGGAAGCCAAACGGAAGTACGGCCCGCACCTGAGCTTTTCCGGCGTCAAACTGATTGCCGGCGGGCCCAAATGGTCCGACCAGATTGCCGCCGTGTCGCAAAAGCTCGCGCCCGAAACGACCCACGTCCTGCTGCACGACGGCGCCCGGCCGCTGGTGCCTTACTCCGACATCGACGCGCTGATCGAAGCCGCTCAGACCGAAGCGGTGGCCGTCCTCACAACGCCAGTGCGTTCCGAGCTGATCCAGGTCGACGACAGCGGCAACCCGATGCACCGCTGGCGCGCCGATGAGTTCGTCCACCTGCTCACGCCTCAGGTTTTCACCAAGGAACGATTTGTCGCCCTGGGCAGCAAAGGCGAGGGTTTTTCCCTTTCGCACGTGAAGCTCATCAAGGGTTCTCCGCTCAACCAGCGAATCCGCGGCGCCGGCGACGCCGGCATGGCCAAGGCCATCATGAACCTGCTTCCCAAGCCCAAAATCAAGCCCCCCTCCAGCCCGTTCGAAGAAGCGCAGTGGTGAGCGGTTTTCCTCGCCGCTTATGTGGCACAGCCGCCCTCGGGTGACTTCGACGAGCTCAGTCGAGTCATGTTCGACGGCAGGTCGAAGATTGAACCTTAGAATTGCTAATTGCTCTTCCGCCTCCGGCGGAACACAGCCGGGGCGGCTGTGCCACAAGGTTGCTAACATTTCATCATGCCGCTGGTCTCCGTCATCATCCCTTGCTTCAACGGCGCCGGATTCATCGAGCGCGCCGCCCGCAGCGCTCTCGAGCAGGATGTGCCGACAGAGGTGATTGTCGTTGACGACGGCTCGATGGATGATTCGGCGCGGCGCGCGCAAGACGAGATGCGCGCCAATCCCGATCGCGTCCGCGTGATCTTGCAACCGAACCAGGGTCCTGCCGCAGCCCGCAACGCCGGCTTGCGCCTGGCCGGCGGCCAGTTCATTTGCTTCCTCGACGTGGACGACGAGATGGCCCGCGGGTTTCTCGAGCCCGCGTTGAGGCTGTTCGACCCGGGGCCTTCGGTTGTCGCGGTGCAGGGCCGGGTCCTGCTCATCGACCTGCACCGAAAAGTCGAGCCATGGCAGCAGGACGTGATGGAATCGACCATGCCCGGCAACCTGCTCATGCGGACCGAGACCGCTCGCCAGATCGGCGGATTCCCGGTCGACCCCCGCTTTCGCGGCCAGGTCGCCGGGGAAGACGGCACGTTCCGCACCGAGCTAGCGCGCTTCGGACAGGTGCTCAAGCTCGACCTGCCGTTCATCCGGCACCGCCTCCGCCCCGGCGGGCACGCCGATCTGTTCCTCGACCGCGCCGTCTTCCAGGGTGGCCGCGTCGCCTTCAAATACCTCCTGCCCGAAGAACGCGACGGCACCTTGAACCAGGCGATCGCCGACTACCGCCGCCAGGTGGCCGATCGCATGATCGAGCGGCTCGTGGAAAACCTCAAAACGCAGATTTCCGGCGTCGATGCCTTCCAGTTGCCATACGAAACGATGCGCCATTTTCCCTCCGTGCTGCATCCTGCCGAAGGTTTCGCGCTGTATGCCCTTGCCAGGACCTGGCCCGCGCGGGGAGGCATCGTGAAGCTCGGCGCGGACGCCCCGGCGGCCCTCGGCTGGCTCGCCGCCGGTTGCAGGGATTCCAAACGCGGCAGCGTCGCGTGGGTCGTCCCTCCAGATGCCGCGCCGGATCAGAATTCGCTTCGAGAATCGGGCTTGCCCCCGTTCGTGCAGATCAACCCGCTGAATGACCAGCCCTGGCGCGAGCCGATCCGGCTGCTCGTGATCACGCCCGACGGTCTCTCCAAATCAACGCCCCCGCCGCTCGATCCCTGGCTCGCATCGCTCGCCAAAGACGGTCTGTTCGCCGTCCTCGGGAATTCCAGCTCCAAAGAATTCGTGCCTCTTCGCCCGGCCCTTTCCGATGGCAATCGTTGGCAGCAAGCCCTGAGCGTCCAAATGCTCACCGTTTTCCGCAACCTGCCGACGTGATCCGCCCATCGGGTCGATGATATCGAGCATGAGCGTTACCATCCCAGCATGCTTCGCCGCCGGTGAATGGCACCGCCCGGACCGGAAAATAGCTCCCGACCCTATTTTTCTTCCCAACGTTACTGCACCGGCACCTCATCGTTCAGGATTCTCGTGCCCGACAGCTCCTTGAGGCCGACGCGCACTTTTGTGCCGTCCGTGCGCGGCGCGTTTTCAAAACGATACCGGCGGATGGTCGAGGCGCCGGGGGCGAGCTCGGTGATCAGCCGCTCCTGGCGGGCTCGCTGCGGATAAATCGCAAAGGCGTTGTAGCTGATCGGGGCGTCGCCATAGTTGGTGATGGTTTGCTGGACGAACACATCCGCGCCGTCGCGCATGGCGATCGTCTGCATTCCCACATCGGACAAACCCAGGCGCAGCGCCAGCGGCACAGTGAATTGCGAATTGTTCTGGCCCTCCAGATAGAACTCGCAATCCAGCGTCTTGGCCCCGGCGACGCTGTTGTAGGGGAACTGAAGCGTCAGCTCGCGCTCGAAGGTTTCGCCGGGGTTGAGGGCGAAGTTGAAGGTGGGCGGGTTGATGGTCCAGCCGGTCGGAGCTTTGAGATGCAGCGCGCCGCTGAGCGCCTGCGAATAGGTGTTGGTGAAGCGGATACGGCGGGTGTGGGGCTTGAAGCTGGATTCGATCGCCGGTCGGTCGATCGCGACGCTGGCGCGGAGCTGCGCCTGCGGGCCGTCGATGTCGACCAGGAAGATCGGCATCGATCCGATGCCCACGTCGACGCGCCCCCGTCGATCGCCCGGCGGCCGCGGTAGCGGCGCGACGTTGCCCCACAAGTCGAGGCTCACCGGCCGCTCGCCCAGGTTCAGCGCGAGCTGTTTCTTCTCGGTTGTGTCCGCACGGTTCCAGAGCACGAGGATTCCGCGGCCGGCCTGATCGAACAGGAACGCTTCGATCCCTTCGGCGATCGACACGCGCCCCTTGAACTGCGCCCCGCTGAGCGTCGCGATGAGCGTGCGCATGACCAGGAGCAGTTCCTGCGGCTCGAGGATGACGCCGCTCTGGTCTTCGGAGGCCGTGAACGGCAGCGGCAGGTCGATCCGCCCGGCGCCCGCCGCCATGGCGTAAATCAGCCGCTGCGCCAGGTCGCGAATCTGCACTGTCCGGCCGTATCGGGCTCGGTCCGGAAGCTCCAGGGTGAGCGAAAGGTTGTGATCCGAACGATCGCGGATCTCGCGGATATAGAGCGGCAGTTGCTCGGGCAAAATCGAGGGCGGCACATCGAGGGCGATCGTCGCCGGGAGCTGTCCCGAAAGCTCGTACCACGCCGGCCACGGCATCGCCAGGTCCGGCTTCTCGATCAGTTGCGAGAATTCGCTCAACACGCGCCGGTAGACCTCGCGCATCTTCGGATCGGTCACGAACGCTGAGCTGCCGTCGGCGCCGAGCTGCCAGCGGTCCAGGTGATTGGCGTGGCGCGATACCAAAAAGGCCAGGTCCGACCGCCAGCTTTCGGGCGGGACCCGGAGAATCTGCTTCCAGTCATTCTTCCCCAGCCGGTCGGCGACCGCGGGCGGAAGTTGCGTCAGGCATGCGGTCGGCGTGATGCCGATCTGCGAGAAACGGTCGAGCAGCCGGTCGAAGGCGGCGCTGTCGATCTGCTCGACGTCGCCGCGTTCGCTCCACACCGCCAGCTTCACGCGCCCCGCTGATAACATCGGCAGCACCTGCGGAAGCTGCTCCCACGCCTGGAACGGCAGGTCGGTTGCGATGAACCCGAAACGCCCATCCGGCGGCGCCGAGGCGAGACTGTCGGGCAACACCACAAACGCCAGCGATTGCGAACCCAGCGACCGCGCTTCGCCGCTGATGCTCAGCCGTGCCTGATACCATCCGGGCGGAAGCGCCGGCAACTCCAGCACCATTCCCCGTGGCCCGGCGTCGCCTTCGGTCGGCCTCACGTCGGGACGTCCGGTCCGCTGATAGACCTCGCGATCCTCCGCATCCCGCACCGAAAGCTGCGCAACCAGGTCGTCGGTCGAGCGGTCGCTGACGAACACCCCCAGCCGCAGCGGATCGTTGCGGCCAAATACATTTCCCGGCCGGCCCGTCCGCATGGAAACCTGCGGCACCTGCGAGATCGTGACATCATCCCACCAGGCGCTGCCGTGAATGTCCTGCTCAAAGAGCGGCGTCGGCCCCGGCTTGGGAACGACGTACAACTCGGGCTGAATCAACTGAAGTTCAAGCACCAGCGACGCCGCCGCGGAGGAATCAACGGTCACTTCCACGCTGAGCTTCTTCCACGCATCGGGGTTGTCCTGCGTCGCGGCGTACAGCTCGGAATGCTGCGTCGTATTGGGAATCCGGTGCCCATCCGCATCGGCCAGGAACGCCGACAGCCGGGCCCGGGCATGTGCGAGCGGCGTAGTCTGGCACCAGGCGTCGATCCGGTAATGGGCCCCCGTTTGCACGGAGACTTGGCCGGGAGCGTAGCGATAAATGAGGCTGCCGCCGTTCAGGTCAAAGCGAAAGGAATATTCGCCGCTGCGATGCCGGTCGGTGGCAAGCTGCCCGTTGACATAGTGCGGCAACCCCGGCCCCTGAAGCTTCACCCAATGCATCGGCAGCGATTCATTGTTGCCGAGCCGCCGCTCCTCGAAGTCCAGGGTCTTGAGGACGCGGCTGACTTCCGCCGCGTGCAGGAAGGTCGAGCCGCAGATGAGGTACAGGATGAGATAGCGGCATCGCTTCATGGTCCGATAACCACGTTATCGGCACCATCGCGCCCCGACCCCCAAAAAAAAGGACTAACTACAGAGAACACAGAGGACACGGAGAACAAACAAGGAACCACAGGAGATATCGATCCACAGATTTCGCAGATTCCGCAGATTTCTTTTTTCCTAATCCGCGTAATCTGCGAAATCTGTGCATCAACACGCATTTCTCTCTGTGTGCTCAGTGGTCTCTGTGGTTACTTCCTCCTATTCGTGCGGTCCGCGAAATCACCGTGCCGCCCTACCAGTCCTCGGCTTCATCGGAATCGGAAGCATCGATGTCGGTGGCGACGAGGTTTTTCCACTCCCCCAAAGCGCGCTGGTCGGCGTGATTCGCCTTCAGGCGATCCAGCACGGGCCCGGCTTCCGTTTTGAGTTGAGGGCACGCCAGGAGCAGAACCTTCAGATCACGCCGGTCGGTATCGCCCTTGGGCTGGGCGCCGCGGCGCGAGGCGCTGATCACCTTCTGGGCGATGAGTTCCTCGGGAACCGGAACGCGTATCTCGGCAACAATGCGGGTTGGCGGAAGCTCGTCCACCTGCCGGAGGTCCACCAGGTGCCGGTTCTTCGGTTGCCGGAGTTGGAAGATCCTGAAGCCGCGGCCGGAGGCCACGTCGCGTATCCGAACCGCAATCCCAAACGTGTCAGCCAGATGAGTGCGAAGCTCCTGCGCCAATTCCGTCGCCCGTGTCGAAAGGATGTCGACGTCCTGGGTCATACGCGGCTCGTCCACATAAGCGTTAACCGCCTGCGCGCCGAACAGGACCGCATCCTCGCGACGGCGCAGAAACGCCAACACCACTTCCTGAATTCGGGCCAAAGGAAGAGGTTCCTTCATCGCAAACTCCCGGAGGGTGAGCGAGCCGTCGCCAAACATTGCGTGAATTATAGCAACAAATCCCGGCTGCCGCTGGCCCAGGGGATCAATGTACGATGGCTCAAAGAGGACTAACCACAGAGAGCACAGAGGACATGGAGGAAACACAAAGGACGACAGGAGATATCGATCCACAGATTTCGCAGATTAAGAGAAAAACAAATCTGCGTAATCTGCTTAATCTGTCCTGAAAATAGCCGCCGTCGTTCGAGAAAAGTTAGCCGGCGTCCGGTCATTTTCATTCTCTCGGGTGTCGCGCAGCGACATGAGGGACTGTGGATCAACATGCATTTCTCTCTGTGTGCTCTGTGGTCTCTGTGGTTAGTTCCTCCTATTCGCGCGCGGTCCGCGAAATCACCCGGATAGCACCGCCTCCGCCATTGCCTCGACGAGCTGCTTCCCGAAATCCAGGCGGTCTTGCGTCGTCGGCCGCCGGCCCAGCTTCTTGCTCGTCGAGATCCGTTGCTCCATCAGCAGGACCGGGATCTGCCGCTGTCCCCAGAGGCTGTTGGTGTCGTCGGGGGCGAGCTGGCGCACGGTGAGCGGCGTCGAGCGGTCGAAGCTCGTCTTTTCCGCCAGCAGCGCGTCGAAACGGCGCATCCGTTTGAGCGTGTCGGCATCCGTCGCTTCGGTGTCGAGATACTCGGCGGTCTCGGTGTTGTGCATGTTCACCAGCAGATCGATCCCGTGCCCGCCGCGGGAGTCGGCACAGGCGAGAATCGCCTTTTTGGTGTACCAGATCTCCGGCATGAGCCGCAGAAACTCGGGCCTTCGCAGGTCCACTTCCCGCCAATGCATGTTGACGTCGTAGCCGTTGGCGTTGCAGCGAACCTGGCCATTGGCGCACCCGTCCAGATCGACCATCGGCGTGAACTTGAAGATCGTCTTGTCGCGCAGCGCCCGCGCCGCCGGATCATCGGATGTGATGAATCGCATCGCCCCTTCCATCACGTACGAAGTCCCCGCCTCCCACGCATGCTGGCGGGCCTGAAGCCACAGGACCTTCTTGCCGACATCCGGAACCTCCGGATTCGTCACCGTCACCATCGGAATGTCGCGCCCCTGAACCGTCTTCCCGATCGTCTCAACGACCGCAACAGGATTGTCCCGAAGCTCCCCCAGAACCCGCCCAAGATCGCCCGGCGTATAAGGCGGCACATGCGCGATCCAGATCGTGTCGCGCTGTGGGGTAAATCGCAGCGTCGTCTCCTTCTTCTGCTCGTCAAAGTCGATGGACGGGAAATGCCGCCAGGTGCGGC
>DATHPP010000309.1:0-9782 GCA_035483795.1 Tepidisphaeraceae bacterium | reverse complement strand
TGCGTCCACCTGGAGCGCGGGCTGGCCGAAGGGGTCCCGGCGTGGATGGAGCGGCTGCCGGCCGACGGGGTCATCGCGCGCATCGAGAATGCCTCCCTCGTCAGGTTCCTCCAGCATCGGCGCCTGCCCACGGTCGATTTGCGCGGCCGGTTCAACATCCCCGGCTTCGCGACCTTCGACAGCGATCACGATGCGATCGCGCGCCTGGCGGTGGAACATTTTCTGGAGCGGGGCTTTCGCCACATCGGGTTCTGCGGCTTCGCAGGGCTGGACTTTTCCGATCGCCGCCGCGATGCGCTGATCCTCCGGCTGGCCGAACGTGGCCTGGTCCCGTTGATTTACGAGGCGACGGACGCTTCGCATGGCGCCAGCACGGTCACGCTCGAATCGGCCGGCTCGCGGCATCTCCGGGAACTTGCCGCGTGGCTGAAACGACTGGCAAAACCCGTGGGGATCCTCGCCTGCAACGACAACCGGGGCCGGCAGGTGCTGGAGGCCTGTGCGGCTGCGGACCTGGCGGTGCCGGAGCAGGTCGCGGTGGTCGGCGTGGACAACGATGAGGTGATCTGCGACCTGTCCGATCCACCGCTCAGCAGCGTGCAGCCCGACGCCATCCGCATCGGCTTTGAAGGGGCCGCGGCGCTGGATCGGATGATCCGCTCGCGCAGGCCCGCGCCGTCCCGCGTGCGTCTGGTTTCGCCACGGCAACTGGTGATGCGCAGGTCCTCGGATGTGCTGGCGGTGAACGATCCGGTGCTCTCGTCGGCACTGAAGATCATCCAGCGTGAAGCCTGCGCCGGGTTGAATGTTGAAAGGCTCCTGGATCAGATGACGGTTTCCCGCGCCACCCTGGAGCGGCGGTTCGAGCACTTCCTGGGCCGCTCGCCCAGGGACGAGATCCTGCGCTTGCGGCTGGGCCGGGTGCGCGAGCTGCTGTCAGACAGCGAAGATACGCTGGCGCAGATCGCCGACGCCACCGGATTCAGCTCCGTGGCGCACCTCAGCGTGGCGTTCAAACATGCGACGTTGCTCCCCCCGGGTGAATTCCGGCGCCGCCACCAATCCGCCGCAAGGCAACGTTGACGAAAATCTGAAATTCGCTGACAAAGTTTGGGTATTGTCGCCGGATCAGCCGTTGTTACCGTTTCAACGGGAGCTTCTTGTGAGACCTTTACATCTCGCGGCGATCTTCGTGTCGCTCATCGCCTGCGTCGATTCATTCGGCCAAACCACCCAGCCGATCATCGCGGCACAGGAAGGGGGAGCGACGATCTGGCGAATCCAGACCGCACGCTCACTGTACGAGATCGGCCTGGCCGGCGACGGCGTTGTCGTGCCGCTCTATTACGGTCCGAAGGATGGCCCGACTAGTGTGCCGACGGATCGCCTCAACGTCGTCGGCGCCAAGATCAGAAGTGCCATCCGGGAAATTCCGTTTCGCGGCGGAGTTGGGGAACAGGTGCCGGCGATCGAGGTCGTTTACCCCGACGGCGTCCGCGATGCGGACCTGACCTACGATTCGTCGTCAATCGCCCAGATCGAGGGCCAGCCGGGTTTGCAGATCAACCTGAAGGATCCGGCCTATGGATTGAAGGTCAGCGCTTATTACCGCATCCTGCCCGAGCTGGATCTCATGCAGCGATGGATCGTGTTGAGCAACGGCGGGGACAAACCGATCACCCTGGAAAATGCGCAGTCCGCATCGTGCCAGTTGCCGGCCGGAGAATACGGGCTGATGCACCTGGCCGGCGATTGGGCGCGCGAGTTCATGCCGCGCAGCGCGCCGCTGACGCCGGGCGTCAAGACGCTGCAATCGCGAAACTTCCAATCATTCACCACGCCGCCCTGGATCACCGTGTGCTCGGATGGGGCAGATGAAACCCGAGGCAACGTGTTCTTCGCCTCGCTGCATTACAGCGGCAACTGGCGGCTGGATATCGCTCAAAGCTTTCGCGGGGACGTGCAGCTCATCGGCGGAATCAATTTCTGGGACACGGCGCTTCAGCTCAAGCCTGGCGAAACATTCACCACGCCGAGAATGGTGATTGGGTTCTCTCCCGATGGAATTCAAGGCGGTTCGCGGCGGATGCATCAATACGTTCGGCAGGAAGTTCTGCCGGCGAGTTTCCGCAATCAGCCCAGACCGGTGATTTACAACAGTTGGTTCGCCACCGCGTTCAACGTTAACGAGCAGCAGCAGGTTGAGCTGGCGAAAATCGCCAGCCAAATCGGCGTGGAATTGTTCGTCGTGGACGATGGCTGGTTCAAGGGCCGAAACGACGATCACGCCGGCCTCGGCGATTGGATCGCGGATCCAACCAAATTCCCGAATGGCCTTTCGCCGATGATCAGGCGGATCAACGATCTCGGCATGGATTTCGGCATCTGGGTTGAGCCGGAAATGGTGAATCCCGACAGCGACCTTTACCGCGCGCATCCCGACTGGGTTTTCAATTATCCCACCCGCAAACGGCACGAACAGCGGAACCAGCTCATGCTGAATTTGGCGCGGCAGGATGTGTACGACTACCTGCTCGACGCGATGAGCAAACTGCTCAGGCAGAACAACATCAAGTTCATCAAATGGGATCGGAACCGCGGCCTCAGCGAGCCGGGCTGGCCCGCTGCTCCCCGGGAGCAGCAGCGTGCGGTGCGGATCGTTTACATGCAGAATCTGTATAAACTGATCGACACGCTGCGGACGCGCTTCCCGGAGGTCATGTTCGAGGACTGCTCCGGCGGCGGCGGACGCGCGGACCTGGGGATGCTTCAGCGCATGGACCAGATCTGGCCCAGCGACAACACCAATCCCACCGATCGCCTGTTCATCCAGTCCGGATTCCTGCGCATGTTTCCGCCGAACACGATGGTCAGTTGGGTCACCGATGACAACTGGCATCACGCGGCCCTGTCGATGCAATACCGCTTCGCTGTTTCGATGGCCGGCGTGCCCGGCGTCGGAGGGGACATCGCCAAATGGAGCGGCGCCGATCGCGAGACGGCCAAAAAAATGATCACTCTCTATAAGAAGATTCGCCCCATCATTCAGCAGGGAACCGTCCATCAACTCGCGCTTCCGACAGCCGGCGATCGCGTCGCCCTGGAATATTTGTCCCCGGATCGAAAGCAAGGCGTGCTGCTGCTTTACACCCTGCGCGATCCGCCCGCCGGAAGCACCGACGCCGAGCGGCGCACGCGCGTCCTGCACCTGGTCGGGCTCGATCCGAATGCGCCTTATTCGGTCCGGAATGACCCGGCCGACAGTCCCGAACAGATCCTGTCCGGGCGCACGTTGATGGACGTCGGTATGCCCTGGCCGATCTACGGGGATTACAACTGCGCGATTTTGCGGCTGCAGAAAAAATGAAATCGACTTATCGCTCGCTTGGCGCCTTCAATGACGGTGCGATCAGCGTGCGCTTGGCAGGCTCGGAAGGGTTGGCGATGCGGCGGAGCAACCTCTCGAACGCGGCCCGGCCAATCGCTTCCGAGCCGATGTCGATGCCGATCGGTTCGGGAATCAATGCGGCGCTGCGGAGATACTCGTTGGCGACGGTTGCCACCGTCAAATCGCGGCCGGGCACGATCTGGTTTTGATACAGCAGCGGATAAACCTGCGCCGCCAGCAAATCGCTGGGCAGAAACAAGCCCGCTTTCGGTTCCGACGTGATTTTAACGGCAAGGATTCGGGCCAGCTCGTCAAGGCTGTCGCCAACGGATGTGTGGGAGCCAAATGAATCCAGCACCAGCGGGTCGCGCCGCCGAAGCACGAAATGCACCAGCCGGTGATCTTCCGCGGCGGCGTGGGAAAAGGCCTGGGCGCGGCGGCGCATCGGCTCATATTCCGGCTGATCGCACAGGCAGAAGAATTGCCGGCAGCCCGCATCAGCCAACTGCTGATACGCCAGGCATCCGATCGCCGCGTCATCGGCCCAAACCTGCTCGATTTTCAACGTTGAAGCCAACGCCGGGGCGCTGGCGATCCAGACCAGCGGCACGGGGTCGCCGCGCTCCAACAGGGTTTTCGATGCAGCAGGATCTGCCAGAAGAATCGCGCCGGCGGCGCCGTGGGTTCGCACCAGGTGTGAAATGTCGCAGTGGGTCGAATCCGCTTCCTCCAGGATGACTCGCATTTTCGACTGGCGTGCGGCGCTGGTGATTCCCGCGAGGATTCCGCCGATCGCGGGTCGTTCAAACGCGCGCAGGCTCTTTCCGACGGCGATAACGGCGATCTGGTTTGGCCAGGCGCCCGGGGCGCGCGGGCCGATTTTAGGTCCCCGGCGTACGGCCGGGAGCGAGTACCCCAGTCGCTGCATCGCGGCATGAACGCGGTCGGCGGTCTCGGCGCGCACGCTGCCGGGGGCATTCAACACCCGCGAAACCGTCGCGGTCGAGACTTCAGCAATTCTGGCAACGTCGACAATCGACATCGTGGGTCTCTTCGTCGTCGCTTTGTTGCCCGACTTGGCTCTGTGATGCAACCGGTGCGCCATCAGCGCACAACTCTATCTTTCGGCCAATGTCAGGCAATGATTCGACGATCTCGTGTCTCTTCACTTCAAAAAAATGGTTCACCGACCGGAACCAACGCGCGGATTGCAGGGGACCGCGAGGAACGAAAACCCACAGCATAAAGCCCCGGAATTCACAGGCAATGAAAATTTGTAAATTTTGTAAAATTTGATTGAACTTCTTGAGCGATTCGTCTAGATTGCGCCGCGCGGCGGGAACGGTTACGCGCGGATTCCGGCACGCACATGGAGGGTTTGCACGTCAACAAGGCATGTGGAGAAAAACTCGATCTTTTACTCCGGAGGACAGGAAATGAGAGCCACCCGATTCATCGCACGATCCAAGATGCGTGCGGCAGCCATCTGTTGTGCCGCGGTGTTCGCGGCGCTGGTCGGATCGAATCAGACCTGGGCCGACCAGGGCCAGACGAATTTGGCTGTCGGCAAGACCGCCACAGCTACAAACGCTGATTTTGGATCGACGCCAGCGCTGGGTGTGGACGGCAACCGGGACGGAAACTTCGGAGATGGATCGGTGTATTACGGAAACTCTCCCAGCAGTGAGGGGACAGACACCAATCCGTCGACGACGTATTTCTACCAAGTCGACCTGGGACAAAACGATTACATCAATCGCATTCAGTTCCTGCCCCGCACCGACGCCGATCAGAGCGTCTTTGGCAACTTCAACATTTCGATCTACCCGGACAACGGCGCCGGTCAGCCGGCGGCGACGCCTTCGTTTTCTCAAAACTACAACACCTCCTATTTCGGCGACTCATTTGCGACACTCGACCCCGGGGCAGCCGCGCTCGGCGGCGCCAATGGCCGGTTTGTGCGGATCACGCGGCTTGATAACAACTACTGGCTGACGTTCGCGGAAATGGAAGTGATCGGGTCAAAGTCGCCGCTGCTATTCACGAGGAACAACGACATTGCCCTGGGTAAGCCCGTGACGACTTCGTCGCCCGCCGGATTTGGGGCGGTGATGACAGCCGGAAACGACGGCAATATCAACGGCGACTTCAACGCCGGGTCCGTCTACCATTCATCGAATCACAGTGTCGGGGAATACTGGCAGGTCGACCTCGGCGTGAACACGGCGCTGGCCTACGCCGAGCTATTTGCGCGCACCAGCGTCAATACGACATCCGAATTCAAAGTATCGCTGTTCGACAGTTCGATGAATCTCGTCGATTCCGTGATCGTGGACAATTCCGACGTGACCGGACCGACGCCCGGTTACGATCACGAGATCGACTTCAACGGCGCGGTGGGCGAGTTCATTCGCGTGGAAACGACCAGCGATTCGTATCTGGCGTTCGCGGAGCTCGAGGCCTTTGCGATGCCCGCTCCGGAGCCATCGGGGCTCGTCCTCGCCACCTTCGCACTCGTTGGGCTGATGCGCCGCCGATCAAGCCAGAGCCCCCGAGCCAAAGGCTGAGTTCTGCCAGGCAGCTCAATCTCCGTCAGGTGCCGTAGGACGTCGCTAACCGGCCCGGCCCTCACCGCCAGCCCAGTGGGATGGCGAGCGTGGCGAGCACGACCGGTAATGCCAGCGCCCAGAGGCCGCAGTGGACTTCAAGGATGGCCCCGGCCGCACAGCCGAAAATGAACCCAATGATCGCGGGGACGATCACGCCGGCCCGGCGCCGAGCTCGCGCCAAGTCGTCACGGCTCGCCCGGCGCCGGAGCAGCGTCGCCAGGTCGATGGTCAACTGCGTGGTGTTCGTCGTCATGACCGCCGTCGAGGGCGCGCCCGGGAGGGCGAGCTTCACCAGTGCATTCTGCGTGGCCATCGCCGCGACCGCGAGCATGCTCACAAGTACCGCCTTCGGGCCGTCTGGATTGGCAAAGGGACCGAGCCCGACCCCGAGTCCCAGACACGCCGCCAGGAGAACGGCTTGCAACACCAGCAGCGCTCGCCGCGAACTGTAGCCTGCCCCTTGAATAGATTCCGATGCGAACGTCACCGCGCCCAGAACGATGATGAACACCGGTACGGCCAGGAGAGGCCCGACGCCGCTGAAGCCACCGGTGAGGCAGTGCGCCGCCAGGATTACCACGTTGCCCGTGATGTGGGCGGTGAAAAGGCCGCCCAGAGCGAGAAAGCCGATGGCATCAACCGCGCCGGCCGTGATGCTCAGGACGGTCGTCAGCAGCCAGCCGCCACGAAGAATTGCGATCCACCATGCCACCGTCTTGTATCCCCTGGACTTGGCGCTTGCCTGTCTCATCAGCCACTGGATCTGCACCCACATCCTCCCGCACTTGGTTGTCGCGGCAACGACGAGAAGCCTGCTCGCCCGGGCGCAGCCGGGCAGGGTGGGCCGGCGTCTCGGTTTGCCCCGTGGGATTCGTTTCGGACTGAGCGGCCGCGGAACCGGTAAAAGCGGCCCAGCAGACCGCGATTGCGGCAAGTCGGCCTCTCAATTTCGGGCGTGTCGTCATGCCGACGTTTCGTCTACGTATTCCGGCTTGTAAACGTGTTTGCGGATAAAGGCGACCATGTCAGTTGGACGAGCTACCCGGGCCAGGTCCGCGTCGAATACGAGTTTGGCCACCCTCGCGGCTGTTTGGATTTCGGCCTCGAGAACATTGGCCTGCAACGGGTATAGGAGGCCCTGCTTGAGCAAATCGGGCGGCACCTGATCCGCTACCGCCTGCCCAGCTTCGATGAACATTTGGTCGGTGACCCGCTTCGCCTGAGTGGCGAAGATCGCCATGCCGACCGCCGGGAAAATATAGAAATTGTTTGCCTGGCCGGGGAGAAATGTCTGTCCGTTGTAGTGGACCGGCGGGAACTGCACGCCGGCCGCATAGATCGCTTTGCCCTTCGACCAGGTGTAGGCCTGTTCGGGCGTGCACTCGGCGTGCTCGGTCGGGTTCGAGAGCGCGAGGATCACGGGCCGCGGGTTCACGCGCGACATGCTCTCGATGACCTTCTGGTTGAAGGCCCCGCCGACTGTGCTGACGCCGATGATGGTTGTCGGCTTGATGCTCTCGATCGCGGCGACAAAATCTCGTGTCGGCGCGTGCGGATGCGCGTACGGCTTTTGAAAGTCGACTAGATCCTTGCGGGTCGTCTCCAGCAGGCCGTTGACGTCGAACATGTAGACTCGCGACTGTGCGTCCTTGAGCGTCATGCCTTGTTCGACCAGCGCCGAACAGAGCAGGTTGGCCAGGCCGATGCCCGCCGAGCCGGCGCCCAGGAACAGGTACTTTTCATCCTTCAGCTTCGTACCCTTCAGCTTGGCCGCGTTGATCATCCCGGCGAGTGTGATCCCCGCCGTGCCCTGCACGTCGTCGTTGTACACGCAGTATTTGTCGCGGTAGCGCTGGAGCAGGTGGACGGCGTCCGTGCCCGTCCAATCCTCGAAATGAACGCAGCACTTGGGAAACACCTCCTGGACGGCGTCCATGAATTCGTCGACGAAGGAGTAGAGCGCCTCCGTCGGCGGGCGCGTTTTGCGCATGCCCAGGTACAGAGGGTCATGCAGGTACTGCTCGTTGTTCGTGCCCGCATCCAGGTACATGGGGAGCAGGTACTGCGGCGGCACGCCGGCACAGGCGGTGTAAAGCTGGAGCTTCCCGATCGGGATTCCCGCGCCGTTGGCCCCGAGGTCGCCCAAGCCGAGGATCCGACCGCCATCGGTGACACAGATAAAGCGAACGTCCTTCTGCGGCCAGTTTTTCAGGATCTCCTTTACCTTGCCGCGCCGCGTGATCGAGAGATACATCCCGCGCGTCTGGCGGTAGATGTGGCCGAACTTCAGGCAGGCCTCGCCGATCGTCGGGTCGTACACGATCGGCAGGAACCGCGCTGGGTCAGACATGACGGTTCGATAGAAGAGCGTTTCGTTGTGGTCGAGAAGATTGGTCAGATAGATGTAACGTTCAAGGTCAGTGTTTTTCTGCGCCAACTGCATCATCACGCGTTGCAACTGGAGGTCCTGGGCCTCCGTCACGTCGGGAACCAGCCCGACCAGGCCAAGGGATTGCTTCTCCTCCTCACTGAATGCAGTGGATTTGTTGAGGGAGGGATCCTGGAGCAATTCGATTCCGTGCTTGAGAGTGCCAGCCATGGTATTTGCCTTCCTTTCGTGTCTTTTGACTCGGGTCTATGGCGTCCAACTGCTAAGCGGTTGCGACGTACGGTTTGACCATTTTGGTTGGATCGACAACGCGGTCGAATTCGTCCTCGGTCACAAAACCCAGCTTCAACGCGGCGGCTTTCAGCGTCAGGTCGTTGTCCAGCGCGTAGTGCGCGATCTTTGAAGACTTGTCGTAGCCAATCACCGGCGAGAGCGCAGTCACGAGCATCAGGGAGCGGTCGACGTATTCCTTGATCTTCTTCAGATTCGGTTTTGTTCCCTCGACCAGGAACTTGCGGAAGTTGGTGCATCCGTCGGTCAGAATCGTGATCGAGTGAGTCACATTGAAGATGATCAGCGGCTTGTAGACGTTCATCTCGAGGTAGCCGCCGGCGCCGCCGAAGCCGGCCGCGACGTCATTGGCCATCACCTGGACGGCGATCATCGTCATCGCCTCGGCTTGTGTCGGGTTCACCTTGCCGGGCATGATTGACGAGCCCGGTTCGTTCTCCGGGATCAGTAGTTCTGCGAATCCCGCTCGCGGGCCGCAGGACATCAGCCGGATGTCGTTGGCGATCTTGTAGAGCGACACCGCCAGCGTGCGCAGCGTCCCGGAAAGCTGCACCAGCGCGTCGTGATCGCCCTGCACCGCGAACTTGTTCGGCGCGGTGACGAAAGGCAGGCCGGTGAGCCTGGCAATCTCGACCGCCGCCGCTTCCGCGAAACCCGGCGCTGAATTGATGCCGGTGCCCACCGCGGTGCCGCCGAGGGCAAGACGGTAGACGCCTTTGAGCGCATCTGCGATCCGATCCAGATCGTCCGCGAGCACCCCTTCGTAGCCCGACCACTCTTGTCCAAGCGTGAGGGGCGTGGCGTCCTGCATGTGCGTGCGGCCGATTTTGACGATGTCTTTCCACTGCTCGACTTTCGTAGCAATTGCTTCATGCAGCGCCCTCACCGCCGGAATTAATCGCTCTTTCACGCCCACCGCCGCCGCGATGTTCATCGCCGAGGGGAACGAATCGTTGGATGACTGGGACATGTTCACGTGATCGTTGGGGTGGACCGGCCTCTTGCTGCCGAGCGGCGTGCCCGCGATCTGGCAGCAGCGGTTGGAGATCACCTCGTTCACGTTCATGTTGAATTGCGTCCCGCTGCCCGTCATCCATACGTGCAG
>DATHPP010000308.1:0-16521 GCA_035483795.1 Tepidisphaeraceae bacterium | reverse complement strand
AGACAGGCATGTCCATCTCTTTTCAATCACCCAACCTTCCCCAAAGACCCCACTGTTTCGTGCCGGCGGCACCTCCGCGCTAAACTCCGGGGTCTGGGGCGGAGCCCCAGCTACCTACGCAAAAACCGGATGAGCCCATTTTGGCTCATTTTGGCTCATGTTTTTCGGGCTACCCGATGAGCCATGAGCCATGGGACATCTGAGTCGAGGCGGAGGATGGTCGGGGTGGTGGAGGGGTCGTTACAATGGTGATGGCCGGGCGTGGCGGAATGGCAGACGCTACGGACTTAAAATCCGTTGGGATTCATCTCCCGTGCGGGTTCGACTCCCGCCGCCCGGATTGGTGATCGGCGCAATTCCTGCCGGATGCGACGCTGGAAAATTGGGTGGAATCGGTCGTTTTGGCCGAACATAGCGCACGGGCGGGGGCTGGGCTTTCGAAAGTTGCATGGCCGGCGATTTGGCTACAGAATCATGGATGCGCCGAAAAGATGGTCGGCGTGGTATGCAGGAAAAACACGCCCCGTCATCCTTTAGCGCGATCGCCGTCGCCCCGACCTACAACAACGCCGGCACGCTCGCGGGCGTGCTGAGCGGGGTTGCCCGCCTGGGATTGCCGATCCTGATTGTCGACGACGGTTCGACCGACGCGACCCGGCAGGTTCTGCGCGATTGGCTGGCCGAACACACCAGCCATGACGCGACAGTCCTGACGCATTCTCACAACCGCGGCAAAGCCGCGGCGTTGCGGACTGCATTTGCTCAGGCGATGAAGCTCGGCCACACCCACGCCGTCACCATCGATACCGACGCGCAGCACGACCCGCGCTGCATCCCGCGCATGATCGAAATAGCCCGGGAATCTCCCGAAGCGTACGTGCTGGGGGTGCGCAACTGCCGGACCGCGGGCTATCCCAGGCGGAGCCGTCTGGGCCGGCGGCTGTCGAACCTGCTGATCCGGCTGGAATGCGGGCTCAAGGTGGCAGACAGCCAATGCGGATTGCGGGTCTATCCCCTGGAGCTGGTTAAAACGGTGACATGCCGGGCGCACCGCTTCTCTTACGAAGCGGAGATGATCACCCGGGCGGGCTGGAGCGGCTGCCCGGTCATCGAGGTGCCGGTCAACACCTCTTACCTGCCGGCGGGAAAGCGCGTGAGTCATTTTGATCCGTGGTGGGACACCATTCGCGGAATCGGGACGCATGCCCGCCTGATCGTGCGGGCGATCATGCCGGTGCCGCACCGAAAGTATCGCCCTGCGGGCAAGCTGCTGCGAAAGCGCGTTACCGCCAGGGAAATTCTCCGCTGGTTGAATCCTCTCCGTGCCTGGCGCGAAGTCCGTGAAGGAGCGATCAACCGCACCGAGTTCGCGGCGGCGCTGGCGGTGGGCGTGTTCGTGGCCAACCTCCCCGTCTACCCGTTTCAGACGGCGTTATGTCTGTATCTGGCCCGACGGCTACACCTCAATCCCCTGGCGGTGCTGGCCGGTTCGCAGATTTCGACACCGCCTGTCGGGTTAGCCCTCATCGCCGCGGCAATCTATACTGGACACCTGCTGCTGCACGGCAACTTTCCGATTTTGCCTGATCTTGGCGCCTCGCATGCCGTGTGGCAGATGTTTGCACGGCCGCTCCTGGTCGATTGGCTGGTGGGCGGGCCTGTGGTGGGGCTGCTCCTGGCGGTGATCGTCTTCTGCCTGGCCAATCAGCTCTACCGCGGGGTCGAGGACGAGCTTGAAACCGAGGACGAGTCCGAGCCCGCAGCCGGTCCGATAAATGCGCCGCCGGAGCAGGTTCTCTAAGAGCCTCCGACAATAACCGGAGGGCTGTCACCCTCCTGCTTTTGTTGGAAGCTCGTAACCGGGCACAACCGCTCCCTGATGCCCATTTTGCCACGTCTTGACACGATTTTGGCCCTCTGTTACGGTGCGCCAATCCCGCGAGCGTTGGATCCGCGTAGCACAACGAGTAGCACAAACAACTGCGGAGAAGGGAACTGCGGAAAAGGGGGCGTTGGTGCAGCCCACCACCCGGATCGATCGCGGCGTTGGAGAATCACCTTGAGTTGTCACCGCCACCGCATTGCCCTGTCCATCCTGCTGTGTTGTCTGGCGCTGCCGCACACCGCCGCGCGCGGCGGTGTGCAAAACACCATCCGTACGGCGACGCCCGTCTCCGCGGGCTCGGTGATCATCATTCAGCGGGACATCGATACCCAGAAGAAGTTGATCGTGACCAACATCGCCGGCGGTGACGCCACCAAGGTGCGGCAGGCGCGCCAGACATTGATCGATAACGCGGACAATGCTAACGGCAGCGCCTCGGACGCCTACCAGAAGCAATATGCCACGCAGCTGGACGAGTCGCTGTCGCCGTTGACGGCGGCGCCGAACCCGCGGCTGGTTCGACTGAATGCGGCGATCGTTATCGGCCAGGTCGCCGAGAAGGTCTCCCGCACCGACAACGCCGACATTTTTGCCAAGGTCGCAGCCGCCCTTCTTCAAACCAAGGATTTTGAAACCCAGCTCTGGGGTTTGAAGATTGCCAAGTTCGTTCTTTCCAGCGAGGCGGACAAAAACGCCAAAATCGTCGGTGACCTCGACAAGCTGATCGTCAAGACCGTGGAGAACTCCAAATTTCCCGGCGAGCTGATCGAGGAAGCTTACCGCGCGCTGAAATTCGATCCGCTGGCCCAGCCGCCAGCGATGATATTGCAGAACAACCGCAAGCTTGCCGTCACGCTGGCGACGCTGACGCTGCCGGATTTGCTCGACCTGATCGAATGGCGAACGCAGCAGTTCAAGAACGGCCCGCCGGTCAACCCGCGTGCGGAGTCCGAGCTGACCGGCTATTTGCCGGTGGGCGCCGGGTTGGAAGCCGTCAACTCAAATCCGGTACTCCGAGACCGGACGCTCAAAGCGGTTGGAGAATTGACCTGCGCCCAGTTGAAAGCCGCCACCGACGCCATCGCCGCCGGAATTCCCCTCGACCCGGACCTCGTCGACGTGGCCAGGAACTGCGGCTCGGCGATGGCGAGCTTCGGTGGGTCGCTCGCGAACGGCAACCCGCCGGTCAACGGCGCCGAAGCGCTGGCCGCTGCCGGCGACGTGATCCGGCGGGAAATCCAACTCAACACCTCTGACGACAAACTCAAGTCCTGGTGCGACGGCCTCACCAAAGCCCTTCAGGGGATGAACATCCAGGTCAGCATGCCTTGAAGCTCTCGAGGTTTCCCTTTCCCATATTTCTGGTAAGTTCGCGGGCGTGCTCCGTCTTTTGATCATTCCGCTGGCGCTGCTGGGATTGGTGGCGGGGGCGGTGGTCTGGTCGAACAAGGGGCAGGGACCTGCGGCCGATTTCATCTTCAACGCCCGCGGGGACAACAAAACTTTGGACCTTGGTGTGATGTCCTGGCAACAGGACATGCGCATCGCCTACTGCCTCTGGGAAGGTTTGTACACCTGCGATCCGGTAACGCTCAAGCCAATCCCCGGCAGCGCCTTTGCCCCCGAGGTAAACAAAGAGCAGACGGTTTACACATTTCACATCCGCCCCGAGGCGCGCTGGTCGAATGGCGACGATCTGACCGCCGGCGATTTTCTATTTGCCTGGCGCCGGTTGCTGGAACAGCCCGGCGAATACACGTACCTGGTCCACTACCTCAAGGGCGCGGGCGACTACGAGCTGGCCTTCCAGAACTGGAAGCAACAGATCGCCGCGGGCAAAAATGTTCCACCGCCCGATTTCAAAACCGTCGGGGTCGAGGCGCTGGACGCCAGGACGTTGCGGGTGACGCTGGCGCAGCCGGTCGTGTTCTTCTATTCGCTGTGCGCGTTTCCCACGTTTTTTCCGCAGCACGAGCCGAGCATGCGGCCGTTCGCGCAGTGGGATAGCGAGAAGAAGAATTATGTGGCCTCATACGATCAGGCGTTCACCCGTCCACCGCACCTGGTGACCAACGGTCCCTATCGCCTGGCCGACTGGAGCTTCAAGCGCCGGCTCCGCATGATTGCCAATGACCACTACTGGGACCGCAGGAACGTCCGCAGCGCGATCATCGACCAGATCTACATCGACGACCAGATGGCCGCGTTCCGCGCTTACGACAGCGGCGAGGTCGACTGGCTGGCCGACATGGACAACGACATGGCCGCCGACCTGCTCCTGAAGAACCGGCCCGAGCTCAAGGTTTTCCCCAACTTCGGCACCTACTTTTACGATTTCAACTGCGAGCCGAAGCTCAAGGACGGAACGAAAAACCCGTTTGCCGACCGGCGCGTGCGGCGGGCGTTCTGCATGGCCATCGACAAGGAGCCGATCGTCCGCAACGTCACCCGGACCGGCGAGCCGATCACCACGACTCTGGTTCCGCACGGCTCTTTTGCCGACTATCCTTCGCCGCCCGGGCTTCCGTACGACCTGCCTGAGGCGCGGCGGCTGATGGCCGAGGCGGGCTATCCCGGCGGCGCCAACTTCCCGCGTCTGCGCCTGATGTTCAACAGCGACTTTTCGCAGCACGGGCAGATCGCCCAGGTGCTCCGCCGGCAGTGGCAGGAGAACCTCGGCGTCGATCTCGAGCTGGAGGCCGTCGAGGTCAAGGTGTTCGGCGAACGCCTGCACAACCACGAATTCAATATTGGCCGGGCAAGCTGGTACGGCGACTACTACGACCCCACGACCTTCACCGACGTCTTCAAGTCCGCCAGCGACAACAACGACCCCGATTGGCGCGTCCCGGCCTATGACGACCTGCTCCACAAGGCCGAGCTCGAGATAGACCCCCACAAGCGTTTCAAGATTCTGGCCGAGGCCGAGAACATGCTGCTCGAAGATGCGCCGATCCTCCCGCTCTACCAGTATGTGGGCCACTATCTGTTTCGCGACAACGTCCATGGAATTCCCCTGGACTCGCGATTGATGGTGATGATGCAGGCAATCTGGGTCGATCGAAGTAGCGCCGCGGCGCGAAGATAAGTGCGATGGCTCACCCTGTGACACGGGTTTTCAACCCGTGCCTGGTGCGCAGATCATTGAGCGATCTGCGTCAACCGAATGCGAAGCTCGTCGGCACGGGTTAAAAACCCGTGTCACAAGAACCCATGGCCAAGTTCATCCTCTGGCGACTGGTGCAGTTTCCGCTGATTCTGGCGGTGATCTACCTGATCACCTTCGCCCTGGCGTGGCTCGCGCCTGGCTCGCCCTTCGAGCAGACCGAGCGGAAGATGGATCCGGTCGCCATGGAGCAGCTCAAGAAGCAGTTCCACGCCGACCGCTGGTACAAGTTCCTGGCCTGGTACCCGTGGAAGATGGTGCAGGGCGATCTGGGGCCGAGCATGGTCTACAAGGGCTGGAGCGTGAACGACGTGCTGCGCTCGTCGCTGCCGGTCTCGATCACGCTGGGGTTGTTCGCGATGACGATCGCGTTGATCGTCGGCTCATTCGTGGGGACGCTGGCCGCGGTGCGGCAGGGCGGACCATTCGACTACGCGAGCCTGTTTTTCGCGCTGATCGGCATCAGCCTGCCGGGCTTCGTCGTCGCGGGCGCGTTGATCGTCATCTTCAGCGACAAGCTGCATTGGTTTCCCGCCGGGGGATGGGGGCATTTCAGCGACATGGTTCTGCCGGCGTTCGCGCTGGCGCTGATGCCGCTGGCGTACATCGCGCGGCTGACCCGCGCCAGCATGATCGACGTGCTCAGCGCCGATTTTGTCCGCACCGCCCGCGCCAAGGGGCTGGCGCGGCGGACGGTGATCTGGCGGCACTGTTTCCGCAACGCGTTTTTGCCGGTGTTCAGTTTTCTCGGTCCCGCCGCCGCCGCCACGCTTACCGGTTCCTTCATCATCGAAAAAGTCTTCAACGTTCCCGGCCTCGGCGTTCACTTCGTCAATTCCGTCACCAACCGCGACCAGACCATGATCCTTGGAACGGTCATGGTCTATTCGGTCTTCCTGCTCACATTCAATTTGCTGGTCGACATCGGCTACGTCTTCATCGACCCCCGAATCGACGTAACGGCCAGGGCGTGAGCGAACGCGAGGCGCGGCGGGCGGTGCAACACTTTGCAACGTTTTGCAACATATTTCGGGCCTTTCCACGCCGGGAAGACCGAAATACGTTGCATTTTGTTGCGTTGCAAAGCGTTGCACCGCCCGCCAATGCCATTCTTTGAATCAGATGCCATTGGCTTGTGCCAGCAACACCCCGCCCACGGCGATCAACCCGACGTGAAGGTAGATCAGAAATGCATGCCCCCGCAATCGTCGATTGATGATTCGCCCCACATAGATTGCCACGAGCGCCCCCGGCAGTGACACCGCGTCGCACGGGATGAGTCCGTGCTGTATGTCCTCAATCCACGGTGTATCCGATGAACCGCCATCCGACCGGCTTTTGTCGCTCATTGTAGATCGGGAAACAGACGCTCTCACCTCGCTCAATCCGTGTGTACATGGTGCTCTCGCTCGACGTAGCTTGGTTGAGGGTCGGTGTCGAAGTTCCGAACAGTTCGACCATCTCCTCGTTTCCCAGTGGGCGGGTATGGAAGGGCCCTCCGCATCGGAAACCGACAGGACGTCCAGCACGTTCCCGATGCCCTCCCCGCTTCCTTCGTATACCTTCCGAACGATTTCGACCTGCTCTTTCGGATCGGTTTGCTCGCGATCTGCTCAAAATCCAGTTTCTGCAACGCGATCGCGAACGTCGGGTTCGTGACACTTCGGGCCACGCCTCTCGCCCCGTCGATGAACATTTTGACGAAAACTGAACGTTTTGAACAAAACTGAACGTTTTTTGCCAGCGCGGTTTTGAGTTACGCGATCCGCCTTTCTCGTGGCACGGGTTTCCAACCCGTGGACGAGCGAGTCGTTGAACTGACGCCGGTCTTGGTGTGGGAAAACCACCTTGCCTTGCCGCGTGCTTCTGTGCTGAAGCCGCGTTGAGCGCGCTAATGGAACTTGGTTTTCCCACACCAAAACCGCTGCCGGTTGAACGACTTCACCGACGCACGGGTTAGAAACCCGTGCCACGAAAAAACGGTTCGCGCCAGATGAAACCGCTCAGTTTGAGTTAGAAAGCCGTGCCACGAAAGGCCGGACACTGCTGTCCCCGAATGTGTCACGACCGCGAACGATCAACGCCGCTTATGCCCGGTCTTTGGACTCTTCACATGAATGGGGCTCACCGACAACTGCGTGAGGAACGGCGTCGCGACGTTGTCGATCAGGTAAGCTTTGATGTAGTAGGCGCCGGCGTTGAGCTTGAGGTTGAGCGACTCGGGACGTTTTTTGGGATGATGGGAGCCGGCCAGGACGTGGCCGCTCGCGTCGACCAGCTCGAGATCGGCGTTCGCCTTCAGACCGGAAAGGTTGATGATGGTTTTGGAGAAAGCGGTAAGAGTAAAAGAGAAGTAATCGATGCCGGCGGCGGGAGTGAGGGCGCCGCGGTAGCGGCGCGACCCGCGGGCGACGGCGCCGAAGTTGGAGGTGACGGTGATGACCGGGACGCCTCCGCCCGTACCGCCGCCGACGTTTCCTCCACCGCCTCCCGTGCCGCCCCCGCCCGTGCCTCCGCCGCCTTGACCGCTGTTGGAGGGAACGGTCGCGGTGGCAACGGTGCTGTAGGCGGAGAGCGTGCCGGCGTTTTCGGCGCGGATGCGATACTCATAGGTGTCGCCGGCGGTGAGTCCGGTGTCGGTGTAGCTGTTGCCGGTGATGCCGGTGGCAATCTCCTTGAAGACGGTATCGCCGGGGGCCAGCCGTTCGACGTGATAATCCGCCGCGCCTGGCGAAGGGGTCCAGGTCAACGTGATCGAGCCGTCGGCATTCACCGTCGCCAGGAGACTGGACGGCGCGGGCAGGCCGGTCGGCGTCGTACCCGCACTGATGGCGGCGGCATGGGCGCTGGCGGCAAGCGATTGCGCGCCCGTGCTCAGGTCCACCGCCACAACGTGGTAGTAAACCGTCGTCCCCACCGGCGCATTGAGGTCGGTGAACCCCGTTTGCGATGACGAAGACGGATTGATCTTGATGAAGGGGCCATTGGGCGCGGAGGCGCGGTAGACGTCGTAACCGACCGAGCCGCCGTACGAGTCGGGCGACCACTGGATCGTGACGCCACCGCTGGGCGCCGGCGCGGCAAAGACGTCGGCCGGGGTGGGCGGCGAAGCCGCCGGCCGCATGTTGCTGACCAGATACACCAGGTCCTGGAAATCGCTGTTGTCGTACTGCCCGCCCTCGTAGTCCATCACCATCAGCCACTGGTTTGGTACGATGTTTCCGGCACTGTCGCGGACGGGATAGAACCGCACGGCATGCCCGGTCCGGCCGAACATGTTGATGTCGGTGGTGTTGGCGCTGTCGAGGCTGTTTTCCCCGTCGAGGTTCCAGCCGAAGGTCCCGTTGGGAGTGAAGCTTCCCGCGGCGACGCCGCCGGTGTTCTTGCTGGGGAACAGGGTCTGCCCGTTACCAGTCGAATTCTGGAACAGCGTGTTCAGACCGCCGCCCTTATTGTACCAGAGGAGGGTGGCGGCGGTGGGGTTGCCGGTCGTCGGGTCGTACTGGTTGTGATACGCGTCGAGCTGCACGACGCTGACCGGCTGCGTCGGGTCGGCGGCATTCCAGTACGCCGAAGCGACCTCCTCGCCGTAATACGTCGGCTGATGCGCCGCGTCGTTGTTGGGAAGGTCTGGCTGAAGGTTGTTGGAAATGTTGGTCTGGTATCCGAACAACAGGTTGACGATCGTCTGCATGCCCGGCTCGTTCTCGTTCTCGCTGGTGTGCTGCCAGTAGCCGGCCAGTTGCACGGTGCGCGTCGGGTTCAGGGGATCGTTGCTGGCGATGACGAGCTGTCCGTTCCACACGCCGCCCGCTTGCGTGACCGGAATTCCATTGATGGTGGCGGTGTCGTTGGTTTCGTTGTAGGGGACCGCCGGCGCGGATTGGGCAATGAAGTGGATCTTGAGCGCCAGCGTCCCGCCAGGCGCAACGGTGGCGGGCAAGGCTGGCGGATTGTCGATCTGCCAGTTGGTGCTGGCGACCGCCTGCCCGTTCACGATGTCCTGGAGCGTCAGGGCGCTGATGATCAGCGGCTGGTCGCCCGAGTTGTTGATCTGGAGCGTCGCGGTGTCGTGCACCGCATCCACGAAACCCGGCGGGTTGACGGGATTGGGCTGCTGGATCCGGTTGAAGACCATCCGCGTGTTCGATGGGAATCCATCGAGATTGGTGAGCCCCAGCACCGGCGCGCCAACGGCATCGGTCGCCGGCTTCACGTTGCGGATGATGCCCACGAAGTTGACGAACGAGTTGAACTGCGGCGAGTTGTAGTCCTCGACCGCGACCACGTATGCATTGCCAACCATCGTGCCGTCCGGGTTCTCCAGCGGGAAGAAGCGGAATTTGCGCGGATGGGCCGGGTCCAGCGTGTTGAAGGCGTCTTCGCTGTAGTGGACGTCGGGCGAATTGTTGGGCGTCGAGGTGCCGGGAAATGCCGCGTACAGGCTGAACGCGCCGCCGCCCGGATCGAAGCTGGTCGCACCCAGAGCGGTGGGGTTGACGGTCTGCGCGTCGTTCTGGCCGATGGTGAAGAGCTCACTTTGATTCGTCGGATCGCCGGGCGTGTAGTAGCCGAAGCGGACCGTCGTCGGGACGGAGGAGTTGAAGCTCGCCAGCGGCGTGATCGTGACCGGCCCCGCGCCGGCTTTCACCAGCCGCTGCATCGGCACCTCCGTGCTCGATGGATCGGGGTTCCCGGGGTACTGGCTCTGGTTGATGTTCACGTCGTTGGGCCCGGCGCCGACGATCGTGGGGATGTCGTTGGCGCGAAGCACCTGCACCAGCGACGGCTCCAGCGTTCCGAACAGCCCCTGCGCGCCGATGCCATGCAGTTGGATGGTGAGCTGAGGCTTGGCCGGGTCGTTGGTCTGGATCTGAAGCAGCGCCTCCTGAAGCCCCAGGACCGTCGCGTTGTAAACGAGGCTCACCGTCACCGAGCCGCCCGGTGCGACGGTGGCCGGCTGACTGGTCAGCGAGAAAGTTGACGCATCCTGCGTTGGCGAGCTCGGGTCGTTGACGATGCTGTATCCGCTGAGCGTCAGCGGCAGCGTACCGGTGTTGCCGATCGTCACGGATTCCGCGTGGCTCGGCCCCGCGCCGGCATTTCCCGCCACCACCGAATTGAAAGCGATCACGTTGCTGTTCAGCGTAACACTGGGGTGCGGCGGCACCGGAACCAGCAGCGTGATGCGCTGCCCGCCCAGCTCGGCGACGTAAAGAAACCCGGTCGCCGGGTCTTCGGCCAGATTCAGCGGGTTCTGAAACCCGCTCAGCCCCGCGATGTTGTGCTGGGCCGAAGCGATCCTGCCGTTGGCGCCGGGCGTAAGGGCGACGATGTCGTCGCCGGCACTGTACTCGGTCACGAGGATCATTCCGTTGAGCGCGCCGCCAAAGGCATTGCCGGTGTACTGGATGATCCCGTCGGCCGAGCGGTGCAACCCGAAATCGTACACCGGAAACTGATAGTTCGGATCGGGCTGCGTGCCGACCGGATAAGCCGTGATCTCGGCGGGATCGATGCCGGCGGTGGGGTTCCCGCCATCGAGGACGAACTGATTTCGGACCGGATCAGGGTGGCCGTAGTACCCGCCCGACGTGATGTTGTAGAGATAATCCGGTTCGACCTGCTGGACCTGCGTGAGCGCCGGCACACCGGGCCCGGCGGGCGTATTTCCACCGGCCGATGCGCCGTTCACTGGCGCAAGCAGATGCCCGTCCGACGTCCAAAGCAGATCGAACGCGTTGCGAACGCCGGTCGCATAGATCGTCAGCGGCGCGCCCGGCGCGTTTGGATTGTACGTTCCGCCGGCATCGGGGGTGAGGACATCCAGTGGATGCCCCAGCGCCAAAGCGGCAGTCGTATCCAGCCGCAGGATCGCGGCGCTGAGCAGGTGTTCGGGGCGATTGCCCCAGACGATGTCCTGCCCGCCCATCGAATTCATCGCGGCCTGATCGAAGTAGAGCGCCCCATCGGGGCCGAAGACGGGTTGATCGGTCAGATGATCGCTGACCGATCGCGGCAGATCGACCACCACATCCTGCACCGTGGCCAGGCCCGGCCCGCTCATGCGGGTGATCTTGCTGGAAAAATCCGGTGCATTGGTAAACGTGTATGCGCCGTTGGAAACCCACAGGATCGGATTGCTGGCCGTGGATGCCGGGTCGAAGGTGAATCCCGTGAGCAGCCGCGGTCCGTTGTTGGCCGTCTGAAGCGAGGTGATGACCTGGGCGGTGCCCAGCGTGCCGTCGGCGTTGATTGGATAGCGGAATATCCGCCCGTCTTCGGCGCCGGCCCACAGTGCGTGATCGGGCCCGACGCGGACGGTGGTGAAGGGGATGTTCGCGGTGTTGGGCAGCGCCACCTGCTGGAAGGCGATGTTCGGGTTGACCGTCGCCCCGCCGGTCCCGGTTGTGAAAGTCTCCGAGAAGGGGGTGACGGTGGCGCCGGTGTTATCGATGACGCCGTTGGTGATCTGGAAGGTGTAGCTGGTGTCGGCATCCAGCAGGACCGAAGGCTGAAGGATGACGGCGTCGTTGCCCCCGGTCGTATTGACGACCGCAGGCACCGGCGAATGGTCGCTCGTTCGGTAAAGCATGACCGTGCCGTTGGTGACGGTATTGCTGTTGAGCGCCCCGTTGGGGAAGAAGAAGTCGGCGGTGACCGCCGAGTCGCGGGGGATCCCGGTGGCGTTGGGCATCGGATCGACCGTCGTCACGGTGGCATTGCCGGACAGCAGGCATCGGTTTTCCAGGGTCTCGATCGCCGGACGGATCGAGCGCGCAAGACGAGACACTTTCTTTACGGGCATAGTTGGTCCGCTACATCAAAGGGGTCGTGGCATTGGGAGATCGGGCACCCACCAGACATCAGTAATACCGCGATTCCGCTCAGCACGCTAGCCGCATTGTTTCCCGCGCCCCGCCCAAGTGTCTAAGCGCGCGTTGAGCCCACGGGATTCACGGGGGTCGTCCGTCCTAAGCCACGACTCGCAAGGCTCTTGCGCGCGATGTTTCACATGTCCCAGAAATGCCTCGTTTTTTCGACTCCCAGTGAGACACTCCCCAAACCGCCGCACACCCTGAGAGCAAGGGCGGCATCGAGTCGCGGCACTTGATGGTATGCTGGCCACCCTGCAATCCTGGCCACCCTGCAATCGTGGCGCGTGGAATCGGCCAAGAAGCTGATCTGAAATCGGGGAGTTTTTCGTGCTCGCAGCCTCTAGTCGGATTGGCCCTTACGAGATTGTCGCATCGCTTCGCGCGGGCGGCATGGGTGAGGTGTACCGCGCTCGCGACACACGCCTCGGGCGCGAAGTCGCCGTCAAAGTCCTGCCGGAGCCCTTCGCGAACAACGCCGATCGGTTGGTCCGCTTCGAGCGCGAAGCCCGAGCCGTGGCCGCTCTTTCCCATCCGAATATCCTCGCCATCCACGACTACGGCACGGACGGCGCCATCACCTATGCGGTCATGGAACTGCTGGAAGGCGAGACGCTCCGCGACCGGCTAGCCAGGGGGCCGCTGCCGTGGCGGGAGGCGGTCGAAGCCGGCGCGGCAGTCGCGGATGGGCTCGCCGCCGCACACGCCAAGGGCATCGTCCACCGCGACCTCAAGCCGGAGAACCTCTTCCTGACCGACGATGGCCGCGTAAAGATCCTCGATTTTGGCTTGGCCCGGATCACACCGGTTCCGAATGTGGAAGCCGAGACCGTTCCTGCCGAGACGCTGGCCGGCACCGTGATGGGCACGGTCGGTTACATGTCCCCGGAACAGGTCCGCGGCCAGCCGGCCGACGCCCGCAGTGACATCTTTTCCTTCGGCTGTGTCCTGTACGAAATGGTGACCGGCCAGCGGGCCTTCCACCGTGAGACCGCCGCGGAAACCATGACGGCGATCCTGCATGACGAACCGCCGGGCCGAACGGGTTCGGACCCTCAAGTCCCTGCGGAGCTCGGGCGCGTCATCCGGCAGTGCCTGTCGAAGAACCCGAACCAGCGGCTTCAGTCGGCCCGCGATCTGTCCCTCGGCTTGCGGACGACGGCGACTGATCCCGGCCTTCACCGGCCCGCTCCAACCCGCCCTCGCTCGCGGCTAATCGTCGGCATCGGCGCGGCTGTGCTGCTGATCGGAGTAGTCGGCAGCTCGGCGTACTTCCTCACGCGAGGCGTCAAGCCTTCCGATTCCGTCAAACCGCCGGAAGACGCCAAGGGCATCGAAGCCCTCGCGGTCCTTCCGTTCAAGAACGTCGGCGGCGACCCGAAGACCGAATTCCTCAGCGACGGCGTCGCTGACCAGATCATCAACAGCCTGTCGCAGGTGCGCCGTCATGATCTCAACGTCAGGCCGTTTACTTCCGTCTCCCGGTACAAGGGCAAAGAACCCGATGTCCCGACCTTCGGCCGGGAGCTGAAGGTGCAAATGATCGTGATGGGAACATTGCTTGAGCAAGGGGATGATCTCACAGTTCGCGTGGCCCTGGTGGATGTGCGGGACGACAACCAGATTTGGGGCCGGACCTATCGAGGCAAACGCGATTCAATCCTGGATTTGCAGGACCAAATCGCCCGGGACGTTGCGGCCAATCTGCATCTGCGGCTGACCGGTGAGGAGGACCAGCGCCTCACCAGGCGCTACACGGAAGACCCGGATGCATACCTCTTCTATCGCCAGGGGCTCTATCATTGGAACAAGTTCACCCCAGACGGAATAGAGGCCGGGAGGAAATACTTCGAGCAGGCAATCGCCAAAGACCCGAGTTACGCCCTGGCATATTCAGGGTTGGCCCGCTGCTATATCTTGCTCGGCAATCTTTACCGGGGGCCAAGGGAAACTTTCCCGGAGGCGAAGAAGCACCTGGCCTGGGCCCTGAAGCTTGACCCCAACCTCGCGGACGCCCACATCGGCATGGGGGCTGTCTATCTCTTCTATGATTGGAATTGGCCCGCGGCCGAGCGCGAGCTGAAACCGGCCGTTGCGCCTGATCCCGGCTCGGCAACAAATCTGAGCATGTACGGTTTTTACCTGGCCGCGATGGGTCGGCCGAGTGAGGCCCTTGTCTATATGCAACGAGACGTCGATCTGGATCCTCTGGCAGCAAGCACCAGAAACGAGTTCGCCATTTGCCTCAACTGGCTGCGGCGGTACGACCAGGCGATCGCTGTGTCTCAGAGGACGCTCGAGCTGGACCCTGACTTTCCTCTTGTCTACGCCGAGCTTGCACTGGCTCATGTTCAGACGGGGAGGTATGAGGAAGCTATTGCCGAGTTGCAGAGGGCGCTCAGGCAAGGACAACAGCACCCACGGGTCAGAGGGATGCTCGGATACGCCTATGCGGCGGCAGGAAGAAGGGCGGAGGCCAAAAAGGCGCTGGAAGATCTGCAAGGGCCTGCCCAGAGCCGCTTCGGCTTCGCGTTTCCCATCGCGCGCATCTACGCGGCCCTCGGCGAGAAAGATCAGGCGTTCGAGTGGCTGCGCAAGGCCTGCGACGAACGCGATGGAGCCGTCATCTGGCTCAAGGTCGATCCCACAATGGATAGCCTGCGCTCGGACCCACGGTTCGCCCAGGTGCTGAAAGAGATGGGATTGCCGCCGTGAGCCCGATGCAAGATACCAGCGAGTGATCGCATGGATAGGCGTCAGGGGACGTTACTGGCGATGAATCAGGTAAACTGCGCAAACTTTGCGGGCTGACCTTTTCGTCGGGCAAGACAGCCATCCCATCAGCACCGCTACGTGGGGTATATTCCAAGGCATGAGCCAACCTCCGGTTCAGGCAGTCATTGAGCGATTGGAAGATCGTCGCTTATTCAGTGGTTTTTACGCCCATATCGATTTTCAACCCGCCTTAGTGCCGACCCCCGCTGGCTATGTTGCCGATGAAGGCTTGCCCTTCGCGAATCGAGGCGCTGGTCTCGTCTACGGATGGAACCAGGAAGACTCCAAGCTCGTTCGATTCCATAAAACTAAACTGGCGCCGGATTTACGGTACGAAACCTATGCCCTGAGCTACTCGACCCGCGGCCGCAAGCCCGCCACAACCTGGGAAATCCAGGTTCCTGACGGGACCTACACCGTTCAACTCGTCTGCGGCGACGGAACCGTGGGCTGGGGCCGCTCCCAGGTGCTGGCTAACGGGGTCGAAGTCCTCAACGCCCGCCCAACCCCCAAACAGCGGTGGGTCCAGAGCACTTTCACCCTCCAGGTGACCAACGGCCTCATCGAATTGGCCAATGCACCCGGCTGCAAGGTGAACAAACTCGCCTTCATCGACATCGACCAGTCGGTCACAAGCCCGACGCCAACCCCAACGCCAACTCCCACGCCCACACCGACGCCAACCCCTACACCTACACCAACACCGACTCCAACCCCCACGCCCAACCCCCTGGACACGAAGCCCTTAAGCTGGCAAACCGCCGCCAACGCCCCCAAAAGCGTCGCCGAGGCCCAATCCGTGGCTGTGAACGGCAAGCTGTACATGTTTGGCGGCTACGATGTGACAACCCCCGACTACCAGCCCACCGCTGCCGCTGCGGTCTTCGATCCGGTCGTCGACAAGTGGACCCCAATCACTCCCATGCCCGCCGCCGAAACCCACATGGGCGTCGCCAGCGACGGAACCTCCATCTACGTGGCCGGCGGCTATACCTTCGATCCCCAGACCACCTTCCAAACCTTCGCCACCACCAATGTTTTCCGCTACGACATCGCCACCAACACCTGGAGCAACTTCGTCTCCCTGCCCGCCCCGCGCGGCGCCGGCGCCCTGGCCTACCTCAACGGCCAGCTCCATTTCCTGGATGGCGTCGACACCAGCCGCGATGGCCAGACCGAGCACTGGGTCCTGACGCTGTCGGACGCCAATCCACAGTGGACCACCTCGACGCCCGTCCCGTTCTCCTCGAATCACACCGCCGCGGTCGTCCTCAAAGGCAACATCTACCTGGTCGGCGGACAATCCACCTCCAATGACTCCTCGACCCTGACCAACGTCGTGATGTGGGACCCCGCCAGCCCCTCGACTTGGACCACCGTCGCCAGCATGCCCATCCCCCGCTCGCACGCCGTCGTCGTCGTCATCGACGACCGCATCGTCGTCCTGGGAGGAACCACCGCCAACGACGTCCCGCTCTCGGGCGTCATCGTCTACAACCCCGACACCAACGCCTGGTCCACCCAGACCTCGCTGCCCAGCCCGCGCCTCGCCCCCATCGGTGGCGTCATCGGCAACCAAATCATCCTCGCCAGCGGCTTCGGCAACAACGCCCTCCAGAACGAAACGTGGTTCGCAATCGTCCAGTAGACGGCAGGCAGTGGCGTCCGAGAGACGGGAGACAACAGAGACAACGGGTTGTCTTCCCAGATGTCCCGTCCCCAGCCGGTACCACTTCGAGCCCATAGCGCGGGTGGCGTCAGCCACCCGCGCCAAACCAAGCCAAACCAAGCCAAACCAAGCCAAACCAAGCCAAACCAAG
>DATHPP010000307.1:0-20031 GCA_035483795.1 Tepidisphaeraceae bacterium | reverse complement strand
CCGGTGCTCTCGAATCGAAACGGCCAGGACCTGGAGGTCTATTGCTACGGCGGCGTGGGTAAGCCGGACGAGTTCACGCAGCGGTTCAAGGAGCAATCCGACGCGTGGCGCGACACGCTCGGGCTTCCCGATGAGAAGCTGGCCGAAACGATTCGCGAAGACCGAATCGACATCCTGGTCGATCTGGCGGTGCACACGGCAGGGAGCCGGCTTCTGGCCCTGGCGCGAAAGCCTGCGCCTGTGCAGGCGACCTGGCTCGGTTGGCCCGGAACCACCGGAATGGACGCGATCGACTATCGGCTCAGCGACCCGTATCTTGATCCGCCCGGCACGAACGATGAGTTCTACGCGGAGAAGACGATCCGCCTGCCGGATAGCTTTTGGTGCTACGATCCGTTTGACGCGGACGTACCGGTGAACGAACTTCCGGCGATGGGCAACGGCTACGTGACTTTCGGTTGCCTGAACAATTTCTGGAAAGTCAACGATCCGCTGATCGAATCGTGGGCGCGCATTATGTCGATGACAGCAGGATCGAAGCTGATGCTCCGCGCGCCGCTCGGCGGCCCGCGACAGAGGTTGTCGGAAAGGTTCAACCGGCACGGCATCGATCCGTCGCGGATCGAGTTCGCTCCGCGCACTCCGCAACGCCAGTATTGGGCGCTATATCACCGGATCGACATCACCCTCGACCCTACGCCGTACGGCGGGCACACCACGGCAATGGACTCGATCTGGATGGGCGTCCCGGTCGTCAGCCTCGCCGGCAAGCTCCCCGTCGGCCGGGCCGGCGTCACCATCCTCTCCAACATTGGTCTGCCCGAGCTGGTGGCGCGATCGCCACAGGAGTATGTGAACGTCTCAGCGCAGTTGGCGAACGACCACGACCGGCTCATGCAATTGCGGCCGGCCCTCCGCGATTGCCTGCGCCGCTCCCCGTTGATGGACGCGCCGCGCTTCGCACGCAATCTGCAAGCAGCGTACCGCGAGATATGGAAGAATTGGTGCGAGTCCGCGACACGCTAGGTCGAGTGGGAGGGCAAGGCTCCCGCCGAGTCGGAAATTCTCGACATTGACGGATGCGGCTCGGCAGGAGCCTCGCCCTCCCGGTTTGGATTCATCACTTATGCCTGACGCCTTCCAAGCCGCCGTCGAACATCATCAGGCCGGGCGCCTGCGCGAGGCGGAGGCGCTGTACCGCCAGGTCCTCGCCCGGCAGCCGCGAAACAATCATGCCCTATACCTGCTGTCGCTGATCGCCCGGCAGCAAGGTCACAACGACGCCGCCCGTGATCTGGCAGAGCGCGCGATCGCGATCGCACCGAGCACCTCCGAGTACCACCTGCATCTTGGATTGATCCTGATGGCACGGCAGGATTATCTCCGCGCAGCAGACGCGTTCCGCACCACGCTCCAATTGCGACCCGAATTCATGGAGGCCCATGCGCATCTGGGCAACACGCTGTACCTTGCACATGATCTGGCCGGGGCCATCGACGCCTTCCAGAGCTTCCTCCGCTCCCAACCCCAGGCGCCGGAGATTCTCAACAATCTCGGCACGGCCCTTCGCGAAGCCGGGCGGCTTTCCGAGGCGGTTGCCGCGTATCGAAGGGCGGCGGCGATCCAGCCGAATCTCATCGATGTCTGGCAAAACCTCGGACACACCCTGCGGCAGGCAAACGATCCGCGGCAAGCCGCGGCCGCTTATCGCGAGGCCCTCAAACTGAGCCCCGATTCACCGGCAACCCTTTACGATCTGGCCGTCGCGCTGAAGGAAGCCGGCGAACTCGACGCCGCGATCGACGCCGCGCGTCGCGTATTGGACTTGCCCCCTGTCCCGGAGGGAGAGGGGGCAACCCGCCCGCCCAGGGAGGTTCGTCATTTCCAATCGCTCCAGCTTCTGGGCGGCTTGCTGCATACGACGGCGCAAATCGACGAGGTTCGGGTCTGTCACCAGCGGCTGCTCGAGGACGGCCGGGACGCCCGGCTCGCCGCCAGTCTCCTTCATGCCCTGTATTTCAATCCGCAGCTCGATCCGCCGCAGATCTACGCGGATCACGTGCGGTGGAACGAGCTCCATGCCCGCTCGCTTGCCCCGAAAGGAGGTGTGCTTCGCGAAAGGACTGATCCGCATCGCCGGCTTCGGATCGGCTACGTGTCGCCGGACTTCCGGCTGCACGCCTCGTCTCTGTTCACGCTGCCGCTGCTGTCGAACCACGACCGCTCGGTGTTCGAGATCATCTGCTATGCCGACATCGCCCGTCCCGATGAGCTGACCGCCGCCCATCGGCGCTGTTGTGACGTGTGGCGCGAGATCACGAACCTGAGCGACGAGCAGGTTGCCCAGACGGTTCGATCCGATCAGATCGACCTGCTGGTCGATCTGTCGCTGCACGCCGCCGGAAGTCGGCTGCTGGTCTTCGCCCGCAAGCCCGCCCCCATTCAGCTCACTTGGCTCGCCTATCCCGGAACCAGCGGCCTGGAGACGATGGATTACCGGATCAGCGATCCGTATCTCGATCCCCCTTCGACGGGTTCGACACGCTCACCGCAGGCAGGCTCAGGGCAGGCCCCTGGATTAGACGAGCCATGTTACTCGGAGAAAACCATCTGCTTGCCGGATTGTTACTGGTGTTACGATCCGCTGGAGGAAGGGCCCCCGGTGACTGAGCTGCCGGGGCTGAAGAACGGCTTTGTGACTTTCGGCAGCATGAACCGCTTCGCGAAGGTGAGCCGGCAGACGATCGACCTCTGGGCGAAGGTACTTTTGGCGGTTGCAGGTTCGCGGATGATCGTGCGGGCGCCGCCGGGCAAGTCGCACCAGCGTCTGCTGGATCAACTGAATAGCCACGGCGTCGATTCCGGGCGCATCGAATTCGTCGGGGAGCAGGCTCGAACGCCGTACATGGCGACCTTCCACCGCATCGACATCTGTCTGGACACGTGGCCCTACCCCGGCCATACGACCACGCTGGACGCCCTGTGGATGGGCGTCCCCGTCCTGACCCGCCCCGGTGCAACTGCGGTGAGCCGCGGCGGGGAAAGCATCCTCTCCAACCTCGGGCGGCGCGAGTGGGTTTTCCAGTCGCCCGTCCCGTTCGTCGCCGGGGCCCTCGCGCTTTCCGGGGACCTGCCGGCCCTCGCCAATCTGCGCCGCGGCCTCCGGGAACAAATGCGACGCTCGCCCCTGATGGACGCACCCAGGTTCGCACGAAACATGGAGAGCATCTATCGCACGATATGCCAGGAATGGGACCGCTTGCACAGCGCGGCAAAGGGATTATGACCACGTATCCCATTCAAATATTGCCGAATATCCGAGCGTCGACCACGTCAATACCCTTGTGACCTGCCTACCTCCCGAGACAGACGCGCCGATCCGACCGCAGCGCAGCCGTGCCTTGGCCCTCCTCGAAGTGCTGCTGGCGTTCGGTCTCGTTCACGTCGGCTGGCGGTCGTTCAAGCATTTCACCTGGCTCGGGCGGCTCGAAGGGGCGGCAGGTCAGAACTACAGCGCGGGCCTGTTCATGATTCTGTTCAGTGTTCTGGCGGTCCGCCTTCGCGGCTGGAGCCTGGCGGAATTCGGAGTGAACCTCAAAGACTGGCGCTACAACCTGAACCTGGGAATTTTCTGGGGCATTCTTACGCCGGTGACGCTGCTGATCCTCCTCCGCTTGACCGGTTTTCATCCTGCGAACACGGTCCGGCCGGGAACGCCGTGGTCGTTGGCGTCGAGCGGCAGTGGCATGGCGCTGGTGTACGCGATGCTTCTTCTGTGGATGCTGCGAAAGCCCAGAAGGGCTGTGAGTGCGGTTCCGCCCACGGCCAGCATTCCTCTTCTGCTCGTCCTCTGGTCGCTGCCGATCCTGGCGGCCATTCACGCACGCCGGCCCGTCGGTCCCATGATCGGCACCGTCGGATGGATGGTCATCGGCGCCGGCCTGGGGGAAGAAATCTTCTTTCGTGGCTACATCCAGACCCGGCTCGACCTCGCATTCGGAAAACCCATTGCTTTGCCGGGCATTCGCTTTGGGGTAGGGCTGATCGTCTCGTCCCTGCTTTTCGGGTTCGTTCACGCGCTCAATACCGTCGATTACTTCCAGGGTCGGTTCCAGTTCGCCTGGGCGTCCGGGGTCTTCAACTGCTTTGCCGGAGCCGTGTATGCCGTCATGCGCGAAAAGACCGGCAGTATCTTTCCCGGCGTCATCGCCCACGGTCTGGAAGACGTGATGACCAGAATTCCCGGTTAAGCTTCCGCCCGGGCGGCAGTTCGGTCATTTCTCGCCATCAGCAGTTCCCGATAAAGCTGCGAAAGCGCTTCGGGGACCACCTGCACCTCGCCGACGACGCTCATGAAGTTCACGTCGCCGGCCCAGCGCGGGACGACGTGCTGATGCAAATGCCCCGGCACGCCCGCGCCGGCACAGCGGCCCAGATTGATTCCGATGTTGAATCCCTGTGCCGACACGGCGCGTTTGAGCAGTTGCACGGCCTGATCGGTTTGCTCCGTCAGGTCGAGCTTCTGCTCGGCGGACAATTCCGCCAGCTCCGCCTTGTGCTCCCGCGGGGCGACCAGCAGATGGCCGTTGGTGTAGGGAAACCGGTTCATCAGCACGACCGTCCACTGCGTCTGCCACAGCACCAGGCGCGATTGTTTCTGTGCCTCGGTGCTCGCTTCGGCGGCATCGCAGAGAAAGCACCGCTCCCCGGAGGGTTTTTGCAGCGAGCGGATGTAGTCCATCCGCCATGGTGCGTGCAGGGCCGGTTGTGCCATGCCGGCAATCCTAGAACCCGCCGGACGTTGTCGCAATCAGGAGAACCATTGCAACCCCGCCCCCTGCGAATATACTTCCGCGCAGCGGAGAAAACTCACCCCTCACTTTCAGGAGCACGCGAATCATGAACCCGTTGAAGACCAACCTTGCGCTTACCGCATTGGCAGGGCTGTTTGCGATCCCGGCGGCGCGCAGTCTGTTTGCTGCCGACAAGCCCACCGACACCCCCGTCGCCGCCCAGGCGAGCGAAACCACCGCCCCCAACACGCTGAGCGACGCCGAGAAGGCCGCCGGGTGGAAGCTGCTGTTCGACGGCAAAACCATGGACGGCTGGCACAGCTTCAAGCGCGACAACGTCCGGCCCGGCTGGAAGATCGAAGACGGGACGCTGGCCTGCGTCGATCCGAAAAACGCCGGCGACTTGTGCACCAACGACAAGTATTCCTGGTTCGAGCTGAGCATCGAATACAACATCAGCCACGCCGGCAACAGCGGAATCCTGTACCACGTGACCGACGACGGCAGCGCCACCTGGCAGACCGGCCCGGAGTTCCAGCTCGAGGACAATGTCGAAGCCGCCGACAAGATCCGTTGCGGCTGGCTCTACGCCCTCTATCAGCCACCAGTCGACCTCGCGACCGGCAAGATCCTCGACGCCACCAAGCCGGTGGGCGAATGGAACCACGTCCGCCTGCTTCTTACGCCCGAGAAGTGCGAGCACGATATCAATGGGGTTAAATATTTCGAGTACGTGCTCAATAGCGACGACTTCAAGGCCCGCGTCGCCAAGAGCAAGTTCCGCCGGATGAAGAACTTCGCCAAGTTCGACTCCGGCTACCTCGCCCTCCAGGGCGACCACGGCAAGGTCGCCTTCCGCAACATCAAAATCCGCGTGATCGAAGCCGGGAAGTAATACCGCCCACCGCGGAGGCACAGAGGACACGGAGAACTTTACGGTTGCGACGGCACCGTTGCGGGTAAGGAAGTCGCGGCCGCGCCGAAGATCGGCCCGTTGCCGGGCTGCTGTGTGTAAACGATCACTGATGTGTGTTCGGTTTGCACGGCGGCCAAAGGTGGCACAATGACAGTGCCGGCATCTGACAGCGGTACGGATTTGAACCACCGGACCACGCTGGGCTCTTCCAGCCGGCGCCCTTTGTTCTCTCCCGATTTCACATCCGTGGCCAGACCCCGTTCGACAACGGCGATATTCACTACCGCGCCGGCGCCCGCGCCTTTCGTCGTCGCATGGACCGTATAGCCGTCGCGCTTGTTCCCGTTCACCTGGACGGTCATCGTTACCGCCGATTGACCCGCCAGCGCCCCGGCGATGGCCCGGGCTGCGCCGTCGCGGTCCGACCCGACGAACTGCGTCGTTCCGTTGACTACCATCTGCGGCGTGTAAATCTCGTCGACGTGCAGCGTCCTGGCATAGTCTCGCTGCCTCTGGGAGAACGCCGGGTCGCTGAAGCGGTCGGCCCATCCCAATCCATTCCAATAATCGACGTGAAACGCGAGGGTGAACACCGGCCGGCCATCGTGTTCGGCGTCGCGGGCCAACTCTCCCAGCAGCCGTTCGGCGGGAGGGCAGCTCGAACATCCCTCGGACGTGAACAACTCGACGACCGCAACGCCGCTCGAAGGTGTCGAGCCCAAGGCACTCCGCCACACGCTGATTCCGCCGACCAGGATGAGGCACAGAATCATTGCTGGTTTCATGAGAACTCCGCGAGTCATTTCAATACACCGCATTTTGCGAATCCTACCATCAGAACGTAGTCTCTCTGGGCCTGCAAACCTGACACGGCCCCTCAACGTGAAAGTCCAGGACGGGTATCGCAGGCAGGACTGCCGCCGTGTAGAAATATTGCAGTCCCCTATTCTTCGCGTGCGGCCATGACCGATTCCCATTGGGACCTTCCTTATCCGTCGCAGCGGCAGCCGGTCGTGGCGCAAAACATGGTCGCGACGTCGCAGCCGCTGGCGGCGCAGGCGGGGCTGGCCATGCTTCGCGCGGGTGGAAATGCGGTCGACGCCGCGGTGGCGACGGCGGCGGTCATGGCCGTCGTCGAGCCCTGCTCCAACGGCCTCGGGGCCGACAACTTCGCCCTCGTCTGGCATGAGGGAAAACTCCACGGCCTCAACGCCTCGGGCCGGGCCCCCCGAGCGATGACGACTGCCCGCTTCGGCGGGCAGACGACGATGCCCGCCCGCGGCTGGGACGCCGTCACTGTGCCCGGCGCGGTCTCCGGCTGGGTGGCGCTGTCCAGAAAGTTCGGCAAGCTCCCGTTTGAAAAGCTGCTGGAGCCGGCGATCCACTACGCCGCTGACGGCTTTCCCGTTGCGCCGCTGACCTCCGGATTGTGGGCCAAGTCGGTGCCGCTCTTCGGCCACGATCCGGAATTCCGCAGGACGTTTCTTCCCGAAGGCCGCGCGCCGCATCCCGGCGAGGTTTTCCGCAATCCCAATCAGGCCCACTCGCTCAAGCTGATCGCGGACTCCAAGGGCGAAGCGTACTACCAGGGCGAACTCGCCCACAAATTCGTCGGCCATGCCAAAGCTACCGGCGGCCTGTTCACCCTCGAAGACCTCGCGTCCCACACCACCGATTGGGTGACACCGATCTCGATCGAATATCACAACGTCCACATCCATGAAATCCCGCCCAACGGCCAGGGCCTGGCCGCTCTACAGGCGCTGGCGATCCTCCAGGAGCGCGACATCCGCCACCTCGAGCCCGACTGCCCCGACGTACTGCATCTGGGCATCGAGGCGATGAAGCTGGCATTCGCCGACGCTCACCGTCACATCGCCGATCCGAAATACATGACGGTGACGCCGGATGAGTTGCTCGAACCGGCGTACATCAAGCGCCGCGCCGCTCTGATCGATCCCGATCGTGCCGGCGACCCCAAAGCCGGCACACCCAAACCCGGCGGGACGATCCTCCTCACCGCCGCCGACTCGAGCGGCATAATGGTCACGCTGATCCAGTCCAATTATCAGGGCTTTGGCTCAGGGGTCGTCATTCCGGGAACTGGGATTCATCTTCAGAATCGTGGGGCGTGTTTTGTTCTCACGCCGGGGCATCCCAATCGGATCGCCGGGGGCAAGCGACCTTACCACACGATCATTCCCGCGTTCATGACCCGCAAAAACGAAAGGGGGTCGGAAGAAGCGCTGATGGCGTTCGGCGTGATGGGCGGGTTCATGCAGCCGCAGGGACATCTCCAGGTCGCGTCGCGGTTCATCGACTTTTCGCAGAACCCGCAGGCCGCCCTCGATGGTCCGCGCTGGCAGGTGACGACTGGCAAGCGCGTGCTCATCGAGCCTGGCTTCGCTCCGACGGTATACGAGGAACTCAAACGCCGCGGGCACGACCTCGTCCCCGAGCCCCGCACCATCCTCTTCGGTTCAGGCCAGGCGATCCTGCGCCTGCGTGACGCCTACGCCGGGGCCAGCGATCCGAGGCATGATGGGCAAGCCGTGGGGTTTTGATTGATCACCCACCCCGCAGGATGTTGCCGATCACTGCACCGGCTACTCCGCCTGCCGACGCGTCGCGCACTTCCGTCGTGTGCGGCATGAACTTGCCGATCTCCTCGGCCAGGTTCATGATCGGCATGCTCTGGAGCCAGACCTTGCCCGGCCCGGTCAGCGTGGCCAGGAACAACCCCTCGCCGCCGAAGAGGATGTTGCGAAACCCCTTCACCAGTTGAATGCTGAACTGCACCGAAGGCGTCTGAATGCCGACGTGCCCGGCGTGCACGAGCAGCCTCTGCCCGGGGGCGAGTTCCTCGACGACGACTTCGCCGGCCAGATCGAGCCAAACCGTGCCCGGCCCGGTGACGCGCTGGAGGATGAATCCCTCGCCGCCAAAGAATCCGGCGCCGAGCCGCTGCTGAAAAGCGATGTCGAGCTGCACGCTTTTCTCGGCGCAGAGGAACGTCTCCTTGCGGCAGACCAGCGATTCGCCGGGCTGGAGCGTGAATGGCATGATCTGTCCGGGAAAACGTGGGGCAAAAGCGATCCGCGCCGGCCCGGCGGCGGTGTAATCGACGACGAACATCCCGCCGCCCGCAAACGAGCGCTTGAGCGCCGCAAACAACCCGCCGCCCGTCGTCGTGTTCATCTGCACGGTGTCGGTCATCCAGGCCATCATGTTCCGCTGGCTGTAGATCGTCTCGCCCGCCTGGAGGTCGATCGAAACCGTCTGCATCGTCGTGCCGGTGATGTTGAATTGCATGCCGCTTTCTCCGGGGTTGATGAAAGTTTGCGATAACCTACTCGACGGAAGGATCTGTGCAACTTATAGAGATGCCGCAGTATTCGAATCGGATTACCTCGCGGGCGTGCACGCTTATCCCCGATGGCGCGGCTGTCGAACGTTGGCCGGTGCGGAAGGTAGATGTGGATGAAATCATGCTGAAACTTTCATCGACCCGCGTGCTTACTGCTTTGCTTCTGCTTCTGTGCCTTGCCCCGGGATTGGGGGCGGAGGGCTACTTTCCGCCGCCTGACGCAGACGGCGGCTGGCGCGGCGTTTCCGATCCGGATGCGGCTCTGCGGCTGGGCGGCATGGACCGCTCGAAGCTCGAAGAGGCGTTCGTCTACGCCTCGCGCTCCAGCCAGCACGGCGGCTTGCTTGTCGTCCGGCACGGCTACCTTGTCTTCGAGAAGTATTACGGCAAGGGCAACCGCGAGGCGATCCCCGCCATGGCCTCGGTCGGCAAGACGTTCACCAGCATCGCCTGCGGGATCATGCTCCAGGAAAAACACGATCAGATTCCCGACGGCCTGGACACTAAGGTCTTTAACGAGAAGTATCTTCCGGAGGCGCTGCCGCTGGACGATCCGCGCAAGGCCGACATCACCCTCGGGCAGTTGCTGTCGATGGCGGCAGGGCTGCACGGGGAGGGCGGGAATCCGGGGTTCGTCAATTTTGAGCCGTCAGTCAGACTTTCGGCCGTTGGGCGCGACCGCAGCCTGGGGCAGGACATGGCGGCGCTGCGCACGCCGCTCTGGACCAATCCGGGCGGCGGGTATTCCTACGCTTCCATCTCGCCGCACGTCGCGTCGATCGTGCTTCGCCACATCGTCGGCATGGAGATGCAACAGTACATCGACCAGAAGCTCGCCAAGCCGATGGGCTGGGGCAAATGGGGCTACGGGCTGCATCGCGGCGAGGTCACGCTTCGGCACACGCCCGGCGGGGGCGACATCGCGATGCGCTCCACCGACGCCGCCCGCTTCGGCTACCTGCTGTTGCACAAGGGAAAATGGAATGACCAGCAACTTGTGCCGGTGGAGTATGTCGAGGCGTGCGGAAAGCCGTCGCTCTATCAGAAGCACGCGCCGTTCAGCCTGATGTTCGAGGTGAACGCCGATGGTCACGTCGCCGGGGCGCCGCGCGACGCGTTCTTCAAATCCGGGGCCGGCGGCTTCGGCATCTGCATCGTGCCGTCGCTCGACCTGGTGATCTACAAAATGGCCGGTGACGATCCGCAATACGATCCGGCCCGCACCGGCATCGAGCAGAACTACCCTTACGACGGCTCCCGCGACCACTGGAAACCCGCCGCCCGGAGCCAGTTCAGCGACGGCCCCATTGGCACCGACGACGGACTGCGAAGGACGATCGAGATGGTCTGTGCGGCGGTTTGTGCGGGGAAGTGACGCAAATATGCGAATCACAGACCGCTCGCGATTTTCGAGCGATTTGCGCGCCGCGCATTTACCCCCTCTCCCTTCGGGAGAGGGCTGGGGTGAGGGGCGTGGGAGAGGCGCCTCGCATTCGCCCTCACCCCAACCCTCTCCCGGAGGGAGAGGGGGAAATACGGGTCCCTTATCCTTTGCAATCGTTGTAGTGCTCTGCTCGACACTTAACCTGGCGCAAATGGCGTGGACCGCCGATCAACCGCAGTGGGGCCAGCGCTATTCGCGAAACATGGTTTCCGACGAAAAAGGATTGCCCGATTCATTTGCGAGCAACGTGAAATGGTCGGCGGCGCTGGGCGACCAGAGCTACGGGACGCCGATCGTGGCGGGGGGGAAAGTCCTTATTGGGACGAACAACGAAAGGCCCCGCGACGCCCGCCACCAGGGGGATCGCGGCGTGCTGATGTGCTTCGACGAAAAGGACGGGCATCTCTGCTGGCAACTGGTCGTGCCGAAGATGGAGGACGATCCGTATCTCGACTGGCCCAAGGTCGGGATGGCCTCGACGCCGACCGTCGAAGGCAACCGCGTGTATACGCTGACCAACCGTGGCGAAGTCGTCTGCCTCGACCTGAACGGCATGGCTGACGGCAACGACGGGCCGTTCCGGGACGAAGGCCGGCACATGACCCCGCGCGGCCAGCCGCTGATGGAGCCCGGCCCGCTCGACGCGGACATCATCTGGATCTGCGACCTGGTCAAGGAGGCGGGCGTTCACATTCACGACCAGGTGGAAGGCTCGGTGCTGATCGACGGGGATTATCTTTATGTGAATTCCAACAATGGAGTAGACAACACCCACCGCCGGATTCGCTCTCCCAATGCCCCGAGTCTGGTCGTGCTCGACAAGCGGACGGGGAGAATTGTCGCCTGGGACGACGAGCACATTGGGCCGCATATCTTTCACAGCACCTGGTCGAGCCCGTCGCTGGGGGTCGTGAACGGCCGCCGGTTGATCTTCTTCGGCGGCTGCGACGGAGTCTGCTACGCATTTGACGCCTTCGCGCCCACCGGCGGCGCCGGCTCGCCAGCGATGCTGCCCGACGTCTGGAAGTTCGACTGCGATCCCGCCGGGCCCAAGGGTGACATCCACCGTTTCATCAGCAACCGCCGCGATGGCCCAAGCGAAATTCTGGGAATGCCCGCGTTTTTCGAGAACAGGGTTTATGTCGTGGCCGGCGGTGACCTGTGGTGGGGGAAACGCAAAAGCTGGCTCAAATGCATCGACGCCACCAAAGCCGGCGACGTGACTAAAACCGCCGAGGTCTGGTCGTGTCCTCTGGGACGCGAAAGCTGCTCGACGCCTGCCGTCTATGACGGGCTGGTCTTCGTCTCCGACTGCGGCGGCGTCGTCCATTGCATCGATGCCATCACCGGTCAGCCCGTCTGGACATACAAGGCCGACGGCGGGTTCTGGGCATCCCCCATGATCGCCGACGGGAAACTCTACATTGGGACCCGCGCGGGCGAGTTCGACGTACTGGCCGCGACGAGGGAGAAACGCCTGATCAGTTCGACCCAGGTCGGCGACCCCATCAGCGCCACGATCACCGCGGCCAACGGCTCGCTGTATCTGGCGACGATGACACATCTCTACGCACTGAGCCGCAACAAATAGTGGCCTTATCACGGTCGCAATGCCCCAAGCCCATTAAGAATCCTTGAACTTCGCCCTTGTTTCGGCCGGCCCGGTATGATGTGGTGCTATGGATCGAAAGGCAGTGCAGGTGGGATTGGGTGGCTCGATACCGGCGGGGACTTCGCCCGCCGAGCCGGAAACCAGGGAGTTCCTCAACCGTGATCTGAGCTGGCTGGAGTTCAACCGTCGGGTGCTGCACGAGGCTCTGGACCCACGAACGCCGCTCTTGGAACGCCTGCGCTTTCTGGGAATTTTCACCTCGAACCTGGACGAGTTTTTCATGAAGCGAGTGGGGGGACTGAAGCGGCAAATGGCGACGAATCTCGGTGCCCCGACTCCTGAGGCCGAGGCGATGGGGCAGATCCGCGCCGCCGTGCTGCCGATGATGCGGCAGCAGTCGGTAGCGTATCTTCGCGAGATCAAGCCGGCGCTGGCGGACAACGGAATCGCGCTGCTGGGTTGGCGCGAGTTGACCGATTCCGAGCGCGACCAGGCGACGGCGTTCTTTCGTGCCAACGTCTTCCCCGTCCTGACACCCCTGGCAGTCGATCCGGGGATTCCGTTTCCGTTCATCTCGAATCTGTCGACGTCGCTGGGAGTCGTACTGCACCATCCGGAAAGTCACGAAAACCTCTTTGCCCGGGTGAAGGTACCGGAGGTGCTCCCGAAGTGGCTGCGGGTCGGCGACACATCCGCGGGCGCGCCAATGCGGTTTGTCAGTTTGCTCGAGCTGATCCGCCACAATCTCCAGGACCTGTTCCCCGACATGGCGATTGCGGACGTGATGACATTTCGCGTCACCCGCAACGCCGACATCGAACGGGACGAGGAGGATGCCGACGACCTGCTGGAGCTGATGGAAGAGGAGGTGAAACAGCGGCGGTTTGCCAAAGTCGTGCGGCTGGAGGTCAGCGCCGAGGCCAATCCGTGGATGCTCGACTTTCTCACCCGCGAGCTGGAGATGACGCCCGACGACATCTACGAAACGCAATCCGAGATCGACTTTGACGATCTGCGGATGATCGCGGAGCTGAACGTGCCGGGGCTGAGGTACGAGCCGTGGACGCCGATTGTGCCTCCCGTGCTGGCCGATGAAGACGCGGACATGTTCAGCATCATCCACAGCGGCGACGTACTGGTGCATCTGCCGTACGAGAGCTATTCGGCCAGCGTCGAGCGTTTCATTCGGACCGCCGCCGCCGATCCCAAGGTGCTGGCGATCAAGATGACGGTCTACCGCACCGGCGAGCACAGCGCGATCATCCCGTCGCTGATCCGCGCCGCCGAAGCGGGAAAGCAGGTCGTCTGCCTGGTCGAGCTGAAGGCGCGGTTCGACGAAGAACGCAACATTCACATCGCCTCGGCGCTGGAAAAAGCCGGGGTCCACGTCGTCTACGGCATTGTCGGCCTGAAGACGCATTCGAAGTCGATCCTGGTGGTGCGGCAGGATTTGGATGGGATCCGATCCTACGTCCACCTGGGCACCGGCAACTACCATCCGCAGACCGCGAAGCTCTATACCGATCTGGGCCTGTTCACCTGCGATCCCGACATCGCGCACGATGCCATCGAGCTGTTTCATTACCTGACCGGGCGGTCGTTGAAGCGCGATTACCGCAAGCTCTTGGTGGCGCCGGTGAACATGAAGGACCGGTTTCTGGCGATGATCGAGCGAGAGATCGAGCACCAGAAGGCGGGACGGCCGGCCCAGATTCTGGCGAAAATGAACAGCCTGGAAGACCGCAAAGTCTGCCGGGCGCTCTACCGGGCGAGCCAGGCGGGGGTTCCCATCGATCTGATCGTCCGCGGATTCTGCACCCTGCGGCCCGGCGTGCCGGGCATGAGCGAAAACATCCGCGTGCAGTCGGTGATCGGCCGCTATCTCGAACATTCGCGGATTTTTTATTTCCGTAACGGAGCGGCGGCGGACCTGGACGGGGAATTCTTCATCGGCTCGGCGGACTGGATGTATCGCAACCTCCAGGCCCGCGTCGAGGCGATCGCGCCGGTGCAGCGTCGGCCGCTGCGGCAGCGGCTTTGGGAAATCCTCCAGATCATGTTGCATGACCGCCGCAGCGCCTGGGACATGCATCCCGATGGCTCGTACGCCCAACGAACGCCGCGGGATGCCTCCGAGGAACTGGGCACGCAGCAGACGTTTATGGTCATGGCGCGTCAGGCGGCTGCCACTGTGTTGCAGGGGAAGTAGAATGATTGCCGAGCGCTCGGGAGGGCGAGGCTCCCGCCGAGCCGGACGCTTCCTCACCAGAGCGCCCGCGGCTTGGCAGGAGCCTCGCCCTCCCGAGCCGTACTGCCCGGTATTTGAGGATTGCGGCTCGATGGCGAATCGCTTGGAACAGATCGACGAATCCTTCATGCGCAGTGCGCTGGCGCTGGCGGCCAAGGGGCGCGGCGCGGTCGAGCCCAACCCAATGGTGGGGTGCGTGATCGTGCGGAACGATCGGTTGATCGGCGAAGGGTATCACCGGAAGTTTGGTGGGCCGCATGCTGAGGCCAATGCGCTGGAAGCCTGCACCGAATCGCCGGCCGGGGCGACGGCGTACGTGACGCTGGAACCGTGTTGCCACCCGAACAAGAAGACGCCGCCCTGCGTGCCGCGGTTGATCGAGGCGAAGCTCGCGCGGGTCGTGGTGGGATGCGTCGATCCGAATCCGGCGGTATCCGGCAAAGGCATCGAAGAGCTTCGACAGGCGGGAATCGAGGTGACGGCCCCGGAGCTGGAAGCAGAGTGCAAGCAGCTCAGTACGCCGTTTTTCAAGCGCGTGTTGCATGGGCTTCCGTACGTCACGCTCAAGTGGGCGCAATCTTCCAACGGCAAAGTAGGGGGTCCGGCGGGCAAACGCGTCTGGATCAGCAACGACGCTTCCCGATGTCTGGTGCACGAGCTGCGCGCCCGCAGCGACGCGATCCTGGTCGGCATCAACACCGTGCTCGGGGACGATCCGCTGCTGACGGCACGGTGCGTCGAGACGGCACGGCCGCTGATCCGGGCGGTGCTCGATCGGCGGCTGCGAATTCCGCTCACTTCCAGACTCGTGAAGACCGCCAGGGAACATCGCACCATCGTCTATTGCGCGGAGGGAAAAGTGGACTCCGCGACGGCGCTGGAACTGCGAGAGCATCACGTGACGGTCGTCGGGCTTTCCGTGGCGGGCGACAAGCTCGATCTGACGGAAATGCTGCGCCATCTGGCGGCGCAGGACGTGACGCACCTCCTGGTTGAGCCGGGACCGATACTCGCCGCCAGCTTCCTCGACCTGGGTCTGGCGGACCGGGTGTGGGTCATTCGATCGCCCAATGCAATCGACGGCCCGGACGCGCCGCCTGCCCCGCAGGTGCCGTATCCTCCGACCGCAAGCGTTTGGTTGGATGGGGACCAGTTAACCGAATACCTCAATCCCCAGAGTCCCGTCTTCTTCGCGGAGCAACCGTCGGTGGACTTTCCAAGCGATCAAAGCGCAAAACGGGAGGGCGAGGCTCCTGCCGAGGCGAAATCTTTCGTCGCAGGCACGATGGTGCAGGCTGGAAAGCCCGCACCACAACAAACGGCGGCTCGGCGGGAGCCTCGCCCTCCCGCGCGTTAATGCCCGGGCAATGCTTCAACCAGGCGATCAAGCTGGGCTTCGGTGTTGTAGAAGTGCGGCGAGCACCGGAGGCGGCCTTCGCGGAGGGCGATTTCGATGCGGTGCTCCTTTCGCAGCGCGGCGACGATCGGCTGGTGGTCGTGCCGGCGTGACATGAACGCGACGCTGCCGCTCCATTGTTCGTGGTTCCTCGGGCTGAGCAACTGATAACCCTTCCCTGACACGCGCGCGATGAAGTGATCCGTCAGGGTTTTGAGCCGCTTTGCGACGGCATCGATGCCGACGTTAGCCAGCAGTTCCACTGATGCCTTGAGCCCAAGCAACCCTGGTACGTTGTAGCTGCCGCACTCGTAGCGGCTGGCGTCTTCCTTGAGGGTGTAATCGTAATTGCCGTAATCCATCGCGTTTTTCACGTTCATCCAGCCGATCGTGAGCGGTGGCGTCGATTCGATCAGCTCGCGGCGGATGTAGAGAATCCCGGCGCCCTCCGGGCCCAAAAGCCACTTGTGTCCATCAGCGGAGAGGAAATCGATGCCCATCGCCTGCACATCAACCGGCAGCGCGCCCAGCGTCTGGATCGCGTCGACGCAGAAAAGTTTCCCGTGCTCGCGGCAGAACCGACCGACGGCTGCGATGTCCAGTCGCTGGCCGCTGGCGAATTCGACGTGCGACAGCGTCACCAGCCTCGTGCGCGGATCAGCCGCCTCGGCAAGGATCCTGTCCAGCGGGACGTATCGTCTTCCATCCGGGTCTGTCTCCTCCGGAACCATCACGAGTTTGCATTGCCGGCGGCGCACCTGCTCCATCCACGGGTAGATGTTGGCGGGATACTCGACGGCGGTGGTGACGATGCGGTCGCCGGGGTGGAAGTCGATGCCGTTGGCGACGATGCTGAGGCCTTCCCCGGTATTTTTGATGAAGGCGATTTCGTCGCGGTGGCAGTTGAGGAGCTGAGCCGAGAGGACGCGCAGCTTTTCGATGTCTTTGTACCAGGCGCCGCCGAGGTAGGCATCGATTTCGGCTTGGGCGGCGTAGGTGCGGAAGGCGTCGGCTGCCCCACGGGGAAGCGGGCAGACGCCGGCGTGGTTGAAAAAGTCCCATTTGCTCAGGATCGGAAAAGCCTCCGCGTTACCGACGTAGTGCTGTAGGTCGGGCATAGTGTGGACCGTATAATAGCCGCCAGAAAGGTCCCGCGATGTTGAACCGATTGCCTCTTGTGCTACTCATCCTGATCGCGCCGGCGGTGTATGCGGGGGACTTGGCGAGCGATTCGGCGCCAATGAAGTGGATCGAGCCGCTCATGCCGGAGGATTTGCCGGAGCTGACTTATCCGGCTTATTTCACGGATCTGGACAAGGCACAGGCGCAGGAGGTTGCCGGGCGGTACAAGCTTTCGCTGATCACGCTCAAGAACCTCAAGGACCTCAAGCCCGATCAGAGGACCGATGCGGCGCTGATCAAAGGCCGGTCGCAGGCGGCGCTGGGGCGATGGGAGGGGGCGCTCGCGACGCTGAGCTCGGACGACCCGCGCGTGCAGATCGAACGCGCCCAGGTCTTGTCGCGCATGGGGAAGGATGACGAGGCACTCGCGCTGCTCAAGCGCGTGGTTCAGAAGCAGCCAGATTCGATTGCGGGGCACTATTGGCTGGGCGAGGTATACGAGAAAGTTGGCGACATCCCGGCCGCGCGCGAGCAGTACACCTGGTTCGTCGTCGAACCGCAGAAGTTTCTCGACAAGTGGACGTCGCGGCAGCACCTGCCGGCTTTTGACCGGGCCGAAGACGTCACTTTAATCGGCCACGCAATCGACCATTTTGCGGCGCTGACGCAGGCATATCGCAACAATCCCCAGCTGGACCGCAGCATCCTGAGCTTTTTCGTGAAGGCGTTCGACGAGATCGACCGGAGCTATTACCCGGCACGGCTGGCGGCGGCGGAATATTTCCTTTCCCACGACCAGACCGAAGACGCCGTCGAGCAGATCAAGGCGGCGCTGGCCGCCAATCCCAACGACCTGGACGCGATGAACCTGATGGGTGGGATCGCGGTCGGCAGCTTTAACTTCGACATGACCGACAGCATCATCGCGGCCATTCGAAAGGTCGATGCGAATGCGCTCGAGGCCGATCTGCTGGAGGCGCGGAACCTGATGGCGCAGCGCCGGCCGGCAGATGCCGAGCCGGTCGTGCAGAAGGCGCTGGCGAAGCAGCCCAAGAACATCGAAACGCTCGGATTGCTGGCGGCGGTCAACGCGCTTCAGCTTCGGGAAGAGAAGGTCAATCAGATCCTCAAGCAGGTCGAGCAGATCGATCCGAATAACGCCACCGCCTACTTCGAGGTGGCCGAGCAACTCGACGCGATGCGGCAATATCCGCGGGCGATCGAGAAATACAAAGTCGCGGTCGCCCGCGCGCCCTGGTGGACGGCCGCTCTCAACGGCCTGGGGCTTCTGTATACGCAGAGCGGCGACGAGGACAACGCCCGTCAGACCCTCGAACTGGCCCACCAGCTCGATCCATTTAATCTCCGCACGACAAACTACCTCCAGCTTCTGGACAAAATGGACAAGTTTGCCCGGAAGGAGTCGGCGCACTTCGTCGTCATCTACGATCCGCGCAGCGATCCGGTGATTCCGGAATACTTCTCGGATTACCTGGAGAGCGTGCAGGCACAGGTGTGCAGCGCTTATCAGTACACGCCGACGGTGAAGACTTTCATCGAAGTGTTTCCGACGCACGAGGCGTTCTCCGTGCGCACGACGGGCTCGACCTGGCTTCCGACGGTGGGCGCGAGTACCGGGCGCGTTATTGCACTCGTTGCGCCGCGGCCGGGGAAGAACACGCTGGGCACCTTCGACTGGGCGCGGGTACTGCGGCACGAGTACACGCACACGGTGACGCTGGGCGCCACCGACAACCGCATCGCCCACTGGTTCACCGAAGGGCTGGCGGTGTATCAGGAACACTCGCCGGTGCCGTGGGACTGGGTGCCGATGCTGTACAGCGCCGTCAGCAAGAAGCAGTTTTTCCCGCTCGACCAGCTCACTTGGGCGTTTGTCCGACCCAAGCGCCCGATCGACCGCCAGCTTGCTTACGCCGAGTCGTTCTGGATCTGCACCTACGTCGAGGAAACGTATGGGCATGAATCGATTTTGAAGATGCTGGAGCTGATGCGTCACGCCGAGCGGCAGGAGGACGTATTTCCCAAGGTGACGGGCAAATCGATCCCCGAGTTTATGTCGGATTTCCAGGCCTGGTCCGAGAAGCAGGTCGCCAAATGGGGCTACGACAAGGACAGCACGGCAAAATACAACGAGCTGGTGAAGCAGGGAGAGGAGCTGATCAAATCGCGGCAGTACGACGAGGCGGCCAAGGTCTGGCAGCAGATCGCCGAGCTGCGGCCGGTGGATGCGCTCCCGCACCAGCGGCTGGCCGGGCTGTACTCGGTGCTCAAGGACCGCAAGAAGCAGATCGAGCAGTTCCAGATCCTGGCCAAGGTCGAGCTGAAGGACAATCGCTTTGCCAAGCGCATCGCGAGGCTGCTGGTGGAGGATGAGAACTGGAGCGAGGCGGGCAAGTACGCCCTCGAAGCCGTCTACATCAACCCCTACGACATCCCGGCCCACGAGATTCTCCGGCAGGTCGATGAAAAGACGGACAACGCCGGCGGCGCCGAGCGCGAGAAACGGGTGATCGCGGAGCTGACCAAGCTTCAGAACGACCAGGACTCGTCGGACTCGCTCGGCAAATGAGCGCGGGAGAAGATGTGGAACTGTCACGGCTCACGATCCGGGATTTCCAGAAGCTGATCGCCGAGCGGTACGAGAAAACCGACCGCGCCCGCGGCACGCCCAAGACGTTCCTGTGGTTCATCGAAGAAGTCGGCGAGCTTGCCACCGCGCTGAACGGTGATGACGCCGCGAACGTCCGCGAGGAATTTGCCGACGTGCTGGCCTGGCTCTGTACCCTGGCGAACATCAACGACGTCGATCTGGCTGGGGCGGTGAGTGAAAAGTACATGCGCGAGGACGCGTCAAAGGCGCCGAAATAAGGCCGTGTGACAGGCCGTTTTTTTGGATCAATCCCGATGAGTGAGGAACAACGGGCCGGCGACGACTCACTCCCGGCCCGCCCTGTGGTGCTGGCGTATCAGTCGGCGGTGCTTCAGGCGCCGGTGACGGTGCGGAAGTTTTTCGATCCGATCGAGGCGCAGATCCACGCCAACGAGCTGGCGGCACACGATATCGAATACGCCATCCTGAATCAGAATACGCCCGGCTTCCTGGGCTGGTATT
>DATHPP010000306.1:0-3060 GCA_035483795.1 Tepidisphaeraceae bacterium | reverse complement strand
CCCAGCCCGAAGAACACACCCACCAGCGTCCCGCCCAGCAATTCCTCCCGCCGATACTTTCCCCCCAGCGACAACGCCGCACAGATCAGTCCGGCGATCCCGAATCGCCACGCGTTGAACCCACCACGAAGGGCCAGCCTGGCTTCTATGGTCAGTGAAACACCGTGAAACACCACGCGATCGACCGCGGCGGCGCTGATCTGCATCGCGGGAAAGGAAAAACCCCACCCAACGCAGCACAAACCCAGAACGAAAATGGCCAGCCGCGCCGTCCGAGTGCTCATCTTCGCGCGGCATCTTGTTCGCCCAGGATTCGGAAATCCAGAAGAGCGCCGGAAAAACCTCGATTGAAGCCCTGATGTGACGCAGCCCTCCGCCCGCCGCTTGCGGTTTCGCGATCGGTCCGCAACCGACACCGTTCAACCTCGACGCGCCCGACGGGTATATCGATTGGCGGACCGACTCCTGCACAGTTTGCAGCGGTTGTTTCCGGCCGTCCGGTGCGCCTAAACTCGAAGAATCTCGAATAAGATCACCAACTTTTCAGGGAGCGATCATGCGATTTGGAAAAATGCTCGTCGCGGCAGGGGCTTTGGTGTTGGGTGGCGTGGCCCTGGCGGCCAGGCCGAGTTATCTCAAGGAAGTCATCAAGCCCCCGACGGATGCGCCCGCTGCGGCCAAGGGCGATCAGCCCGCCAGCCCGCTCGATTTCACCGTCAAGGACATCAACGGTCAGGACACTAAGCTCTCGCAATACAAGGGCAAGGTCGTGATGATCGTGAACGTCGCCAGCAAGTGCGGATACACACCGCAGTACGAGCAGCTCGAAGCGGTTTACAAGAAGTACGCGGACAAGGGCTTGGTCATCCTCGGCTTCCCCGCCAACAATTTCAATCAGCAGGAGCCCGGCACCGACGAGCAGATCGAGACCTTCTGCAAGAGCAAGTACGGCGTCACCTTCCCCATGATGTCCAAGATCAGCGTGCTTGGCGAAGACAAGGCCCCGCTCTACAAGTTCCTCACCGAGCAGCCCACCGCCGGTGACTTCGCCGGCGACATCGGCTGGAACTTCAACAAGTTCATCGTCGACCGCAACGGCAACGTCATCGCCCGCTACAACAGCAAAACCAAGCCCGACGCCCCCAGCGTCACCGAGGAAATCGAAAAGGCCCTCGGCGCCAAGGCCGCCGTGGCGGCGGGGTGAGGTGCGGTCCAGGCTGCCCTCACTGGCTGAGAGCTAGGGTAGATGGCCTGGCAGCGACGGCTCAACGGAGAGCGACTTTCTGTTCAGCCGTGGCCGCCAGGCCATGTCGTTTAGCGAATGGGCACTTTGAGTTGACAAGCGCCGTTCGAGCCGCAATTCACGTCACGAACATATAAACCGCTGGACGATGCAGGTCGCGTGCATGGTTATGCATTGATATAATTTCCGGCGGAGATCGAATATGAACGTCCAGATCAAGCCGGAGCTTCAGCGGTTCATCGAGGACCAGGTGAAATCGCGCCGGTACGACTCCGCTGATGACGCGATGAACGCAACTGTGGCCGTGCTCCAGACGGAAGTCAGACTAAAACGTGTTGATTCCCAACGCTGACAAAGCGGTGATTGCGCCTGAGAAGCTGCGCGATTATTTGCTGAACGCGTCCCATCGGCGGGGATCTTCAAAGGCGAAACTGCTCTTGATCTGTGGGTACGAAGCTTCCCAATGGCAGGTCCTTGAGGCGGACCTGCGGACCCAGCACCTGACGATGGATTGCACGGCAATCAAGGACAACCCCTATGGGCGGCGCTATGAGATTCGTGCCCCGCTGGCTACGCCAAGCGGACGCCGTGTGGTTTTTGAAAGTGTCTGGCAAATCGATAATGGAACCGACGTGCCGCGGCTGATTACAATGTATCCGAGGTGAATCATGCCGTTTGAGCCTTACTCCGATGTCGTCCTGCGGTCCGATGTCCCGGACGAAGGGCTGGTCGCCGGCGACGTTGGGACGGTCGTGGAGCGGCACGCTGTTCCGGGCATACCCGACGGCTACAGCGTCGAATTCTTCGACATGACGGGCCAGACCGTCGCGGTCGTCACGCTCTCTGAAAACTCGTTGCGAGCCCCGACCCGAACCGACCGGCCTGCCGTGCGGGCGATGGCTGCCGAGGGAAAGTAGCTGCCAATGACCGCATGGGCCACGATATAGGCATGAGGCCGCTGGACTACGCGCATATTGATTTCCGGGACGAGGCGGTTGCGGCGAGCCGGGAATTGCTCAGCCGACGCGGTTTGCCCGAGCAGGCAAACCTCGCCGAGTTGGGCACATCCTGCTGCCTGCCGGCGCCTGGAGAAACCGGCTCGTGATCGCATACCTTCGGGGCCAAGCCGCCAAGGGGCCTTACATGAGTTTCGATCCGGTTCCGATTGTCGCTTCGATTGAGAACATCGAGACCGCGAACCGGCTGAAGCTGGCCGACGAGGATGCCGCGGCCGTGTATCCCGACCCGGCTCGGAGGCTCGTGGTCCTCGAGGGCTATTCCCACCGTTACGTCATCCGCTGCGAGGACGTCGTCGATTGCACGCTGAACCGGCGCCTCAACGTGCAGGGCGTGCACATCAGCTTTCGCGTGTGCAGCGGGCCGGTCGTCCTCAAGCTCCGCCTGGTCCAGGTAAGCGTGTCCTATGCCCTGTCGCGCCAGGCCCGGCGCGACCAGCCGCAATCTCCGCTGCCAGGTCTGCTGGAAAATACGCTGGCGATTGCGATTCGGCCCATCGCGGGAAGGGTTTGAGCTCCGCCCGCGGACTCGGCGAAAAACGGTCTCGATAGCACCTTAATCCTTCGCCGCAAGCACCCGGCAGAGTGATGCGATTACCTCGATCATACGGCCGGTCTCCTCACGGTGATGTTCTTCCAGCGCCGCATATCGTTGATCTGCCAGGGCGATCGCATCTTCCCTCGTGAATTTTTGATGTTCGGTGTTTGGGCGGGCGCGCGACTTTCATTTCTTTGTTAGTGTCCGTCGAGTTGTTCGCGAGGCCTCGCGGTTGTTGCACAATTCGTTCGCACGCGAGGAGC
>DATHPP010000305.1:0-11109 GCA_035483795.1 Tepidisphaeraceae bacterium | reverse complement strand
ACAAAGGGACTGAGGGACAAAGGGACTGAGGGACAAAGGGACTGAGGGACGAAGGGATTGAGGGACAAAGGGACCGAGGGACGAAGGGCGGGAAAAGGACGCGGCGGGCTGCGATCTCTGCTTGCCTGCACCGTCGGGCCTTCCTGTGTTGCGTTCGTCGTCCTTCGCGGAGGCGAGCCCCCCGCTTGCAGATATGCCGTCGCCATCAACCAACGGGACAGCATCGCTGGACCGGTTTTGCACGCCGGATTGGACCAGCGGCGATGGCAGCCCGCCGTGCCGGAGCTACCGGGTGGAGCGACCCTTGGCCGGGCGGGTATACGTTCCCGCTGGGCAACGACGCCTTTTCACGGCATACGCAATAATATGACAAACGCTCCATTTGGCTCGAAAAGTGGAGTGTTTGGGAGCGTGTGGAGCATCGCCATCGGCGTCTGCTGATTGCCGATTTGGCTTGGGCACTGGAGCGGCGGAGGAATGGACGGTTCTGAACGAAAGTGAACAGTTCTCGCGTTTTCTTCTCTGGTCTTGTCCTTCAGTGCGGGCGAGAAAACCCGGGCGGTCTGGGCAATGTCAGCTCGGCGCGCCGGAGGTGACAGTGACATTTGGGGACGGGAGATTTGGGGACATTTGCCCCGGAGAAAAGGCGTTTGGGCTGGCAGGAGAGTTTGTGATAGCTTGCCGGGGCTATGGGAAACCGACGCGACGGGCTAGTGCACGAGCTGGTGCTGCCGACGTTGTTGTTTGCGGCGCTGGGGGGAATGACCTGGGCGGTGCGCGGGTGCTCCGGGTTTGGGGCGTTCAACGGGTGTGTCTTTGCGGGGGTGACGTGGGGGGCGGCGTGGTGGTATCTGGCCAGCGTTCCGTCCGGCGAGCAGACGCGGCGCTACGCATCGGCGTGGATCGTGCCGGCGCTGACGTTCGGCATCGGACTTTCAGGAGCGCGGGGGTGGATGCAATGGCCGAGCTTCTTTGAAGGGAAGCTCCAGACCGACACCGCGCATGGGCTGTTCGTGCCGATCCCGCGGGCTTACGGGTTTTTGTGGCTGTTCATCGCGGGCGTGCCGTGGGCGGGGATCGGGGCGTGCGCGCTGGCGTGGTGCGGGTCGCTGCGGGAGACGCGGATCTGGCATTGGGTCCTGCGGATCGGGTTTGGCGTGGGGACGGCGGCGCTGGCGCGATACCTGTTCAACAAATATCCCCAGCATTTTCTGCCGCTCTATGACCAGCTTGCGGAGCGGTATCGACACAGCAATACGCGGGCCGATCCGAACCTGCGGAGGCTGATCGGCGATTGTGGGGCGGCGCTCTATCACCTGGGTTTCTACCTCGGCTTCCTGTTCTACGAAATCGTTCGGCGAGATTGGAAAAACGCGGTGCTGATCCTGACGGTGGGCGTGGTGAACGGGGCCGGCTGGGCGCTGTGCCAGAACTGGAAATGGGCCAACGCCCTGTGGGGCAGCGGCACGTTCAACTTCTGGCGATGCTGGGAATCGTGCGGCGGAATCAGCATCGGCGTGGCCTACGGGCTGGCGTGGTTCCTGGTGAACCGCAGGATGTCGCAGCGCGAGCGGGAAGCGGTGGAGGCTCGCCGCTCGAACGAATTAGGGGGCGCCGAGCGGCTGGCGATCTACTTGGCCGTGGCGTTGTTCGTGGCCGGTTTCCTGCGCTACCAGATCGACGGATGGGGAAACATTTATATGGCGGCGGTGATCCTGTTCGGGATCGCGTTCTACGCGATCAACCATGGCCCGACGGGCGGATACAGTGACCCGGAATTTCAGCGCTGGGGTTTGTCGCTCGGGCTGCTGGGCGGCTTGGGGCTGTCGATCCGCAACGGGCTCAAAGGGTGGTTCAACATTTACCTGGGGAACGAACGGTATTGGGACGGCCGGCTGTGGCGCTATTTCGGCCCGGCGATCCTGGCCGGCCTGATCGCCGCCGGGACGTGCGTGCTGATTGGGTCGCTAATGGGACGATCAAGGCGTGACGCCTCGCGACACGCTTATGCGTGGATGTGGCTCGTACTGCTGGTGCAGAATGCGATCGCGCAGCTTATCACTGGCCCGCACACGCAGTGGAGCGAGACCGCGTTCGGCATCTACTACCTGCTGTTGTTCGCGATCACGGCGGTGATCGTGCTGTATTTCCGTCCGGCGGCAACTCACGACGCGGGTGGACAATCGTAGCGGGCGGAGGAAAATCGCGCATGTGCGTCCGCCCGACCTTCAACAGACCTACGCGCTGGCGATCGAGAATCATCAGGCCGGGCGGCTGCGCGAGGCAGAGGAACAATATCGCCGGATCCTGGTGCAAAGACCGGATCACGCCGACGCCATGCAAATGCTCGGCGTGCTGCTCGGCGATATGGGAAACGCCGCGGCGGGTGAAGAGCTGATCCGGCGGGCCATCGCCATCAATCCCAACGCGCCCCAATACCACGGGAACCTGGGAATGATCCTCGCCCGCCAGGGGCGGACGAGCGAGGCGATGGTGCCCTACCGCAGGGCGCTTTCGCTTTACCCGCAGTATCCTGAGGCCGAAAACAACCTGGCTCTGGCGATGCTGCAGCAGGGCCAGATCGACGAGGCACTAGCGCATTTCCGCCGCAGCGTCGCCCTTCGGCCGCAATACGAGGAGGCGTACATCGGGCTCGGCAACGCGCTGCTGGAGACGGGCCGGCTGCAAGAGACCGTCGCGTCATACCGCCGGGCGATCGTGCTGAGCGCCTGCTCGCAGGCCTGGCACAACCTTTTGTTCGCGCTGCATTTCGACGTCAGCTTCGATTCCAAACGTCTGCTGGAAGAGCATCGCCGCTGGGCGCAACTCTGCGCCGACCGATTCGCACCGCCTCGGGACGGCCCCGGTGCCGTTGATTCGTCGACCGGGCGGCTGCGGATCGGATACGTGTCGCCGGATCTCAGGGAGCATCCAGTGGGATGGTTTCTGGCGCCGCTGCTGGAGAACCGGAACCATGAGCGGTTTGAAGCGTTTTGTTACGCCGATGTCGCAAACGCAGACGCGACCACCGCACGGCTCAAGGCGGCAAGCGACGTCTGGCGGGATACCATCCGGATGACCGACGAGCAGCTCGCCGGGCACATCCGCGAAGATCGCATCGACATTCTCATCGATCTGGCGATGCACACGGGCCGCAGGCTGCTGGTTTTCGCGCGCAAACCCGCACCCGTGCAGGCGAGTTATCTGGCCTATTGCAGCACGACCGGACTCAAGACGATCGACTTCCGCCTGACCGATCCATATTTGGACACACCACAAAAGGCTGCGGAGGCTTATTCGGAGCAGTCGATTTTCCTGCCGCGAACATACTGGTGCTATCAGCCGTTGGCCCTGGCTCCACCGGTCGAACCGCCTCCGATGCGGAAAAGCCAGGTCGTGACGTTCGGCTGCCTGAACAGCTATCGCAAGGTGACCGATGCGACGCTTTCGCTGTGGAGCAAGCTACTAAGCGAGGTGAATTCTTCGCATCTGCTGATCCATAGTCCGCAAGGGAGTCATCGACAGCGCGTCAGCGATCATTTTGCCGCGGCAGGGGAGGACCCGGCCCGCATCCGCTTCGTCGAACCGCAGCCTGCCGGACAGTACCTGGCCACGTATCATGAGATCGACGTTGCCCTCGACCCGCTGCCTTATGGCGGCGGAACGACCACATGCGACGCGCTTTGGATGGGGGCGCCCGTTGTGAGCCTGAGGGGCCGCACGGCGGTCGGGCGAGCGGGAGCAAGCATCCTCGCCAACGTCGGATTGTGCGATCTCATTGCCGAGACGCCCGAGCGGTACATCCGGATTGCCGCGGCCCTGGCAGCCGATACATCGCGCCTCATCGAGCTGCGCGGCACACTTCGCGCGCGAATGCAAGCGTCGCCGCTCATGGACGCGCCGCAATTCGCCCGTGACTTCGAAGCCGCCCTGCGTGAGATGTGGCGAGAGCGGGGAAAACAGTAGAGCGCAACATCAAGCGGCGCCGCCTCCGTGAGGCCCGCCGGACGATCGTGCATGGATCGCCTGGCGACCCTATACTTTTCCCCATGCAATCCATTATTACCGGCAAGGCCTACGTCCTGGGCGACAACGTCGACACCGATCAGATCATCCCCGCGCAGTACCTGAAATTTAATCCGTCGATCCCCGACGAGCGCAAGTTCTTCGGCATGTACGCGCTCAGCAGCGTGCCCGATGGGCAGGCCGGTCTCCCCGACGGCCGTATCCGCTTCGTTCGCCCGGATGAATTCAGGAGCGATTACCAGATCGTGATCGGGGGGAAAAACTTCGGCAGCGGCTCCAGCCGCGAGCACGCGCCCCTCGCCCTGGCCGAGGCCGGGGTGAAGTGCGTCATCGCCCAGTTCTACGCCCGCATCTTTTACCGCAACAGCGTGAACGGCGGATATCTCATCCCCATCGAATCGGTCGAGCGGCTCGTCGAGAAAATCCGCACCGGCGACGAGGTGGAAGTCCGCCTCGACGAGCGCGTCGTCCTGAACAAAACACAAGACGAGCGCCACGAAATCAAGCCGCTTGGCGACGTTTTGCCGATCATCGAAGCCGGGGACGTATTTAAATATGCGAAGCAGGCGGGGATGCTGAAGTGAAAGCGTGGAACGTAGTGCGCCATTCCGAGCGAACTTGAGGTTGGGAGGGCGAGCCGGGCGAGCCTCCCGGCGAGCCGTGGCTCGGCAGGAGCCTCGCCCGCCTCGCCCTCCCGCAATCCGAGTGGTAGCCGCGGCTCACAAGATCGACTGCTCCTCATCGAAGAAAATCCGAACGGTGAGCGCGGCGGTCTTGTCGTGCAGAAGGTCCGCCGGGGTGGTGTCTTCGCGCCAATAGGAATATTTCGGCTGATACGCGCTTTGGAAAAGCTCATAGCTGCGGCCGTATATCGCGTCGCGGCTCAGAGGATCGCCGATCACCAGGATCGGGCGAGGCCACAGGGCACGGAGGGCTTGTGCCGGAGAGACTCCATTCAGGTCGAAACCCAGCTGCGCCGAGGCGAACGGGACGATCGCATTCATGAATGCCCATTGGCCCGGGCGGATCGTGTGCTGCTCGGCGACGGTGGTAAAAACGTCCCGCAGGTTGTCGTAAGGGTTGTAGGCGGCGATGGCGCTGATCGCCTGCCCGTCGGGACCGGGATCGGCGGCGGCCTCGATCAACGCCACCGCGCCAAGCCCCTGGCCCAATCCCAGAATGCGGTGCGATTGATCGGCGTGATTGGCTCGGAGATAGCGGACCGCGCCCAGGACGTCGCGGCTCTCGATCCCGCCGAACCCGGTAAACTGCCCGCCGGAATGTCCGTGCGCCCGCAGGTCGATCGCCAGCACGTTGTAGCCGTTGGCGATAAGGTCGGCGGCAAGAAACAGGTCGCGCCCTTTGTCGGCGCCAAAACCGTGGCACAACAACACCGTGTCGCGCCCCCACTTCACCGACCCGCGGCCGTCAGTCCGGCGGTTGCGCGTGGCGGGAATCCACCAGGCCTCCAGCGGCGTCCCGTCCGATGCCGGAAAATCAACCGTCTGGAACGGCGCGTCCACCAGCGTCTGCGGGTCGCCCGGCGCGGGGACCTTCGGTCGGTACAGCACCAGAATCGATCCCAGGTAAGGCAACCCGACGGCGATCAGAATCGACGCCTGGACGACCCCCGCCGCGAGTTGCACCCATTGTCCGCGGCCGCGGCCCGTGCGGGAATCGATGCGAAACAGCCACGACACGCCGTGCCAAAGCAACCAGTTCAGCCCGTACACCACGCACAGCGCCGACATCCCCAGATACGCTGCCAGCACGATCTGCGAAAACGGAACTTTCACCGCCCCGACCGACAGGTAGAGGAACGCGACGATGCCGCCCAGAAATGCCCCCAGCGTGCAGGCGCGGATGAGCACGTGAACCGGCCGGGCGCGTCGGGTTCGCCGCGCCACCAGCCCGACGGCCACCACAGCCAGGGGCGGCACTGCCAGGTACAGCCAGGTCATCAACGGATAGATAAAGCGCATGCACTCTCCGGCGGCGGGATTGTAACCATCTCACGGCCTCTTCACCTATAGACGAACGATCACGGCCCGGCTTTCACCCCAGGCTCGGACTGATCTGATTTCTCCTGAACCGGGAAATCACTGGGAACCGGAATTGCGAAAGTCATTTGTCGCTTGTCGCGCGGGTGCGCAATGGTGAGCCGGACCGCGGCAAGCATCAACCTCGGCGCAGTCTCGTCCGTCCCATACATTTTATCGCCGACGATCGGATTCCCCCGCTCGGCAAGGTGGGCGCGAATCTGGTGCTTTCGCCCGGTCTCGAGCAGGACACGAAGCAGCGAAAGCTTTTTTTCGTTGCGCAGCACGCGGTAATGCGTGACGGCGACCTCGCCCTTGCCGGCCTGGCGCGTCGAATGGACGGTGCCGTCGGCGCGCTCGACAAGGTTCGTCTGGATTCGGCCGACGGGCGGATCTGGCGTGCCATGCGCGACGGCGCGGTATTCGCGACCGGCGGTGCGATCGAAGAACTGATTCTTCAGAGAACGGAACGCCCGCTCATTTTTGGAAAAGACGATCAAACCCGAAGCATCGCGGTCGAGCCGGTGAATCAACCCCACCCGCGATTGAGGATTGGATTGGGCCACATACTGTCGCACGCGCGCCAGGAGGGTGGGACGGCGTTCGCGGGCGACGGTGCTGGTCAGCAGGCCGGCCGGCTTATCGACGACGAGAATGTCGTCATCCTCGAAAATAAGGCCCGGCAGCTTCGCCGGCGGTGCCAGCGGCGTCGGGTCGCGCACTTCAATCTGGTCGTCGGGCGCCAGCGGCTGGTTGAGCTTCACCGCGGCGCGTCCATTGATGCGGACACGCCGGGATTCGACCATGCGTTTGAACGTCTGCCGTTTGGCCAGCGGGTATTTTCGCGTGAGCCATTGAAGCAGATTGTCCGGCATCGGCGCTCATGTTGCAGAGCGGCAGGAAAAAGAAAAGGGCCCCGGCCTCACCCACGAGCCGGGCGCCCTCTTGAACTTCATCCGCCGATCCTTCCAAGCTCGGCGGGCACGTTTACGCCGTTGGCGGCCTTCGGCCGCATTCCCTCGCTTACCCCGGAATGGATCGCCCAGAAGCACTCCCGTTTTCGGCTGGCGGCAAGTTTTACGAGACGCGCGTCCTCACCACAATCGTCGAAAATACCCAGAAAACCCCGTTTTCGAGCGAATAAAGAAGATGTGACGAAATGTCGCAGATAACTGTGGTGAAATCAGGAAAACTGGTGAAAGTTTGACGGCATGTCGAACTGTTCCCCGGCCCAGGTCCAAGCCGATACGGTTTTCATGTTCGATCGGCTTCTCCACTACGGCCTGAGCCTGGCGATCAACACATCGATTGCGGTCCTGGCGGCGGCGGCGCTGGTCTTCGCCCACCTGGGCGTGCTCCGCCTGATTGCCGGCGCCGCGCCGTTGGGAGGAGAACTGCTCGGACTATCCGGCGGACTCGCCCTGGCCGCAACCTTCATGATCCGCAACCGCAACGATCTGGCCGACTGCTGATCGCAACATCCCGAACTCAACTGGGAGGGCGAGGCGGGCGACGCTCCTGGCCGGCCGAGGCTCGCGGACGCGAAGGATCCGGCTCGGCGGGAGCCTCGCCCTCCCGGGTAGCGGCCCCCTTGAGAGTTTGCGATTGCCGTGCGCCTTTATCCTTCCAGTCGCGCCCAAGGAATTCCCGCAATACTTGCAAACCTTGGCGTCGCGCCGGTTACAATATAGTTATGCGACGTTGATTCGATCGCACATCTCGAAAGCGGAGATGGTTATGTGGCGCATGCTGGCACTCCTTGGCGTCGTTGGTTTCTCAACCGTAAATCTTCCGGCTCAGACGAGCGATCCTGCCACCGATTCGACAGGAACGATCCTTGTCTTCCCATTTGAGATGGCGCCCGGCGCCACGGGCCAATGGATTGGACGGGGCGCGCAACAAGACCTGATGACCGACCTGACACAGGCGACCCGCTCGCAGATCAAAGGACCCGCCGAGCCTTTCCCGGCGCGCGATGCCGCGACCGCTTTGAAGCAGGCGCGCGAGTTGAACGCCACGATCGTGATTTTCGGGCAGGCGCAGGTGGTCGATCTCAATGTTCGTCTGACGGGACAGGTGCTGGAGGCAGCTACCGGAAGAGTGCTGGGCGCGATCAAAGTCACCGGACCGCTGACTGAGCTGTTCCCACTCGAAGACGTGCTGGCCCGCGAAGTGTTCGCCGCGCTGCCGCAGGACCTGCTGAAGCCGGAGGTGTTGCAGTACCTGCGGGACACCAGCGGACCGATGCAGCAGCTTGCCGAAGGCCCGACAGATCCGCTTGAGGTCGCGCCAGTCCCGCCGCCGGTTAACATTGCCGGCCCGGGACCGATCGTTTATGAACCGGAAACTCCTCCTTATGGGCCGACGGTGCAACCGATTTCCCCGGATTATTCTTCATTGGGATGGAATGACCCCGGTGGGTTTGGTCCATATGACGCGGGTCTTTATGCTGGCGGATGGTTCCCGCCGGGGACGATCGTAATCACCAGCGTCGGTTCATCCGGTCGTCATCGCAATTCTCGTCACGAGGGTGGCCATGGGCGCTGGGATGGCGGGAACGACCAGTCAGCCCCCCGAAGCTCGGGCAATCAGGTGGCCGGCGCAGCCACCAGTGATCCGGTGACGGTTCGCTTCTCGTGGGGCGGTTCGGCGGGCCAGGTCGGCGCGGGCGGCGGCACGCCGGTGCAGGCGGCGCCACGTGGATTTTCCGGCAACGGATTCTCGCGAGGCGGATTTTCCACCACGTCAGGCCCGCGCTTGGGCAACCATGGCTTCCACTCCATGAGCGGCTTTGGCGCCGGGTTGGGCAACTCGGGCCGTGGCGGAACGGTCGGACGGTGACAGGGTCAACCGCCCCGATAGCAGTCACGACACGCCGAATGCTTTGGCGTGTTTTTCCGGGCCTGCCGCGGTAACGACCGCCGCCAGCACGAACACAATTAGCGCCGTCAGCGCCATCACGTTGGCATAGCTCCATCCCGCGCGCTCGGCCATGAACGACTGAATGGCCGGCGCGGTTCCCGCGATCAGCACGCCGCACTGGTATGCGAAGCCCGGCAAAAACCCGCGGACCGAATCCGGCGAAAGCTCGGAAATGTGCGCCGGGATCACGCCCCATGCTCCCTGCACCATGAACTGAATCAGGAATCCTCCCGTCCAGAGAAGAGCCGTGTTCTTCGCAAATGCCCACATCGGAACGACGCAGCAGCCCAGCAGCAGCGCTGCGATCATGGCCCTCCGACGGCCGATGCGATCGGAAAGCAGGCCGAAGACAATGCCGCCGCTCACCGCGCCGACCATGGTGAATGCGTTCAGCAGCGCTTTGCGCTGTGGCCCAAACCCGTGCGATTTTTCCAGAAACGTCGGGTAGAGGTCCTGTGTCCCGTGCGAGCTGAAGTTCATCATCGCCATCAGGGCGACGAGGTAGAGAAACAGCGGCCAATGGGAAAGGATCGAGCGGCCGAGGTTCGACCAGTCGTTATGTCGCGTGCGCTGCCAGACTTCCGACTCGCGCACGCCAAAGCGGACGTAAATCGCCAGCAGTGCCGGAAGCCCGCCCAGGAAAAACAGCGGCCTCCAGCCGACACGCGGGAAAATGAAAAAGAAACAAAACGAGGCCAGCAGGTTCCCCACCGCATACCCTTCCTGGAGCACGCCCGACAGCACGCCGCGCCACTTGGCTGGAACCTTTTCCATGGCCAGCGACGCCCCGACGCCCCATTCCCCGCCCATTCCGATCCCGAACAGCGCGCGGAGGATCAGAAACGTCGTGAGGTTGGGGGCGAGCCCAGACAGCACTTCGATGATCGAATAGAAAACCAGATCGAGCATGAGCGGCAGGCGCCGGCCATAGCGGTCCGCCAGAAGTCCGAACAGGAACGCGCCGACAGGGCGGAACGCCATGGTGATCGTGATCGACACCGCGACATATTCGACGCGGGTGTGAAAATCTTTGGCGATGGCGGTGAGGCAGATGACGACCAGAAAGTAATCGAAGGCATCCAGGGTCCAGCCGAGGAACCCGGCGAGCAGCGCCCGGCCGCCGTCGCCAGGACTGGTCAGCGGGATTGAACCGGTCTGGTCATCGAGGCGATGCGTCATCCGCCCGCCGTCCCCGCGACCGGCACCCGTGGTCCCGCCGCCCCCGGAGCCGGGAGCGCGCCGAGCGCCTCGGCAACCGTGAACGCCTGCTGCGCCGCGGAGCGGATCTTCTCGCGCTCGGCCTCCCAGATCTCCCGCTCCTGGCGCGAAATGTTCCGCTCGTAGCGCGTCTCAACATTAAGGCCGATCAGCAGCGCCAGGTAGCTTGGCGCCCCGAACAGGTCGACTGCGTCTACGAGCATGGGGCCCCATAGGCTGCTGGGCCCGCACTGGCGGTAATACTCGACAATCGTTTCTGCGCCGGCGAGATCCGTGTCCTTGCGGCAGGCCAGCCAGAACGGGGTCTCCGACTTTGTATTGTATTTATAGTGAATCGCCAGAAACCGCCGGATGCTGTCCCACACGCGAACGTGATGCCGGTTGTAAAGCTTCATCGGCGCCGGCGCGGCCTGGCAGCCGATCTCCGTGAGCGTCTCGACCAGCAGCCGGGCGTTGACCGCTGCCAGTCCCAGGCCCGTGCTCGCCAGCGGCTCGACGTAACCGGATGAATCTCCGATCGCCACCACGTTTTTCACCCAGGCCCGCTCGTAGCGGCCGTTGCGGATGGGGACGACCCGCGGATTGACGATCCCGGGATATTTGACGCGAAATTCCTGCTCCGCCCGCTGGTCCGACGCGAACGCCGAGCTGTACACGTAGCCGCGGTCGATCCGATGCAGGATCTCCAATTGCCAAGCCCATCCCGACGGCATCGTGTAGCTGAAGGTGTGGGGATGGATCGCCTCCTCGCCCCGCGCGCCCTGCGCGACCAGCATCCGGTCGCAGGGCAGCGTCGACTTGAATTCGACGAACGGCTCCTTGAGTGCCTGACCCAGAAGCAGCGAGCGATCGCCCGAGCAATCGACATACAGGTCGGCGGTTTCGGTTTTGCCCGAGCCCAGGA
>DATHPP010000304.1:0-29868 GCA_035483795.1 Tepidisphaeraceae bacterium | reverse complement strand
ACACGCCCACGAGGGACACTTGCCGACGCCGCTCCTATTCGCTTTGCATCTTGCGGGGAAGACCAGGCAGATCCGGCTCGGCTCGGCAATCGTGTGCCTGAATCTGCACCATCCGCTGGCCGTGGCCGAGCAGGCGGCGGTGGCGGATTGGTTAACGGGCGGCCGGCTGGCGCCCGGGTTCGGCAGCGGGAGCACGCCAGAGGAGTTCGAGCTTTTCGGATTGAAGGAGACCCAGGAAACCGAGCGGCATGTGCGGTTTGCCGAATCGCTGCGGATCATCCGCGAGGCTTGGAAAGGAGAGGTGAGGCCGCAATCTTTGGAATACTTCAACGTGCCGGCGCACGTGCCGTTGCCTGTTGCGCGCACGGACTTGGCGGCCCGGTCATGGCTGGCGGTGAACAGCGCCGGGTCGGCGCGGATCGCGGGCGAGATGGGATTGGGGATGCTCTTCTCGCACCTGCGGACGGTGCAGCAGTACCGCGAGTACGTCGAGGCGTATCGGGCGGCGGGAGGACAGAACCAGATCGCCGTGAACCGGCCGGTCTATGTCGGAGAGGATGACGACAGCGCCTGGGCCGAAGCCGCGGGCGCGGTCCGCACGCTTTGGCGGCGGTTTCGCGAGGAGGGGAAGATTCCCAGCCAGACGCCGGAGCCTTCATCAATCAGCGAATTGTGCGGCCACCCATTGAATTTCATCGTGGGGGGCCCCGAGTCGGTGGCCCGGCAACTGATCGAGTTGCACGCTCAGGTTCCGTTCGACGTGGCGAACCTGGAGGTGCGATGGGAGGGGCTGTCGCACCGAATCGTGCTCGAGAGTTTGCGACGGCTGACGACGGTGCGTGCGCTACGTGAACAGGTTGTAAAGCTCGATGAACACGGACAGCGGCACGAACCAGATGATCAACAGGAGCACCATGAGCTGCGTCGCAGCGACGGTCGCTGAGGCGTGAGGGAACCGCAGGTAATGGCGATAGCCCGCCCGCATCCGAAGCGAGGTAAGAAGGAGGACTGCCACGGCGCCGAAGGCAATACCTTCTCTCAGAACAAAATAGCTGTCGCGGAAAGGATCGGGCATCAGAATGCCGCTGGCCGCAGCCAAGGCCAAAAGCCACACGCCGAACCAGAAAACGATGTCGCCGCTGTAGATCGCCACCCGTATCGCATGGCCCGGTTTGATTCGGGCATTTCGCATGGTCTGATGAAAGAGTAATAGGGTCAGCGCACATAGCAGCGGATAGATCGCGGCAGCCGAGGCAGCGTAGACGATTGCGTCCCTTTGGTTGATGAGGAAGTATCTGACGTAATCCAATCCGTTCAGCGTAGGTGCGCGAGCATAACCGGACCAAGTTGTGCTCCAGATGAGCCTTAGCGATGCAGCCCGAGTCCGCGGGAAAATTGCGTCGTCGGTTGCGGCAATCGCAGCGAGCGCGGGTGACAACGCCACGAACGAGCAAATCAATCCGTAGACGACCAACCTGCGCGTGTTGACCGGCTGGCTCGGATAGAGCGTTTTCCAGAATCTACCCGGGCGAAAACTCCGGGTGATGGTTTTGAAGAAAGCGCGGATCGGACGGCGGGGGTGATGCTCGAACAGGTACTCATGCCGGCGTCGCTGCGGATCAACCAAATCCTGCCAGTCGAAGGCGTAGCCGCACTCGGGACAGCGAGGTTGGGTGAGGCCGCGGAGGTTATAGTCGCACAGCGGGCACTGGACGGTTTCCGCGGTGACAGACCAATCGGGTGCGGCCGTGGTCATCGCTTCATTCTACCATCGCGGGCGCCAGGTGAGGTGGGGACGCGGCCATCGCGAAGGGCAAGCGGCGGAGGAGGAATCGCCGTGCATCGCTGAAATCAGGCTGATCGCGGGTGGAGTTCAGGCGCTGAGCTGGACGCGGTCGTCGCCGTGCCACCAGGCGGGGACGGGCTCGTGCGACGCGGGCGTCTGGATGCCCAGCCACGCCGTGCATACGGCGATCGCATGCCGCGCCTGCTCGGGGGAATCGAACACCTGCTCGATGCTGCGATGGTTTTTCGGGCTGCGCCAGGCCCGCAGCAGGCCGCCGACCGTGTAGATGTGGAGCACGTGCTGGAGAGGCAGCGCGATTTCCGAACGCATCACCGCGCAGAGCTGAACGTCGAGGATGGGGTTTTTGGACATCACAAAGCCCACCATATAGACCAGCCGGCGGGCGTTCGCGCGTGCCGAAAACGAAACGACGCATCAGGCGACCGCACGCACCGACGGACCAGATTGTTGCCGTGGGGTGGAGGGGAGCGACTGATCCGTCAGGCGTCTCCCGCCCCGAGCCCATTCAACCGAGCCGGCAGACAGCATCCGTACCGCACATCCGGCTCAGGTTGCAGGTCCGATGAATCGGACCCGCGAGCAGCAGAGTAATTCGCGATTCGTGAAAATCAATGGGCGACGGGGGAAATCTTGGCGGTGCAAGCAATTATACGACAAATCTTCGATGACAATTTCGGGGTGCCCCGTTATGGCGTGTTTTGGCGTGTTATGGCTTGTTTTTCGCGCATTTATCAGCCATGAGCCACAGGGGGCACGATGAGCCAAGACGCGTGAAACGTTTGAAACGTTTTGGAACGTTTTCGCGGCTTCAGTCAGGCGGGACACGGTCCTTTGTCCCATCGCCGGAGGGGACATTTTGGGGACATTGACTTGCGCGAGGGTGTTACGTGTTACTCGTCACGTTTCAAGTGCGTCGCGACTCACTCGTTTCCGCTGGTTTCTTCGAGCATTTTGCGAAGGTAGCCGTTTTCGCGGCGGGTGGCTTCGAGATCGAAGACCAGGTATTTGATGCTGAGGCGTAGGTAATCGAGGCTTTCCTGGAGGGAGCTGACGGTCTGGCGAAGGCGCTCGTGGCGCTGGCGGGTTTCGCTGGCGAGCTTTTCCAGCTTGCCGCGTTCGGTGGGGGGCAGGGTGCTGATCTCGCTCATGAGCTCGGCGAGCTTGGACTGGAACTCTTGCTCGTTCATGACGACTCCCACTTGCGGCCCCATCCGGTATTGCGTACCGGCACAGGGGGCACTTGGCAAACGGCGTTCCACGTCCATGTGGGCCAATTCCTTCCACCCGGCGGGCGGGCGGTTTAATCGATGCGTTGACCAGACGCCACGTTTGGGTCAGTTCACGACGACCGCCGCGTAGCCGACGGCGTCAACCGGCCGTTGCGGCGCTACCTGGGCCAGCGTCTCGTAACTGCTGGCATGGCGGAGGACCTTCGCCGAGGTCGCGCCGGCCTCTTTGCAGGCGGCCAGCATCGCCGCGATCGCGCCGGCGCCGCAGGCGTTGACATTCTGGCGGACTTCGGGAACGATCTGGTCGATCTCGAAGTTCTCCACTCGCCGCAGGAGCCGGCGATCGTTTTCCTTGGCCCAGCCGAGCGCCTCGATGCCGATGCCCGCGGGGGCGAAGCGGTACGACGGGCCGTAATGCGTCAAGTCGCTGCTGGCCAGGAACACCGGATGATGTCCTTTGTCCAGAAGCAGCCGGGCGGTTGTTCGCCCCATTTCGGCGGCACTTTCGACCACCGGCACCTCGACCGGCAGTACTTGGGCCTGCGGCCAGACCACGCGAATCAGCGGCAACTCGACCTCGACTGCATGCTCGTGCGCGTGCAGCCGGTCGTCGGTGGCGAACAAGTCGCTGGTTCGCTCGAGCGTCGCGGCAAGCTCGCGGGAGACCGGACAGTTGTCGCCGGGCACGGCCCAGCTCTGGTGCGACTCCAGGGCCGCGACGCGAACGTCGATCGGCGTGTGAATCGCGCCGAACACGACGACGACGTCGGGCGTGACGCCTCGGGCCAGCGTGCCGAGCGTCTGACCGGCGATCGCCCCGCTGCAAATCCAGCCGGCGTGCGGGACAATTCCGCCAAGGCCACCCACACTCGCCGGCTCTTGGGGGACCCTCACCATCGCCTCTGCGATCGCGCGGCACTGCCCGGGATCGGCGGGGTAAAAGCGGCCCGCCATCACGGGTTGCCGAACCGAAAGCTCTTTTGGCTCGGTCACGACCAGCGCACTATAATGCCCTTCGCGCAAGTCGGGCAATGACAAATGCGCCGGCGACAGCCTCAGAGTTGCGGGTTTATGGGAACTTTGTCAATCTGCGCCGTTCGTGGGGGAAATGCGGCAGGTAGCAGGCACGTCCAGTGCCCTTGAGCGGGCACTGGATAACGTTCTGGAATTTGGGAACCAATCGTATGCCTGTCCCAGACAAGGATGACGTAGCGCGGGCGCTGGAGCGGCTGACCTCTGGGCCGGGCAGCGCGCCGACGCCGCAGCCGCGGCCTCGGGCCGCGCCGACTCCTCAGGTTCGCGTCAGTCCTGCGGTTGCCAAGACGACGGCGCAGAAACCTGTGCAGAAGGCGCTCCGGCCGGCGGCGCCAAACGCTGCCCCCGATCAATCCCTGAGCGCGGCAATCTCCGCGGCGCGACCCAAAGTGACTGAGCCAAAGGCGCGGCGCCCAGCGCCGGGAATGGGCCTTCGCCGCACGCTGATCCCCATTTTATTGACCGGCGGCTTTCTGCTGATTGCCATGGCTGTGGTGCGACTTGCATGGAACTCGATCGACAACCCGATCCTCGATTTGCCGCGATGGGTCGTGATCGCGATGGTATCGCTCGGGACGGTTTGTTGGCTGCTGGCGGGGGCGAACATGTTCGCGGTTCATCGCAGCCTTCAAAAAGCCGGCCCGGAGCCGACTTGAGCCCGCGTTGACAACGCTCGCAACCGACTTCTATCATCCCACATCGCACCATGACGGTGCGTTCAAGGAGAATTCCGGTATGGCAGGCCAAAACGTCGTCGAATTGACCGATCAGAATTTCGAGCAGGAAGTCCTCAAGAGCGAGGTTCCGGTTCTGGTCGATTTCTGGGCGGAATGGTGCATGCCGTGCCGGATGCTCGCCCCCACCATTGAGAAAATCGCCAAGGATTATGAAGGGAAGGTCAAGGTCGGGAAGGTCGATACCGACGCCAACCGCGACACGGCCCTCAAGTACAACATCAGCAACATTCCAACCGTCATCCTCTTCCGCGCTGGGGAGATGAGCCAGCGGTTTGTGGGGCTGCGGCCGGAGCGCGATTTCAAGGAAGCCATCGACGCCGGGGCTAAGTAGGCGGTCTTGTGACACGGGTTTTTAACCCGTGCTGGCGGCGGAAGATTACGAAAGATTTCTGCTTGGATTTGGGCAACCCACGGTGGGCGGGGCCTCGCACGGGTTGAAAACCCGTGTCACGGGATTCGCTCCCGTCCATTCATATGTGACCGCAATGCTTCGGGAATGGTGACCGATCCGTCCGCATTTTGGCAGTTCTCCAGGATCGGGATGAGGATGCGGGGGCTGGCGACGACGGTGTTGTTGAGGGTGTGGCAGAAGCGGAGCTTTCCGTCGGCGGCCTTGTAGCGCAGGTTCAGGCGCCTTGCCTGGAAATCGTAGAGGCGCGAGGCGGAATGGGTTTCGCCATATCCTGAATCCGGGTCGTCGCCTGCCTGACGGCTCGGCATCCAGGTTTCGATGTCCATCATCGAGGCGTTCTTGATGCCGAGGTCGCCGGTGCAGCACTGGATGACGCGGTAGGGGAGATTGAGGCGTTTGAGGACCTCTTCCGAATAGGACAACATCTCCTGGTGCCAGCGCTTGCTCTCTTCGACATCGTTGCGGCAGATGACTACCTGCTCGCATTTGTCGAACTGGTGGACGCGGTATAAGCCGGCAGTGTCTTTGCCGTAGGTGCCGGCTTCGCGCCGGAAGCAGGTGCTGACGGTGGTGTATTTCTTCGGCAAGTCCTTTTCGTCGAGCGTTTCGCCGATGTGGTAGGCGGTGAGGCCGACTTCACCGGTGCCGGTAAGGAACTTTTCTTCAGGGCCGGGGTCGACCACGTACACGGCATCTCTCCCCGCGGGGAAAAAGCCCGTTCCGATCAGCGCCGATTCCTTGACCAGCACCGGAACGGTCATCGCGGCAAAGCCTTTTTCGTGGACCATCATGTCCATCGCGAAGCGAAGGATGGCGTTGTGCAGTTGGGCGCCGGCCGCTTTGAGAAAATACGAGCGGGTGCCCGAAAGCCTGACGCCGGCGTCAAAGTCGACGATGCCGAGCGCCTCGCCGAGCTCGATATGGCTTTTGGGTTTGAAATCGAACTTCCGCGGCTGACCCCAGCGATACAGAACGACGTTTTCGCTGGCATCCTTCCCTTCAGGAACGTCCTCGTCCGGGGGCTGGGGGACCTGGAGCAACAGCGCGTTGACCTGCGCCTCGGCGGCTTTCATCCGCTCCTCGGCGTCCTTCACTTTCGCTTTCAGATCGCTCATCCGGCTGATGGCGGCCTGCTTTTCCGAAGCGTCTTTGATCTTGCTGATTTGCTTGGAGGCGTCGTTCTGTTCCGAGCGGTATTTCTCGAATTCCTTCTGCGCCGCCAGCCGCTGCTCGTCGATCCGCAGCAGCCCGTCCACGTCCACCCTGACGTTTTTCTGCTCGGCCCCGCGTCGATACTTCTGCGGGTGCTCGCGCAAATCCTTGAGATCGATCATGAATGGAATTTTGGGGCGCTGGGGATGAAAAGCAAGTGAAACGTAAAACGTGAAAACGTGATGAAATGCGAGTTCTCATCACGTTTCACGTTTTACGTTTCACGCGACGGATTGCCGGAAAGGCAGTGGCCGGCGGTTGCCGGCCACGATAAATCGAAAAGAACGTTGTTCAACAACTACCACGCAAAATGCGCGAACGCCTTGTTCGCTTCGGCCATGCGGTGGGTGTCATCGCGTTTCTTCATGGCCAGGCCCTCTTTCTTGTAGGCGGCCATGAGTTCGTTGGCGAGGCGGTGGCTCATGGAGCGGCCGGTCTCCTCGCGACAGGCGTTGATCAGCCAGCGGAACGCCAGGCTCTGCTGGCGGCGGCGGTTCACCTGCATCGGGACCTGGTAATTGGCGCCGCCGACGCGACGGCTGCGAACCTCGACGAAAGGCTTGACGTTGTTGATCGCGGTTTCAAACAGCTCGAGCGGCGGGACGTCCTTCATCTGCTTGGTCACGGTCTCCATCGCGTCATAAAAAATCTTCTGGGCGACGGATTTCTTCCCGTCCCACATCAGGCAGTTGATGAACTTGCTGACCAGCTTGCTGTTGAAGCGGGCGTCGGGCTTGAGGATCTTTTCGCTGGCGGTGAATTTCTTGAATGCCATTGCTGCTTACCGGTTACTTGCCTTTCTTTGCGCCGTATTTGCTGCGGCCGCGTTTGCGACCTTCGACGCCAAGGGCGTCAAGAGTGCCGCGGACGATGTGATATCGCACGCCGGGCAGGTCGCGGACACGGCCGCCGCGAACCAGCACGATGCTGTGTTCCTGTAAGTTGTGCTCCTCGCCGGGGATATAGGCGGTGACTTCCTTCCCGTTGCTGAGCCGAACGCGGGCGATTTTGCGCAAGGCCGAGTTGGGCTTCTTGGGGGTCATGGTCTTGACCTGAAGGCACACGCCGCGTTTTTGCGGGCTGGCTTCCAGGTCCTTGACCTTATTGATCCGCGGCAGGCTCCGGCGCGGCTTTTTGATCAACTGATTGATCGTCGGCATCTAATGGTTCCTTGGCTGTCCGTAAAATTGCAAAGCGGCGGAGTATATGAATCGGGGCGCGTTGTGGCAAGAGGAAGCGGAAGCGATGCCCGCGAGTTGTGTGACTCTTTGGCCGACAAGCGCGTTCCGGGAGCTGCCTGATCGCCAGCAGGGTCTCTGGGGTCCAACTTTGCTGTCCAACTGAACGTTTCCGAACAGAACTGAACCTTTTTCGCGATTTTTTTGGAAAAACGTTCAGTTCTGTTCGGAAACGTTCAGCATTCGTGCCTGGGGCCCGGGGGCATCGCGTGAACTTGCCGATTCACGTTTCAGGTCGTCGTTACCATATTTCAGCCCGCTGATCCGGGGGACGATACATCGGATCCTGCGGCATAATGTGGAAGGCATCGTAGAACTGCTGCACGTTGGAGAGGGGGACGTTGACGCGGAATCGCTCCGGCGAATGGGGATCGACGCGAAGACGGGTCTTGAGCGCTTCAGGACGCTCTACGTCCCGCCAGGATTGGCCAAACCCGATGAAGAAGCGCTGGTCCCCGGTGAGGCCGTCGATGATCGGTGCAGGATGTCCTGCCAGCGACTTGTGGTAGGCCTCGTAGGCGATGCGAAGCCCGCCGAGGTCGGCGATGTTCTCCCCCAGCGTAAGCTGCCCATTTACGTGAAGGTTATCGATGGCGACGCAGGCGTCGAATTCGCGCACAAGGCCGGCGGACTTGGCCTGGAAGCGCTTGAGATCGTCAGGCGTCCACCAGTTCCGCATATTGCCCTGGGCATCGAACAAACGGCCCTGGTCGTCAAAGCCGTGCGTCAGCTCGTGCCCGATCACTGCGCCGATCGCGCCGTAGTTGACCGCGTCGTCGGCCTGCGGATCGAAGTAGGGTTTCTGAAGAATGCCGGCGGGGAAAACGATTTCATTGAGAGTGGGATCGTAATAGGCGTTGACGGTGGGCGGCGTCATCTCCCACAGTGAGCGGTCCACCGGTTCCTTGAGCTTCCTGAGCCAGAAATTGAACTCGAATGCCTGCGCCCGCAGGGCGTTCTGGACATAGGAATCTTTTGTGATCACCAGATCCGAATAATCCCGCCACTTGTCCGGATAGCCGATCTTTCGCATGACCAGCGAGAGTTTGGCCAGCGCCTCCTTCTTCGTTTGGGGCGCCATCCAGGTGACCGACTGGATGCGGTCGTGGTAGGCGTCGATCAGATTGCTGACCATCGCCTGGGCCTGCCGTCTGGCCTCGGGAGCGAAATGCCTTTCGACGTACAGTTGCCCCAGCGCCTCGCCCATCAACGCGTCGAGTGAATGCAATGCCCGCTTCCAACGCGGCTGAAGTTCCGTGCTGCCGGAGAGCACTGTTCCGTAGAAGTGAAAGTTTTCCGTGACAAAGGGGTCGCTGAGGTAGGGCGCTGCCTGATGAATCAGGTGCCAGCGAAGGTAGGTACGCCAGCGGGCCGGAGGAACCGACGAGAGGATCACGTTCAGTCGCTGGAAGAACTCGGGCTGTTGAACGATGACCTCTTTGAGGTCGGCTGCGCCGAGGGTCTTAAGGTACAGATCCCAATTGATCTGAGGCGTGAGTTTCTTGAGATCATCGAGCGACTTCTTGTTGTACTGCGCTTCGACGTCGCGGAGTTGGACGGGGGTGCGCGACGTCTGGGCGAGGAGGGTTTCGACGGCGAGCACGACGTCGGCCTCACCGGCGGCCTGCTCGGGTGCATCCCCGAGCAGTTGAAACATTTTGGCCACATGCGCCCGGTAGAGATCGCGGATGTGTTTGAGCTCTTCATCGTTATCGTCGACGTAGTAGGCGCGTTCGGGAAGGCCCAGCCCGCCCTGGGAGAGATAGACCGCGTAACCGGTGCTTTGCCTTTCGTCGGGACTGATGCCAAACGAGAACGCCGAGTCGATTCCCAGGAGATGGTGATGCGCGATCAGTTCCAGAAGATCGTTGGCGGTTTGCGCTTTATCGATGCGTGCCAGTTCGTCCTTCAGGGGTTCGATGCCGTCGCTCTGGAGCTTTGCAGCGTCCATTGCCGTGAGGTACAGATCGCGTAGTTTGCGGGAGTTTCCCGTGAGGTTTCCAGGGTTTTTGCCGAGGTCCTCGACGATTTCGCGGAGCCAGAGGAGGTTTTGCTCATGGAGCTGCCCGTCGATTCCCCAGGCGCTGTGGTCGGGCGGGATGGGATTGGCTTTGATCCAGGCGCCGTTCACGTACTGGAAGAAGTCGGTGCCGGGTTTGGCGGTGGAGTCGAAGCCGGCAAAATCGACGCCGCTTTTAGGACCGCCTGCGGCTGTCGACAGGGAGAGGGCGCAACTCAAGACAAGTGTAGCAGAAGCAATCATTCGCATATATTTTCCCCGGCACAATGCGCGGGGCCTGCATGCCAAATCGGAGGTTCGACTGTAGCATAATCGGCGATGGTGCACGTTTCGTGGCTCATCATATACGTCAGCATCGGCTGGATCATCCGCGCGGCCATGGTTCCGGTGATTCTGCGGCGGCAGTTTGCGCCGGGTGCGGCGGTGGCGTGGCTGCTCATCATCTTTCTGCATCCGTACATCGGCGGGACGCTGTACATGCTGGTCGGGGAAACGCGGCTGGGACCGCACCGCACCGACCGGCATCGCGAGCTGATGAAGCACTATCGTGGCGCGCCGGAATTGATCAAGAAGGGCCATGACGAGATTCGCAAACTGGCTCCCGCGTATGAGCCGATGGTGCTTCAGGCGGAAAAAATCAGCGATATGCCGGTCGTACCGGGCAGTTCCGTCGAGTACATCGGCGATTCCAATCTGATGATCGACCGGCTGGTGGCGGACATCGACGCGGCCAAAGGGCACGTTCATCTGCTGTATTATATTTTCGCGCCCGATGAAAGCGGGAGGAAAGTGGCCGATGCGCTGATGCGGGCGAGAGCGCGGGGCGTCGCTTGCCGGGTGCTGGCGGATGCGGTGGCGTCGCGGGCGTTTTTTCACCTGACCGGCCTGGCCGCGCCGCTGAAGCGGGCGGGCGTTGAAATCGCCGCGGCGCTGCCAGTGGCGCCCATCCAGCGGCGGCTTCCGCGAATGGACCTCCGCAACCACCGAAAGCTCGCGCTGATCGACGACGTGGTCGCATACTGTGGCAGCCATAATCTGATCAACGCCGACTATGGTGGGCGCAAGGGTGCCCCCTGGGTCGATCTCAGCGCTCGCTTCACCGGGCCCGTCGTCAGGGAACTGGCGATCGTCTTTGCCGAGGACTGGGCCTTTGAAACCGACATCCATTTGGAGGCGCCTCCGCTCGCGGACCGGCCGCTCGCTTCCGAGGGGGCGCTCATGCAGGTGGTGCCCACGGGTCCAACGTCGGCGGGCGAAAACTATCGTCGCGTGCTGCTGGCGGCGCTTCAGTGCGCCCGCAAGCGGGTCACGCTCACAGCGCCGTATTTTGTGCCGGACGATCCGACGTTGGTGGCGCTTCAGATGGCCGCGGACCGGGGCGTTGACGTCAACCTGCTGGTCCCGCTGGTGGTGGACCATTTTTTCACCGGCGCCGCCGGTCGTGCCCATTTTGGCCGGCTGCTGGGATCGGGGGTACGCATTTTTCAGTACCGCCCCGGTCTGCTGCACGGGAAGACGGCTGTGATCGACGAATCGCTGGCGCTGATCGGCAGCGCGAACCTTGACGTGCGCAGCTTTAACTTGAACTTCGAGCTGACGGTGCTGATTTACGATCGCGAGGCGGCTGGCCGGCTTGCGGGAATTCACCAGCAGTACATCGCCGATTCAAGCCCAATCGACCCGCAAAAGTGGTACTCCAGGCCCGCCCTTGTGCGATATGGTGAGAGTGCCCTCTCACTGCTTTCTCCCCTCCTGTAAAAACGAAGCGGGCGCGGCCCGTTTGGTCCCCGGGGCCGCGCCCGCGATGGCGTCAATTGCCTGGTGTAATTACCTGGTTTCGTGCCGCATTTCCGGCGGGTTCACGTTGTAAATCGCCATGAACACGCGGTGAGCGGCCATGCGATAAGCCGTGGTCTCGTCGGCCGGCCACTGGGAAGCGTTTTGTCCGAAATAGGTGAGCTCATTCTGCAACTGCATGTGAATTTGCTCGGCGGTCTGCGACGGCGGAAGGGCGACATACCAGGAGCCGTGGCCTTCTTCGATCATGGAGACGATCAGCCCTGAAAGGTTCGCTCCTCCTGGGAAGCGGACCAGCGCCACGCCCTTGGATTCCTGAAGGTCCTTGGCAACAACCTGGTCGACCTGGCCCTCCTGCTCGTTGGCGCGTTGCCTGTTGCTGGCGAGCTGAGCGCCGCGTTCGGCGGGCACCGGAAAGTTCATCGCGGCGGCGTTCGGATTGGTCACCACGCCCTGCACGGTGACGAATTCATCGTTGAAAACGTTTTCCGCTTTTTTGATGTTGAATTCGTGCCCGTATTTCTGTTTCCAATCCATATTGATCTGCTCGATCACGCCGTCGAGGGTTTTGTAGTCCTCGTTACGGTAGTCTTTCATACGGTCGCGGTTCCATACGGCCAATTGCGCGACGACTTTGCCAAAATCGCCGCGGGTGAGGGCGTATTCGGTGACCTTGGCCAGCTCGCCGCGGACATTGTCCAACTGGCTCAGATCCTTCATGTCAAAGCCATCGGGGAGCTGCGGCTGGGCCTGCTCCGCCTGCCGGTTTTCCCGATCTTGTCGCTCCTGTGCGGGCTTGGCGTTGGCGATCGTTTGCCATCCAGCCATGCCGGTTAAGGCGATTGCTACGGTGTAAAGTGCTGCTCTGCGCATATGCGGTCTCCTGCAAAAGAAACTAAAACAAACGACTCTTTCACAACGGATCGCAAAGCGCGAGCCTTCATCACTCAAAATCCCGAATGTCCGAGGAAAAGCCGGAGTATTGGGCACCATCAAATTGTGAGGCAAGTCAGTGGGCGTGTGGATGGACAGTCTGACGCGCCGCCCTCGCGACAGTGCGACAGTTCAGTGGTGGCGGAAGTAGCCGGCGAAAAAGATCAGGAAGACAATCGTGCCGTACAGGGCGTATTTGCCGGCATAGTAGACTTTGCGGTTGGCTTTCTTGATGCGCTGGAAAAAGTTCTTGAGGGCATAGATGCCGGCGGAAATCCTGTTGAGCACGCCGACCTTCTCGTCGGCGGTGTTCTGCGTGGCGGTGATCTTGACGATGTGGTTGATGACGAAGCGATTGATCGCCCGCGCGATCGGCGTGCGCAGCGGTCGGGTGACGTCGCAAAAGAGTATGATCCGGTCCTGGTCGGTATCGTTGTTGACGCTGTGGATGTATGTCTCGTCGAACAGGATGGCCTGCCCGTCGCGCCAGGAGTAGGGGGTGCCGTCGATGTAGATGCGGCACTCGTCGGAGTTGGGGGTCATCAGCCCCAGGTGATAGCGGATCGAGCCGGCAAAGGGGTCGCGGTGCTCGCCCAACTTACTCTTGCCGGGCATCAGCGTGAACAGGGCGGCATTGACCGATGGAATCGACTTCACCAGTTCGACTGTCTTCGGGCACAGGTCCATCGCGGAGGGGAAGAAGTCGCCGTACCACTTGAGGTAGAACCGTTTCCAGCCGCGCTTGAAGAAGGTGTTGAACGCCAGATCGTTGTAGCTTTTGGAGATCTGGATGTGCCCGCCTTCGTACAGCTTGCGGGCTTCCTCGCGGATCATTTCCCAGTTCTGCTGGAGCGGATCGAGTCCGGGAAAATCCTTGACGTCAAGGATCGGTTTGTTGGGGACGCCGGAAAACAGGTAGATCAGCGCGTTATACGGCGCCATGAAGGTGGAGTGGTCGGTGAGCTGGCGGGTGAATTTGTGCCTTACCTTGCCGCGAAAATGTACGTAGAGTGCGCTGGCGAGAAGGGCCAGCAGAATCAAGTACTTGGGCGTGATAAGCTCGTGCAAAACGGCACGAGCGGTGATGCCGCCGAGCATTAGTTACAACGCCGCCATTCAGCGAATACCATGCGGATTTAAATAACGTTGACCGCGTGCTGCGTCAAGGCATCGTCGATGATCAGTTTCACAAACGGCGAAAAACCTTACCGTCGAACGGGCGGCTCGGCCTTCTCATAAATGTCGGCACCGGGCTGGTAGTCGCCCAGGAGGTGCTGGGCGAAGTATTCCCAGGTTCGCTGGGTGGTGTAGGGGGTGTATTCCCCATACGCGTGTCGGGTCCCGGGGAGATAAATCATGTCGAACCGCTTGTTGGCTTTGATGAGCGCATCGACCAGCCGCAGCGTGTTGGCCGGGTGGACGTTGTTGTCGGATTCGCCATGAATCAGCAGCAGGTGGCCGCGAAGATTGGCGGCCAGTTCGACGTTGGTAGGGACATGGATCTCGAATTTGACCTTCTGCTGCTCGGATTTTTTCTGGTCTGAGGTGGCGTTGTCGGTCTTGGCGTCCTTTTTCGAGGCGTCGTCATCGGCGGGCAAAACGAGCGAAGCGGTCGAAGGATCAGCTTGATGGGCGGCCATGTATGAAAGCCAATCGGTCTGCTCCCAGCTTTGGTCGTCGGACTGCTGGTTCTGCTGGTCGCCCTGCTCGACGGCGCCGCTGGAATTGGTGGCGGATTTTGCGCCGGTGGAGCTGAGGTCGCGCGTCTGGGTTTTGCCATCGCCGGTGATGACGACCTCCTTGAGGCCGTGATAGCGCTCGGACCATCCCTGGTTGTAGATGTTGTTGTCGTGGTTGCCGGACTCAGAGACGCCGACCTTGAAGAACTCGTTGTAAGGCTTCTGGAGCATGGCGGCGGCGGTCATGAATCCGCCGCCCGAGTGCCCGTAAATGCCGACGCGATCGAGGTCGATGTAGGTGAAGCGTGCGGCAAGCTGCTCGATGGCCGCTTTCTTGTCCGCCAGCCCGTAATCCCGCAGATTGAAGTACCCGAAGCTGCCGTAGGCCTTGGACCGCTGCGGGGAGCCGCCGCGATGGCCCACCTGGATGACGATGAATCCGACCTGCGCCAGCTGCTGCTCGGCGGCGATGGCGGAAAAGGTGTAAGTCGTCCCTTCCATCTGCGGACCGGGATAGACGTGGGCGATGATCGGGTATTTCTTCCGCGGATCGAAATCAAACGGCTTCCACATGTTCCCGTAGAGATCGGTGACGCCGTCGGCGGCTTTGACGGTGAAAGTCTCGGGCATTTTCCAACCAACTGCCTGGAGCTGCGAAAGGTCGGCCTTCTCCAGCTCCATGATCTGCCGGCCCATCGAATCGCGCAGGTAGGAGACCGGCTGGGCGTCGACCCGCGAGCAGTTGTCGACGACAAACTCGTGTGAGGGCGAAAGCTCGGAGCGATGCGTGGCGTCGCCCGGGTCCATCAGCACCAGATCGGTACCGTCGAGGTGGACGCGGTAGAGGTGCTCGAAGTAGACGTTCTCGCCGGACTCCCGGCCGTTTCCGATGAAGAACAGCAGGCGGTTCTTGGGATCGAGATCGACGATGCGGCTCGAGCGATAGGGGCCGGACGTAATCGCATTTTTCAGTTTGCCCTCGTGGTCGTAGAGATAGTAGTGGGCCCAGCCGCTCCGCTCGGACCACCAGACCATCTCGTCAGTGCCCTCGACATAGGTGACTGACTCGGTGGCGAGGTTGGCGTTTTCGAATCCCTCGGCAATCAGGCACTTGATCTGCTTGTCGGTCGTGCTCATCGAGCACAACTCATCGTGACGGAGCAGCCGGTCGTGGCGGACGAAGCGAAGGTCCTGGCCGGTCTTGCCGAAGTGGACGTCGCTGTAGCCCTCGTCAATCCACTTGGGGGTCACGCGTTTGAGATTTCTGTTATCGGCGGTGAAAACGAACAGCTCGCTTTTGGGAACGGCATCTTCGCCGGGCATGGCGTACTTGTATTTTTCGATCGTGGGGCGCGGCTGCGAGAGGGAGTTCATCACCCATAATTCCTGCACGCCGCGATTGTCGACGCGGGTCACAAAAAACGATTTGGAGTCCTTGGACCATGTGACGTTGGGGCGAGTCTTGCGAGCGGCGCGTTCGGCGTCAGTCAATTGTTGTTGAGTGTCGTTGGTGTTGTTCTGCCCGACCCCGCGGCCCCGGCCGAAGCCGCCGGCAAAGTCGTAGTCTTCGACGCCGTCAGTGGTGAGCTGAATCGCGTCAGCATCGGGATCTTTATTTGCCGGCTGAGTCTTCGGCTCTTCCTTCTTTATCTCATCCTTCTTGTCGTCATCCCCAAGTTCGTCCGTGTCGCTTTTCGCCGGCTTCTTTGCCTCGGTCTTGTCGGCCTCCTTCTTGACGACAACGAGATAGAGGTTGTGATTACGGGCGAAGACGTACATGGCGCGGTCGGGAGAGAAGTTGCGGTAGTCGGCCGGGCCGCGGGCCAGGCCGCCCCTGCCACCGCGTCCACCAAAACCACGGCCGCGCCGCCCTTGCGTGTTCTGCTGCTGGGTCTGCTGGTCATTCTGCTGTTGATTCTGAATCTGCTGGTTGTCGCGCTGCTGCTGGTCCTGCAGCTGGATCTCCTGCTGCTGTTGCTGGAACTGCTGGAAATTCCCGCGCCCAAAGCCGCGCCGTCCGCGTCCCTGTCCCTGGAAGGCGGGCATCGCGGGCGCCTTTCCGAGCTTTGCCAGCGTCTCGGCCTGAAGGTCGTATTCATACTGAAAATCGTCGACGACAAACTTGAACTTGTTTCCATCGTCGCTGACCGATTCCCGCTGGAGCGGCAACTGCGCGCAGTCCAATGGCTTCTGCACCATTTCTGAGAGCTGCGACCCGAGTTTTTCGCAATCGAACAACGGCTCCTTCGCCGCCAGCTTCGGATTGACGCGATACCAGTGCGTGCCGGCGCTGGTTCGATAGGAATACCAGAAGATGTCCGTCTTCCCGATCCAGTGCGGATTGACGGCGGTGTCGTAGACGAATTGCCGCAGATACTCGTTGCTGTATTTGAGCGCCTGCTCGTAGTTGGGCTGCTCGATTCGCGGGCCCTGAGCGTCGGTTGACGCCGCTGCGTGTGAAAGGCCGAAAAATGCCCCAGCCGAAGCGACAAACAGCACCAACCCCGTGCGCAGCCCACAAACGCGAATGACCGAAAGCCAATTCATGACGCGCTCCTGATGAGAGCCTTCGCGAGCGACGGCGCCAGAACGCGACATTCGTCGTGCAATTTCGCTTAAGTCGCCCAGAAAGCCGAGGGATGCCAGAACACCAATGAGGGTAACGCGCCATCCGAAGACGTGTCAAAATAATTCGCGTGGAACCCCCTTTGCGGTGCCGGCGCCTTTGTCAAGTTTTACCCGGATTACTTGCGGCCTTGTCGGCACGGGCGGTTGCCCGTAGCTTGCCCAACGAACGGAGTCCGGTATGGCATCGCGGAGAATTGGAGCGTTAGTGAGCTTGGCGGTGGCGTGGAGCGCGGTTCTTGCCGCGGGCGCCCCCGATCCCACCGCGTCAGTTCTGGATTACCTCAACCGGACGATCGACTGGCATCGCGAGGTGTGGGCGCTGGGGCTCAAGCCGATCGACTCGCAGGACGTGGTCCTGCGGGAGACATCCCGGCAGAACGCCAGGCAGGTATTGCAGTTGGGCTTTGCGATCGCGCGAGCGGAGGCGCAATCGCTCGACAACACGCCGCATCCGACGAGCGGCCCGACTGGCGGAAACGCTCGCAACATTGGCGCCGTCCTAGCCAGCAACGCCCAGCTCATCGCGCAGCTTCAAGCGCAGCTGGACCAGCTCAACCCGCAGGTCACCAAGACGCCGCCGGATGAGGCGGCGCCGCTGATTGCCAAACGGGATAAGCTGGTCGCCCAGCTCAATTTCGCGAAGACTCGTCAGAGCGCGCTGCAAGATATCCAGGCATTCATGAGCGGGCTGGATACCAGCGGGTCGGCGGGGGTGCTCCAGCGGATCAGTGATCTGGAGAAATCGATCCCGGACCTTCAGAACAATCCGCAAAGCGCGTCCATCCAGAGCAGCGCCGCGTCGGCCGATGCCGCCGCCTCGGATGGCCGGCCTTTCGAGGCGGAGAATGTGGGCATTCTTGGGCTGATGGAAGAGCTGTTTACACTCACCGGCCGCATCACCGAACTGGGCCATGTATCGGCGGATACTCAGCGGCTTCTGGATCACAATAGCAAGCTGCGGGATCCACTGCGTGCCCAGTTACAAAGCGCTATCCGCCAGGGTGAAGCGATATCGCAGGCCGCGCAGACCGACGACCCCGCCAAGCTCGCGTCGCAGCGGCAGCAGCTCGACGCATTGACCACGCGTCTGAAGCAGCTCACCGCCGTGACAGTTCCGCTGGGCGAGCAGAATGCAGTTCTGGGCGCCACCATCAGCTCGCTGGGCGAGTGGCAGAAGGTGCTCGATCGAGAAAGCGAGCGGCTGCTGCGGTCGCTGCTATTCCGCCTGGCCATGATCGCCGCGATCATCATCGTTCTGCTGCTCATCTCGCGGATCTGGGGCAAAATCGCGCTGCGCTACGTGACCGACGTGCGCCGCCGGCGGCAGTTCATGCTGCTGCGGCGGGTGGTGGTGGGCTCGATCATCACGATGGTCCTGATTGCCAGCGTCGTTGCCGAATTCGGTTCGCTGGCGACATTCGCCGGATTGATCACCGCCGGCATCGCGGTGGCGCTCCAGTCGGTGATTTTATCCGGCTGCGCGTATTTCTTTTTCATCGGCAAGTATGGCGTGCGCGTCGGCGACCGGGTGACCATCTCCAACATTACCGGCGACGTCATCGACATCGGACTGTTCCGTCTTTACCTGATGGAGCTGGCCGGCAACAGCCGCGACCTCTCTCCCACCGGGCGAATCGTCGTCTTTTCCAACTCCGTGCTGTTTCAGCCCAACGCGTTCTTCAAGCAGATGCCGGGAGCGGATTACGTGTGGCACGAGGTGGCGCTGACGCTTTCCCCGGACACGGATCATCGCGCCGCCGAGGAGCGGCTGCTTGGGGCCGTCGAGTCGGTGTACAACACCTATCGCGATCAGATCGAGCGGCAGTACAACCGCGTCAAGGACTCGGTGCATCTCTCGGCGACCACACCGCGGCCGGTCGGTCGGCTCCGGCTGGTCGACGCGGGGCTGGAATACGTGATTCGGTATCCCGTGGACATCCATCGCGCCGGGGAAATCGACGACGCCATCACGCGGAAGCTGCTGGTGACGATCGAGCAGGAGCCGAAACTGAAGCTCGTTCCCTCGGGCACGCCGCGGATTCAGCCCGCTGCCAATGCCTCCCCCTCCGCCAAGCTCGGCGCGGAGCGGAGCGAAGCCCCGGAGGCGCGTCCGGATCCGGGGCTTCGATCCGCTCCGCACCCGGCTTAGCGGCTGGCGTACCTCATGTTCCGCATCGCTTTCCAGTACGTCACAAGCAGGTACAGGGCCGCGAGGATGACCTCGGCGCTGAGCAGGTAGATGTACTGCATCACCAGGTCCGGATGGTGGACAAGAATCGCGCGGGACGTGCCCACGGTTAGCGCCGCGACGATCGCAACCGGCAGATAATGGGCGGCGTGATAGTCCAGCCCGCGCCGCACGACACTCAGTGGCAGACGGATGCCGCGGTAGTTGGCTTCCCATGTCGTCAGCCGGGCTGCCAGGGCCAGCGTGAGCGTCAGGAAAAGGTAGGACGCGGCGGCAAGCAGGATCGCCGTCCACCATGGCCACACCGCGCCGATGGCGCTGGCTGAGCCGGGCGCCGACCAGTCGAAATGCAGCCACGCCGCGATCCCGAACAGGATCGAGGCGATCGTCCAGTGGATGCGGGCAAAGACTGCCGATTGTTCCCTGCTGCCGCGGGTGGCAAGCGACCGATAAAAGTGGGAGGGACGGAAAATGACCTGGACGGTGGTGATGGCAAATCGCTGGAAAAAGCTGGCGTCCTGCGGCCGTTCCCAGAGCGGCAGAGAGCGTAAATCCCCGGCACTTTCGCTGGTGTGCTTGCCGCACTCGGGGCATCGGGATTCGGTCGGCAGGCCGTCAAGGACGTACCCGCAGCCTTCGCAAAGCCAGTGCGATTCGCCGGAAGCGTCGGTGGCCGGGGCACGGGACATCGGGTTATGATATACTTGTCGAAGACGAGACGGCGGGCCGAAGGGGTCGTTTCACGCCGGGCCAGCGCTGGAGAATCGATGCGTTCTCGCTTTTGGTTGATCGCCGCGGTGCTTGGCGCGGCCGTGTTCGCAGGGTGTGAGAAGCCGGATGAATCCGCGCCCAAAGCCGCGACGACCGAGGCCCCTGCGGCCGCGACGCGCCCCGCGACATCCGAGCCGGCGACACAGCCCTCGCCCTCTTCGCTTCTGATCGATGGCAAGCCGTATGCTTTTCCGCCGGCCAGATTGCGCGTCAGCAAAGCTGACGGCCATGTGATCGCCCGCCTTTACACCAACGACCCCAAGGCTGCCCTCGGCGACGACTACAAGGGCAACGGCTTCGACCTGATGATGAAGCTCGACGATATCACCGAGCCGACGGAGGTCTATACGTCGGTCTGGCAGTTCAAGGCGCCCAGCGCCGACTTTGTCGAATCGCCGTACGGGATCTTCCTGGAGGGGATCCGCTATCAACTGCAACCTGGCGACGTCTCGGCGCAGTTTTTGGGCGACGTGCTCCAGGTCCGGGTGCATCTCACCGGTAAATTCCTCCAGTTCGACCAGACCGATGCCCACCAGCCGGCCAAGTCCGTGTATGTCGAGGGGTACCTGCTGACGCCGGTGGAGTATAAAGACTGAGCGGTCCGTCCGATCCGCTTGCTCGCGATCTCCGCCCGCCTTACGCTCCGCGCATGTCCCTCATCCATGATTTGCAGTACGCGATTGAGTTGGCGCGAGGCGCGGGGAAGATCGTCCTCGACGATTATGGAAAGGTGGCTCGGCTCACCAAGCGCCACGCCGAGGCTGTCACCGAAGCCGATCGCGCCAGCCAGCGATTCATCGTGGGCGGCTTGCGCAAGCGTTTTGCTGGCGATGGCATCGTGGGTGAGGAGAACGAGACCGGAGAAGCGATCACCGCTGAGATTCCGAATCCGGACGGTCGCGTGTGGGTGATCGATCCGATCGACGGCACGAACAATTTTATCGCCGGCCTGGGCAATTTTGCGGTGTGTATCGGCTTGATGGAGCGCGGCTTTCCGGTGCTGGGTGTCGTGTTCGACGTGACGCGCGACCAGCTCTTTTCCGCCGCCAAAGGCGAGGGAGCATGGCTGGGCAACCAGCGGCTGCACGTGCTGACTACGCCGTTGAGCGACAGCTCGATGATCATGCTGACCAGCAACCTGCTCGACTCGGCGGGCCGCTGTCCGCAATGGGCCTGCCGGTGGCTTGGACAGACGAATTGGAAGCTGCGGATCCTGGGATCGGCGGCGCTGGAGGCGGTGCAGGTGGCGGCGGGGGTGGCCCACGGCGCGGTGACGATGAACGGAAAGCTGTGGGACGTCGCCGCTCCCGCGGCAATCGTGCTTGAGGCCGGCGGGTTGATCACGACTCCGCGGGGGGTGCCGGTATTCCCGTATGACTTGCGCAATTACGACGGGGCGAAAGTCCCGTTCCTGGCCGCGGCGCCGGCGGCGCAGGAGCAGCTGCTTCGCGAAATTCAGCAATATCCCTGATGCGATTGTTCTCTGGGCGTGGTCGCTTCAGCGACCATGTTCTGTTCGCACCTGCGCGAAATGCATGGTCGCTGAAGCGACCACGCCTGGATTGGTCATTCCTTGAAAAGCATGGGGGCGAATTCATTGAGATAGTCGCGCCAGTTGATCCAGACGTGGCCGCCGGTGCTCTCGACAAACACAGGGTTGAACCCGTGTGATTTCAGAAACTCGACGGTCGCATGCGAGGTGCTGATCAGGCGGTCGTCCGCGCCGGTGCTGAACCAGAGGACTTTGAGCCCGGGTTTGAGCGAGGGGTCATCGAGCATTTTGCCGCGGGCGTCTTCCCAGGCGCCTTTGCCCCCGCCGAAGATTCCCGAGCTGAAAACGCCGACGTAGGCGAATTGATCCAGGTGCGAGAAAGCGATCGCCAGCGTCTGCCCGCCCCCCATCGAAAGGCCGGCGATAGCGCGGCTGGGCCGGTCGGTCGGCACGCGGTAGTGACTCTCGATATAGGGCATGATGTTGTTGACGAAGTCCTCGCCAAACTCGTCGCGGACGTTGGCGCCGCGGCGGCCACCGAAGCCGGTTTCGGAAGTGTGCCCCGCCGGCATCACCACCAGCATCGGCCGCGCCTTTTTCTGTGCGATCAGGTTGTCGAGAATGAAATTAGCCCGGCCGACGGAGGTCCAGGAGTCGTCGCTGTCGCCGGCACCGTGAAGCAGATAGAAGACCGGGTATTTCTCCTGGCCGGATTCATATCCCGGCGGCGTGTAGACGTGCATGCGCCGGCTTCGATTGAGCGACTTGGATTCATAATAGACCGTCGCGACGGCGCCGTGAGGCACGTCGGTTTCATCCATGAAATCGGAGCCCGGCACCACGACGACGCTCCAGGTAATGTTGTTCGACAAGCTGACGGCGGGGCTTCGCGGATCGACCACCGGAACCTGTCCGAGCAGGAAGTGATAGCGATAGGCGCCGGGCTTGAGCGGACCAACGGTCAGTTCCCAGACGCCGCTGTCGTTTTTGGTCATTTCTCCTCGTCCGACGCCGGGAATGTCGCCGGCCTCCAGTCTCACGCTTGGCGCGTCCGGGGCGGTAAAGCGGAAGGTGACGAGACGATCGGCGCTGACTTGCGGCGATACGATGCGCGGTCCGCCGCGCCCACCCCGCATCCCTCCCGGCCGCGTGGTCGGCGCGCCCTCGCGGCCCGCCTGCTGCGCGGAGCATACGGAGGTGAGCAACAAAGCCGCGAGCAACGCGGCTCGAGGGGATTTTCTGATCATCATGTCGCGCTCCAGGTTGATCTGACTGCCCCGCACGGCGCTGTGCGCCTGCAATTATTAGAAATGCGTTCTGCTTTTGTTGTCGGAGGTTGAAGCAGGATTCTCTTGACAACCGGGCGGTCGGCGGAGACCCTCCTGAGCCGCAGGTTCGCAATTCGCGAGGGGTGCTTTGAAGCGACAGCTACGGCGTTGGCGACGTCGCCGGCAGCACCACGGGCACCGTCGCCAGCATTCTCGCCTATGGGCTGCTGTTCCGCTTTCTCTTGAATCTTGACCTGAAAGATACGTCGATTTGCGTCCCGGTCACCTGGATCCTCATCACAGCCGTCAACTACGCGGCATACAAGGTGCAGGGGGCGCAGACCGGTTCGTGGGTATAAGGAGCGGGGGCCGGGACACGAATGAGTCTTGCCATCGCTCCGTCTGATTCAAAAGGAGCCTCTCATGTTGATGAAGTGTCTAAGCCTTCTGGCGGTTTGTTCGATGCTTACGCTCGTGAGTGCGGCCCCTGCGCCCGCGGCGCCGCGCCCAAACCCTGTCAGCACTGACCTCACGGAACATCCCGAGGTGCTGATGACCGATTACAACCCGGCCCTGCTCTCGGTCTTCGGCGCGCACGTGGGGGATCCGACCTCGAAGATTCAGGCGGACAAGATTGACCGATTCTCGGGAACGCTTCCCGGTCTGATGAAGCTCGCCGGCCTTTACCAGGTGCGGTATAACCCGACGAATTACACGGTCACAGCGCTGGTCGTGAGCGATCACGCGACCCTGGTGAAGATCGGCTTGGCCGACCGCTACGACGCCGAGTTCAAGTTCGGCGTTCCCGACATCCAGAACGATCGGCACGCGATCTATCTGAAGAAGCGCATGCTGATCACCTACGACAACAACAATCTCATGTCGGTCGAGATCCGCTGATCATCACATGGCGGGCGGAGGCTCAGGAGGATTCTGGCTCGGAGCGGCTGGCGGCGAGGAGGCCGGGGCTGCGCCCGGCGCCAGAGGCGCCGGCGGGAGATCCATCCAAGGGGTCTGCTGCGACGGCGATTGCGGCATCGCGCCCGGCGGACCATATCCGTAGCCCTGCTGCGCTTGCTGCTGCTGGAGATACTGCCAGTACTGCTGCTGCATGAACTGCTGCTGGTCTGCCATTCCTCCGGCACGAAGCGCCCGCCAGAGCCAGCTTACCGTCAATCCGATAACCGCGGCGATGCCGACGCCAATCACCAACTGGACCACGCCCAGCAGCGCGCCGGCCGCCAGGGCGGCCAGTCCTCCCAGCATCGCCAGTAATGCCCAGACGACCAGTGGCACGCACGCGACCAGTGCCGTGATGACGCCGCCGCGTCGTGCCCGGCGTACGAACCAGGCGCTGGCCGTCATTCCCAGCCCGGTCAGCAGCGCCACCACGCTGATGAATCCATATGCGACGCGCAGCGCCATCTGCATCTGCGGTGTGGAAAACTGCTGCGCCTGCTCGGGCGAATACTCGCGGAACTGTTGGAGCAACTGATCCATCGGCGCCAGCATCCCGACGACGCCGACGCACAACCCACACATGAGGATGAGGGGCCCGATGATCCACAGCATGACACTGGCCCGCCGGGCGGCGGCCAATGGGGCGGGCAGTGGGCGATAGGAATCGAATCCGAACGGTCCTTGCGGCGGGGGAACGGGTTGAGGGTAGTTGCTCACTGATTCGTCCGTCTCAAAAGGCCGGCGGATCGTCCCCACCGCCCCCCGGCCCGTCAAGGCTTCGGTTCCCCGCAGGCCGGGCTGGAGCGGTGGCCCGGCCCGCAAGTTGCCGATTTAGGCACTACGACGTGGAAACATAGGCTAAAATGGGACGAAGGCCGCTGCTGGCCAGGCAATTCGTTTGGATTTGTCTTGCAGAGCCGGTTCTTCGATTTTACCTTCCACGGTAAGGAATCTGCCCCGTTGTCAGAGGCGTTCGATGGAACTGGAAGAAGCCCGCCAGCGAATCTCAGTGATCCACCAGAACATCGTTCGAGGTCAATTCCTGCACGGCTACCGTGCGGTGCCGACCTTCCTGTCGGGTTTGATGGCGTTCGTCGCCTGCTCGGTTCAGGGAATCTGGCTGGCGGACGATCCAAACCCCTGCCTGATCCTGTGGGTGTCGGCGGCGCTGGTGAGCGTGGCAATCGTGGCGGTGGAGATGCTGATCCGGTATCGGCGGGCCGATTCGACGCTCGAGCGGGACATGATTATCGGCGCCGCCGAGCAGTTCGTGCCGACGCTGGCTGCGGGGGCGCTGGTCACGCTCGTCCTATGGCTATTCGACGAGAAACAGCTCTGGCTGCTTCCGGGATTCTGGGCGGTGATGTTGTCGATGGCGATCTTCGCGTCGCGGCGGATGCTGCCGGGCGCGGTCACCATCGTCGGGGTGCATTACCTCTGGACCGGGCTGGTCTGCTTTGCTTTCGGGCACGATGACAAGGACATGTTTTTCCCCGCCTGGACGATGGCCTGCACCTTCGGCGCCGGCCAGTTTCTGGCCGCGGCGATTCTGTACTGGAGCCTGGAGCGCAAGGAAAATCCTGCCGGCAGACACGTCAGTTGAGCCAGGCCGCTTGGCGGTTGGAACAATCGCGCCTACCTTAGTGGCGTGTCCGTCGCCACCTTAAGCTCCATCGAGAAAACCTTCGGAAAGCGCGTCCTGTTCGACAAGCTCGATCTCAACGTCGAGCAGGGCGAGCGGATCGGGTTCATCGGCGTTAACGGCTCAGGGAAGACCACGCTCTTCAAGGTTCTCACCGGGGAAGTCATCCCCGACGCCGGCCTGGTTGCGATCTCCAAGGGCGCGCGTATCGGCCACCTGACGCAGGACCCGAAATTTGATCCCACCAACGCCGTCATCGACGAGGCCGAGCTGGCCTTTGCCGACCTTCATGCCCTGGCTCACAAGCTGCGCGACATCGAACACGAGATGGCCCATCTCGACGGCGAGGCGCTAGAGAAGGTCCTGCGGCAATACCAGCAGGCCCAACACGATTTCGAGCTGGCCGGAGGCTATGCCTGGCGGCATCGTCTGGAGGCGACGCTGCTGGGCGTGGGGCTGGGGCGGGAAACCTGGGAACAAAACATTCAGACGCTTTCCGGCGGACAACGATCGCGGCTCGCCCTGGCCAAGCTGCTGATCAGCGAGCCGGACCTCCTGCTGCTCGACGAGCCGACCAACCACCTCGATCTTGCCGCGATCGAATGGCTGGAGAAATACCTCCTGTCCTTCAACGGCGCCGTGGTTCTCATCAGCCACGACCGCTACCTGCTGGACCGTCTGGCGACGCGCATCGTCTGGCTGACGCAATGCCGGCTGAAAAGCTATCCGGGCAACTACTCGGCGTTCATCCTCCAGCGCGACCTCCAGGAGTTGACGCAGCAGCGCGCCTACGAGCAGCAGCAGGAGGGCATCGAGAAACAGAAGGAATTCATCCGCCGGTTTGGCGCGGGCCAGCGCAGCAAGGAGGCCAAGGGCCGCGAGAAACGGCTCAACCGCCTGCTCAAAAGCGAACAGATGGTTCAGCAAGTCCAGTCGGGAAAGAAGATCCATCTGTCGCTCGGCGCCGACTTGCGGGCGGGGGATCAGGTACTGAACATAAAGGGTTTGGCCAAGTCCTATGACGGCCGCGTCCTTTGGCGCGACGTCAAGCTGGATGTCCGACGCGGAGAGCGTATCGGGATCATTGGCCCCAACGGCTCGGGAAAAACCACCCTGCTGGCGACGCTTCTGGGCGAAATCGACGCCGATGATGGAGACATCCGCTGGGGCGCGAATCTCAACATCGGGTACTACGACCAGCGCCTGGACGACTTCGACCCCGAGCAGAGCGTCATCGAGACGGCGTGGGAGAATCGCGACGTCAAGGAGCGACAGGTGCGCGACATCCTGGCGACGATGCTTTTCCGCGGCGAGGATGTCCACAAACGCGTCGGTCTGCTCAGCGGCGGCGAGCGCGCCCGGCTGCGGCTCAGCCAGCTCCTGCTCGACAAGCCCAATGTCCTGTTGCTCGACGAGCCCACCAATCACCTGGACATCCCCTCGCGCGAGGCTCTGGAGGCCGCGCTGGCGGGCTTTGATGGCACGATTCTCTGCGTCAGCCACGACCGCTATTTTCTCGATCGGGTCGCCGGTCGGCTGCTGATCCTCGATCCGCCGGACGTGCGCGACTTTGGCGGGAGATACAGCCAGTGGGCGGCCCGGCAGGTCGAAGCCGCAGAGCGCAGAACCTCGCCCGAATCATCGAAATCCAAGCCGAAACCTTCCACCGACTCGGCCCGCGAATCCGCCAAAAAGAAGGACAACCCGTATCTTCGCCCCTTTGGCCGCTTAACGCTGGAGGAACTGGAGCGTCAGATCACCGAAACCGAGGTCGCCCTGGCCGAGTGCCAGGAGAGCTTTGCCGTTCCCGAAGTGGTCCGCGATCCCGCCCGCGGCCGCGAGCTGCAAAGCGAATTCGACGGGCTTTCCAAGAAACTCGAAGCACTCGAGGCCGAATATTTCGCGCGGGGGCAGTGATTGTTCGGTGTCTCTGGCCCGAGTCGCGAAGGGCAAGCGGCGGTGAATGCTCCCAGCGCGGATCATTCCTCCTGAACCATATACTGCTCGATCTTTCCGTCCCGCAGGGTGAAGGTGCTGGCCAGGAGTGTTTTGTCTTTGAAGCGGATGCGATAGCTGCGGTAGATCATCCCGCCGCGAAGGGATTGGCGGGAGCCGGTGAAACTTTCCGGGGTGCCCAGGGGGCCGAGGCTGTCGGCAAAATCCTTCAGGGCCTGCTCAGTGAAATGGGCTTTGCAGTTGGGGCTGAGCAGGTTGCGGTCGATCTTTCCCTGCTGAAGGCTCGCGAAGATGTTGCGCGCCATCTCGACCGCCGCGGCGGGGGGACGCTGCGAAGGCTGCGATGTCCGAGCGGGCAGGACGAGCGGCGCGATTTCATCTGCGATGTCGCCGGGCGCGCTTGTGCCGTCCAGGTTGCACAGCACCACCACCGCGGCGCGGGCATCGGGATAGACGGTGTTTTGTGCGGTAAACCCCACGATTTCGCCGTCGTGGAAGATGGATCGATGCCCGTCGGTGTTTCCGACGTGCACGCCCAGGCCGTATCCGGTTCCCGAGCCGTCCGCCAGATGCGTCTCCGACCACATGATGCGGTAGGAGTCGGGCTTGAGGATCGTCTGGTCGATCATGGAAATGTCCCACAGGGCCAGGTCGTGGGCGGTCATGGCCAGTTCGCCCATGGCGTAGATCCATCCCGCCGCTTCCTTGGGCGCCGGCCGCGGCGGGCCCAGGGCGTAGCGCAGGTATCGCTGCGCATCCTCGCCCGGCAGGGCGGCGCGATCCACGTCGTACACGCTGCTCATGCGCAGCGGATCGAGAATTCGCTTGTGCAGGAATTCCATCAGGCCCATGCCGCTCACCTTTTCGACGATCAACCCTGCCACCACGTAGTTTGTGTTGCTGTATTGCCATTTCGTGCCCGGCTCAAAATCGAGCGGCTTCTGCGCCCACAATTCCAGGATTTGCGCGGGCTTTACCGGTTCGGACATTTGGGGAAGCATGTAATCCTGCGGCCAGTCATCCTGATACCCAGCGGTCATCGAGAGAAGTTGCCGGATGCTCACCTCATTTGCGCGCGTCAGCGTCGGCAGCCACTTGCCCACCTTGTCGTCGAGCGAGAGCCTTCCTTCCTCGGCCAGCAGCAACACCGCGGCTGCCGTGAACTGTTTGCTGATCGAGCCGATGGCATAGCGCATCTGCGGCGTCGCCGCTCGCGCCGGATCGATCCGCGACAGCCCGTACGCCTGCGTGAAGACAATCCTGCCATCCTTCACCACCGCAACCGAGGCACTGGGCGCCCCGGACCGCTTCAGCACCTGCGCGACCGCCCCGTCAATCGCCTCGCGAGTCTGGGCCGGAAGCGCCTCCTGTCCGGACAATCGCGCGCCAACCGCCGCGAGCAACACCATTGCGGCAAAGAGGCGAAATGCGGGTTGATTCAGACTCAATCTCCGTGCGAATACCATCCTGCGACCTCGAGAAATGAACAGCAATGTCCCCTGCGATCATCTTGCCGGCGGAGCCCACCGGATCGCCGGCGATTCTGCATGGGAGCTCTCGCGGGTCAAACCCGCTGCCCGCATCGCGGCATCTAAGCTAAGGCGCTTTAGCGTCACGTTCCGGATCGACCAGACCGCCGGTACGCTCGTGGATTTCGGCGTCGATGTCCCGAAGCGTTCGTTTCGTCGCCTCAACTCCCCATCGCCAGATTTCGGCATCAGCGGTTGCCACGATGGGATCGTCGGAGAGACGAGGCACCGGCTCGTCCAGGAGTTTAACGAGTTTCCTGCGTAACCTGAGAAGCTCTTCAATAGATTTGAGTTCCACGTTCCGTTTTCTGCCTCCGCAACCCCACAGAATCATAGCCCATCAACGCATGACCGACATCGAACGTTCCTGTTCGCCCATTGGGGGTGCATCGGATCGTGTTCCATCATGAGACGAAGGATTGGCTCGCGGGCCTCGACTGGCCTCCGACCGCCGACGAGGACTTCGATCAGATCAGCAAGTTCGAGATCACGGGGCAGACGCGCCCGACGACAGAGCCGACCACGAAGCCGGCGTAACCCTTTGCGCGATAGTCGCGCCACATTCCGGGCAGACGCCGCTGGTGTTGCCGGTCAAGTTGTAGCCACAGGTCAAGCAGTCGCCCCGCAACTCCCGCTGGTGTTCTCGGCGAATGCGCTGCAAGTAAAAGGGGCGGATCAGACAGACGACCAAAACGAATGCGAAGGGAAATAGAAATCGCTTCGGGATCAGCACGTATGGGTGCTCGACATAAAACTCGCCGCCTGTCGGAGGGGTCTCAAAATCCCATCGCGATCCAACGACGAGGCCCGCGAATGAATGCGTGGGGGGATAGCTTACGAGCCACGGGCGATAAGGTGGGGCCGGTATCTCTTGCCCTTTCCACATAAAGCGTACGCCCCAGATGCGACCATAACGCACGTCCGGACGCTGTATAACAAGCCATACCGCCGCACACATGCACAGCACGAGCCACGCCCCGGCGGCGATGTTGAACACGCGGCGACGCATCACGCATCCATACTACCGACCGAGGCGCTTCAGAAAATGGGCGGAGGACTTTTCGGCTGCCCGATGGGTTTGCCCACACGACGCCTCGGGTTATGCTCGCGAGGGACGCGGCTTGTCGGATCATCACCACAGCGGTCAAAACTCCTCCGCAATTCGAATTGCCAGAATCCTGATATGCGCTCGCACCGACTCAAGTGAGCGCCCTTGTTGCGCGTAGACGGCAACGTCTCCTGTGGCACGGGCTTCCAGCCCGTGCTGGCGGCTCGATCTGAATGAAGCCGTGCCACGCAGAGTCTTTTGTGATGGATGACCGTCAGCACGGGTTG
>DATHPP010000303.1:0-3420 GCA_035483795.1 Tepidisphaeraceae bacterium | reverse complement strand
ATTGCCGATTGCCGATTGAAATGCGGGGAACGTTGCTGGCGTTTCAATCGGCAATCGGCAATCGGCAATCGGCAATTCCCTAATGTCCTGTCTTCTTCAGGTAATCTTCCTTCGAGAGCAGTTTATTCACCTGCTGCGGATCGGTCGCTTTGATTTTGATCATCCAGCCCGCCTGGTAGGGGTCCTTGTTGACCAGGGCGGGGTTGTTGTTCAGGTCTGCGTTGACGGCGGTGACCGTCCCGCTCACGCCGGAGTAGAGGTCGCTCGTGGCCTTCACCGACTCGATCTCGCCGAACCGCTGGTTGGCTTCGACCGCCGTGCCGACCTTGGGCAGCGAGACGAACGTGATGTCGGTCAACTCATCGGCGGCAAAATGCGTGATGCCGATCGTGACCGTATCGCCCTCCAGCTTGTGCCACTCGTGCGTCTCGAGGTAACGATAATTCCCTGGGGCTTCCATATTGGCTTCCATGTGACACGGTTTTCAACGGGTTTTCAACCCGTGCAGAGAATCTCGAAAAGGGTGGAGGCGTTCGCCCGCGAACGCCATCCGCACGGGTTGAAAACGTTGAAAACCCGTGTCACAATCAACTCGCTCGTTTGTAGAACGGCAGCTTTACAACCTTGGCCGGGTTGATGCTGCCTTTCAGGTCCACGCCAAGCTCGGTTCCTTCGGTTGTGAGCGCGGCGTCGACCAGGGCCATCGCGATGCTCTTCTGTAACGTCGGGCTGAAAGTGCCGCTGGTCACTTCGCCAATCGTATGCCCGTCCCTGACGACCGGCGTTCCCTGGCGGGCGATCCGCCGGCCGTCCAGCTCCAGGCCGACGAGTTTTCGCCTGGGACCTTCCTGGGCAATTTTTCGCAGCGGCTCGGCGCCGACGAAGTCCTTCTTCAAATCCACCGCCCACGCCAAGCCCGCCGACAGCGGATCGAATTCCTCGGTCAGCTCGTGCCCGTAGAGCGGCATTCCCGCTTCCAGCCGCAGCGTATCGCGCGCCCCGAGGCCGGCGGGCTTGATCGTCGATTCCGCCTTGCCCATGCTCCCGGCCAGCATTTTCATCGCCATGCCCGCCACCTTCGCCGGGATCACCACTTCCACTCCATCCTCTCCGGTATACCCGCTACGGAAGACGGTGAACTTGGTCAGCATGAGCGAGCCGGCCTCGAACTGATATCGCTTGAGCGCCCGCACGTCGACTGGCAGCAGGTCGGCCACGCGCTCGATCACTTTCGGCCCCTGGATCGCGACCATGGCCGTGCTTTCGGTCTGGTCGGCCATGTCGAAATCCATGTTCGTCTGGCGGCGCACGTCGGCGAAATACTTCACCAGCTTGTCGCGATTGCTCGCGTTGCAGACCATCATCCAGTGCTTGACGTCGCGACTGACGATGATGTCGTCCATCACCCCGCCCGCCGCGTTGCACACCAGGCTGTAGCGGCTCTGCCCCAGCTTCTGCTCGGCGACGTTCCGCGTCAGCACGTGATTGAGGAACGCCGTCGCGTCCTTTCCCGAGAACTGGAGCCGGCCCATGTGCGAAACGTCGAAGATCGAGCCGCTTTTGCGCGTCTGCTCGTGCTCGTCGACGATGCCGCGGTACATGATGGGCATATCCCATCCCGCGAACTCGACGAGCCTGGCGCCCATCGACACGTGAAAAGCATAGAACGGCGTCCGCTTGAGCATGCCGCCGGAGGGTATGGGCCGCGTCCGCGCCCGTCAAGATTTGGGGCGGGGCGGACGTCACTCCCTTCGCGTTTTCGCAAGAAGGCGTCAGTCGCGACATTTGAGGACACGGTCCCGGGGGGTAGACCCGAGGAGGGGCAATCGCGGCTTGGGAACGTCACGACCTGTCAGGTTCTTGAAAGTGGCATTGGCGGGGCGCGGCAGCTTGAGGGACGGCGAGATCAGTCGATGGCTTCGATGCCGAGATCGCGGACTTTTTTGTTGAGGGTGTTGCGGTTGATGCCGAGGAAGTCGGCGGCCTTGGTTTTGACGCCGCGGCACTTGGATCGTCCGAACCCCAGTCGATCGACCATTGCGGCTCGCCCGGCGGGATTTCGTCCGCCGCCGGCCGCACGCCGTACGGGTTGAAGCCCTCGGGGCCGGGCGACTCCGGCCCCGTTTCCGCGAAGCCGGCGCCGCGATCATTGCCGTTGTTCATGCGTCCTCCAGAAAGGTTCGCGTCCCGTTCGCGTCCCCGTTTCATTCTCCCCCGTTTCATTCTCCACGGCGTTCGGGCGAAGCATCCGCGCCCGCATCGTCGGAACCCCAGGCGATCGAATATTGCGGCTCGCCCGCCGGAATGTCGTCCGCGGCCGGCCGCACGCCGAACAGGTTCTCGTACCGCTCCTCGGGCTCGATTGCCCGCCGCTCGCGTCCGCCGGAATCGCCGTCGTGGTCATTGTTCTCACTCATCTGTCCTCCAGGAAGCAGTGGTGTCCCAGTGGCGTCCCTCTTTCCGCTTTCCCCCGTGCCCGACGCATCATTGGCCCGGTCGCGCTGCACCGTCTGGATTAGCTTCAAACTCGGCCGGGTCTTCACGTGATATCGCCGCAAGATATCGCTATTTGTCAGGTGTCAAGAGTTGACCCCAATTGCCACCGCCAAAAACCAGGGCGATTTGGGCCGATTCGGGGGTTTTTCAGCAGAATCAAATGTCAAGAGTTGACCCTTGGCGGCCCGCACCTTAAGTTCACCCGTCACCTTAAGTTCCCCTCGTTGTTCATGTGTCCTCCGGAAAGGCTTGCGTCCCCGTTTCATTCTCTCGTCCCTGTTTCATTCTCCGTCCCTGTTTCATTCCCCCGTCCCCGTTTCATTCCATTTCCGCTTTTCCCTCTTTCCGCTTTCACGGGGGAGAATCCAACGTGGCCCTGGGTGGCTCCGCGGCCTCATACTCGAGCATTGTCGGCTCTCCCCGGGCGAGTCGATGTAGCGATTCAAGGCTATCCAATTGAAACTCGTTATATGTCACCTCGGTACCGTCCTCGGGCCGCTCGTCCTCGTTCACGCATGAGGTCACTTTCCGTATGCCAACGCACACGCGGCTGCACTTCCGACCGTTATACGTTAAAGATGCACTGTCGTCTCCTTCATCCTCCCGTGCTCGTACTGTCGCTTTGCTCAATGCCTCGTCGGGCGACCCCGCCTCGATTAGATACAGGTTCTCCCACACGGGAATGACATCTTGGTTCCCGTCCTCGAATCTGAAGTACAAAATGGCGTTCGCAACGTACCAGCTCATTAGGACCTCCGAGTGGGGCGACATCCGAAGTACTTCTGGGGGCCGATAGGGGTCAACTCTTGACATTTGACAACATCATCTTTTTCAGTCGTTCCAGCCTTGCGTTGAGGTTCTCGTCGCACTTGGCGGCGGCCTCCAGGCGCTGGGCGACGCGATGGACGCCGCTGGCGTCGGCGT
>DATHPP010000302.1:0-4027 GCA_035483795.1 Tepidisphaeraceae bacterium | reverse complement strand
GAGCCGATCGTCAGTGATCTTCCATCCATCGCGCCGCTGACGCTGCGAAAGGTTCCGTTCAGGCTTGCAGTACCGGCCGATCCACAGGGGAAGACGATCGCGGTTTCGCTCCAGTTACAGGGTCCTGAGGGGAAGCTCGATGAAGCGGTGATCAACCCGCGCGTCTGCTCCCCGCTGGACGTGCACAAGCGGACGTTCGTCAGCCGGATCGACGGCAGTGTGCAATATTACGCGGTGAACCCCGCGCAGAAGCCCTCCCCGTCGAACGCGCTGATCCTGACGCTGCACGGCGCCTCCGTGGAAGCGCTGGGGCAGGCGCAGGCTTACAAGAGCAAGGACTGGGTGACGCTGGTGGCGCCGACCAACCGCCGGCCGTATGGGTTTGACTGGGAGGACATCGGCCAGCTCGACGCGCTGGAAGTCCTGGAAATCGCCGAAAAAACGATCCCACACGATCCGCACCGCGTGGTCCTGGCGGGCCATTCAATGGGGGGCCATGGAACGTGGCACATCGGCCTGACGTTTCCCGACCGCTTCGCGGCGATCGGGCCCAGCGCCGGCTGGTCGAGCTTTTCCAGCTACGCGGGCGGCCGGGGCGGGGCGCGCGGGCGGGCGGCGAGCCAGCCGTCGGCGATGCAGGCGCTGCTGGCCAGCGCCAGCGCCGGAAGCGACACGCTCTCGCTGGTCCGCAACTCGCTGAGCGAAGACGTCTACATCCTGCACGGCGCCAACGACGACAACGTGCCCGTCGCTGAAGCCCGGCTGATGCACAAGGCGCTGTCGTTTCATCCCAACCTGACGTACCACGAGGAGCCGGGCGCGGGGCACTGGTGGGGGAGCAGGTGCGTCGATTGGCCCCCCATGTTCGAGATGTTTCAGAAGGCCAACCTGCCGGCTGACAAGGATGTGAGCGATATCGAATTCACCACCGCCGACCCGGCGATGTCTGGACGGTTCCATTGGGCCACGATCGAGCAGCAGATTCAATCGATGCGGCCCAGCACCGTCACGCTCACGCGGCACGGCTCGCAAATCACCGGCACCACCAAAAATGTCGCAATGCTTCGATTCGACGTTTCGGCCCTCGCGGGCTTTCCGCGCAGCGTCGAGCTCGACGGTCAGGATGTCGATGTTTCCGGCCGCATGGGCGGAGAGTCGGCGCTCGTGCTGGCAAACCATGCGGGCAAATGGTCGATGCACGGCGAGTTGAACGCCGCCCACAAGACCGCCTCCCGCGGCGGGCCGTTCATCACCGCCTTTAACAACCACGTGATCTTCGTCTACGGCACGCACGGCACCCCTCAAGCCGCGGCCGACGCATACAACACCGCGCGCCTGGTCGCGGAGAACTTCTATTATCGCGGTAACGGCTCGGTCGACCTGATTTCCGACAGCGCCTTCAAGGCTTCGGACACGCCGAATCGAAATGTGGTTGTGTTCGGCAACGCAGACACGAACAGCGCCTGGCCCGGGCTGCTGGGCGAGTGTCCGATTCAGGTGTACGAGGGTTCGGTGCGCGTCGGCGGCCGGGAAATCAAGGGTGAAGACCTGGCGTCGTTGTTCCTGTATCCGCGCGCGGGAAGCAACACGGCCCTGGTCGCCGCGATGGCTTCGACGGGCCGCGCCGGCGCGATCGACCTCCAGCGCCTCCCGGTCCTGGTGAGCGGCGTCGGCTTCCCCGACTGGATCGTCATCGGCGCCGACAGTTTGACCAAAGGCATCCCCGGCGTCCGCGCCGCCGGATACTTCGGAAATGACTGGGCGCTGGCGGAGGGGGAAGCCGTCGTGGCAAACTGAATCGCCTTGTTCAATCCGGCGTCACGTCGTCGTGGTCCTCCGGGCGATGGGGGTTGAAGGTCATGCTGTATTTGTCGTAGCGGGAGTAGAGGGCGACGTGTCCGTCGTCGAAGAGGACGTTATCGCCGCCGTGGTGCATGTAAATGCCACCGGTCCAGGGCCACAGAAGCATGCCGCGGCCGAAGTCGTCGGGGTCGGCGTCGTCCGCCCTGGGGTCCTCCACATAGTGGTCCATGTTGGTGGTGTCGCCGCTGAGGACGAACTTGCCGGGCAGGGTGATCTCGCTGAGCTTCATCGAGCTGCGATTGCTTCGCCCGCACCACTGGCTCTCCAGAAAATAGTTGCGGTACTTTTCCGCCAGCGGAAAGGAGGGGCAGTTGTAGACCGGCGAGTCGGGCGTGCCAATGTATGGGATCAATTCGATTGTCCAGGCCGGGCCGTCGGAATCTGAAGGCAGCCCCGCCGGCCAGGTGTGCCAGCCGGACCAGGCAGGAAGCGAGTTGTGATTCGCACTGGCATATGCGTGCAATGCCTGGCCGATCTGGCGGAGCTGAGCGGCACACCTGGCGGTCTGCGCGTTCATCCGCACCAAGCGCATGGCCGGCATGAGAGACGCGGTGAGCAACGCGATGATTCCGATGACGACGATCAGCTCGACGAGCGAAAAACCATGCGGGGCGTGCTTTTCGACGGGATAATACTGCCCGGCGTAATCCTTTTTTGAAGCCTCGGCTTCCGGCACGATTTGATCCAGCGGCACGTCCGAGAGCTGTCGCACGGGCTTGTCGGGCGGAAGCGCGACCGCAGCCGGGCGTTCAATGCCATGTTCGATTGCCTCCTCCAGTTCCCGATCCAAATCTCGGAGTTGGTCGTGGTCTTCGGAATTGGCTGGCGTTGTCTTGGCGGTGTCGTGGTGAGAGCGGTCAAGGTTGAACCGCGGGTCTGGCAGAGACGATCGACGTAGTCCGATCGCGAGTGGCCAGACGACGCCGATGACGATGAAGCCGATGAGAGCGTAAGCCGCAAGAAAGGCCGGGGTCGTTTCCCACCACGCATATCGCGGGCGCAAGGCCGAATCTGTTGCCGCCAACTGTTTCAGGTAATCGGCGGCCGAGCTGTACTCGCGCCGGGCGCCTGTTCTGATAGGGAAAGGCCGAGGCGCGGCAAGGACGTATTCCTTGTAGCCATTGGCGTCCTGGTCGAAGGCGTGGAAAGAGACGAGGTCGATTCCGTCGACGCCATGATAAGGTCGGATGCGGATATCCGTTACATAGGGATGTCCGTCGACAGGGGCCGCGTGGAGCGCCTGCTCGAAAAGATCCTGAGTGATGAAGCCGGTTCCACTGAGCGGCTCTTCGCTGTCCCACATCAGCCGGATCGTTCCGACAACCATGCCCACGATGAGGCCGAGGGCCATCCAGTGCCGCCACTTGAGCGATCGAATGTTCATCGACCTGACCTCCGCGCCGCCGGCTTACGCGCGATGTGCCGCGCGGCGATACTTCCAGGCTACGATCGCCGCTCCCGCGGCAACGATGAGGCCCGCAATCCACAGCAATGTTGCGCTGCGCTGGATCGGCTGCGGGACATCCGGGACGTTGGCGAGCGGCTGGTAGCCTTGTGGTGCAGCCACGGTCTGCGTCGCCGGCGCGGGCTGTCTTGTCGGAGGCGTAGCGCCCGCGTGCACGACATAGCTCAGCGGTTTTCCCGGCAAGGTCTGGTCGAACACCTGCGTCCCCGCAGCGGTGTAGTTGACCACGAACTGTTCATCGGGGGCGGCAGTGAACGTCATTTTTGTGAGTTCAATGATCTGGGTGTAAATCGAACTGTCGGAATAGACGCCGGGATTGCTTGGGCTGGCAAAGTGCTGCGTCAGTGAGTTGCGCGGCAGCCAGAGCGATCGGCCCGGCGCTTGCTCGAAATCCGCATTGACTGTCTCGAACAGCAACTGCGGGCCGTATCGCTCCTGGCGACGCACGACCGCGTATTCCAATTGCGGGTCCAGGAAGAAGACGAAGTCGCGCCGCAGTGGCAGCTTCTTCTGTTTCTCCCAGGTTTCAAGAAAATTCAGGCGGCCTTTGGGCGACATGCCGAGCGCATCTCGCTCGGCTTGCGCCCGATCGGTTGCGTCGGCCCATTTCCGCAGGGGATTGTCGGCTGACAGCCAGAGCCTCAGCAGTGGTGCTCCATCGATTGATACCGTGCTGATCGAATCGAGCGTTGCTCCGTG
>DATHPP010000301.1:0-21705 GCA_035483795.1 Tepidisphaeraceae bacterium | reverse complement strand
GACGATGTGCCGCCCGTCCGTGGCCGGCGAGGCAGAGCAATACGGATTCTGGGCGTTGGTCGGCTCGGCGTCGGCGTAGGTCACGCCCGATTGCCATCGCAGCCGGCCATCGGCGCGGTCGAAGCACATCAGCGTGCGGCGGTTGTCCTTCTGCACCGCCTGCGTGATGAAAACAGAATCGCCCCACACGGCTGGAGTCGAGTTCCCGCGGTCCGGCAGCGGGATGCGCCACACGACGTTCTGGTTCTGATCCCACCGCAGCGGCAGACCTGCTTCCGAACAAACGCCCGTCCCAAGAGGCCCGCGCCATGACGGCCAATTCTCTCCGCGGACGGGGATGCAGAGGAGCGCGACCGTTGTCGCCCAGAGGATTGCCGTGCGCCCAGCCGCTCGCATCCACCCATCATCGCCGAGGCGGCGAAGCGCGGGTAGCAGAGAAAATTCTGACTGATTATTCAAGTGGCACCGGCTGCAACTAAGGAACTCAAACTGAGCGGTTCTCATAGTCGGAATCTAAAGTGCCGCCGGCGCCCTCACCGGCGGTCTTGGCTGCGCCGCCGCGCGGACCGATTCCGCCGGTGGGGGCACCGGCGGCACCAGAGACAGTCACTTGATTTTCTGCGCCTCTGCGGTGAATCGTGAATTTTCCGGGTTAGTCGAACGCCAGCTCCAGAATCGACACGTCATCTTTGAATTCCGTTTTTCCCTGCGCCTCGCGGATCAGTCGGAGGATCTCGGCGGTTTGGGGGCCGTCGTGCTTGCTGACGCGGGAGATGATGTCCTGGAGGCCTTCGGTGAAGAGCATCTCGCCGTCGGGTAATTCGACTTCGAAGGCGCCGTCGCTGTAGAGATAGAGGCGGGAGCCGGGAGGGATCGCGATGCGGTCGGCGCGGTATTTTGTGTTCGGCATGACGCCGACGACCATGCCGGTGGAACCGAGATTCGACACCTGGCCGTCGTTGAAAAGAAGCGGAGGAGGATGTCCGGCGTTGGCATAGAGCAGCGAGTGGTCGCGGCGGTGGTAGATTCCGTAAAACATGCTGAAGAAGCGGCCGCCGTTCTCCTCCATGGGGAACGCGGCGTTGAGGGCGGTGACGACGGCTGCGGGGTCGTCAAACGCCAGGCCGACGGGTGCGTTGCCGCGGAGAGCGGACTCCACCGAAGTCGAGAACAGGGCGGCCCCGACGCCGTGGCCCATTACGTCGAGCAGGTAGACTGCCAGGCGGTTCTCATCCAGCCAGCGGTAGCCAAAAAAGTCGCCGCCCAATTCCGAGGAGCTGACGTATTGCCAATCGATGCGGACGGGCTTCTCGAGCGGCGGTGGCAGGAGGGACTGCACGTACGCCGCGGCTTCGGCAAGTTCGTTCTGGAGCCGCTGCTGCGCTTCCAGCAGATGGGTCTTGGTTTCCAGCAGCTCGCGCTGCGTGCGGATGAGGCTCACCATGCCCAGCTCATGCTCGGCCATGGCCGCCAGCCGGGCCAGGATCTCCAGTTCCGTTTTGTCGAGCGTACGCGGCACGCGATCCGCCAGGCAGAGCGTCCCGACGTTGTGGCCGCCCGGACCGGCAAGGGGATGGCCCGCGTAGAACCGGATGTGCGGCTCGTCAACCACCAGCGGACTGTCGCAAAAGCGCGGATCCAGCAGCGTGTCGTTCACGATGAGCGGCTCGTCCTGAAGGATCGTGTGCGCGCAGAAGGAAACATCGCGCGAGGTTTGCACGGCTTCGATCCCGCAGCGCGCCTTGAACCACTGGCGATCCGCGTCGATCAACGAAACGTAGGCGATGGGCACATGAAACACCCGCGCCGCCAGCTCGACGATGCGGTTGAACCGGTCCTCGGCCGGCGTATCGAGCACTTCCAGCGCCTGGAGCTCGGCCAGACGCTCGGCCTCGTCAACCGGTTCCGCCGCGACGATCATCGAATACCTCTCCGGAAAAAAGTCATCCGCATGAGATTAACCGCGAAGGCACGAAGTTCACGAAGAAAATGCGGGGGAAAAAATGGAAGAAAGTTACCGCGGATCGCCCGGATGAATGCGGATGGATCAGAGATTTTTGCCCCTGTTCTTATCCGGGCCGATCCGTGGAATCTGCGGTCAAATCCTTTGCATTTCTTCGTGTCCTTCGTGCCTTCGTGGCTAACCCGAATCTGGGTGGTCCCCGCTGAGCCGGGCGAAAACGCCGAGCGCCGCGATGACAGCGGCGCAAGCGACGCCGTAATACAGCGTGTCCAGCGCCGTCTCTGCCGAGTCCAGCAGGAGCTTCAGAAATGAGACGCCGGCCACCAGCGCGATCAGGTTGAACAGCTTGCTTTTCAACTGGTCGAACGACTTGATGACCAGCCATGCGGGCAGATGGAGCTCGGTGACGAACAATTCGCACAGCGACAATCCGACGATGATGAGTGTGGCCGCGATCAGGTAGATGTCGGCGATTTCGACGAGCACCGCGATGGCCAGCGAGCCGGTCTGGAGGGCGCCGCGCAGGAGCATGAACAGCTTGATCGTGCGCAGGATTCCCAGCAGCATCGCCGCCACTGCGGACGCCAGGCAGGCGCACACCGCCAGGATCATCAGCGCCGGAACTTTTTCCAGGATGCGTTTGAGCATTCTGCGGCGGAAAACTTACCGATATTTGCCGGGACTACAAACCTACGCGTGTTCGGCCCGTTGCAAGCAGAATGGGATTCGCCACAGATTAGCACAGATGAACACAGATCAATGCAGCACGACAACCTGTGGGCGAGGCTGGGCGAGGCGGGGAAGAGGATGCGCAGCACCCGAAGTAGGCGCGTGTGGGTTACAATGCGCGGCGGAGGATGGCCCCGACCCCGTCAGCGCGATGCACCACTACGCATTCCCAAAATCGCATCACCTTCGCTCGCGGTTGGAGTTCTCGGCGGTCTTCGACGGGAAGGTGCGCGAGGCGCGGGGGCCGCTCATGGTCTATGCCAGGCCCAACGACCTGTGTCACCCGCGCTTGGGGTTGAGCACGTCGCGCAAGGTGGGGACGGCGGTGCGGCGCAACCGGATTCGGCGACTGCTGCGCGAGGCGTTTCGCCATCTTCAGCACGACCTGCCCGCCGGGTACGACATCGTGATCGTGGTGCGGGCTCATGAGCCGCTGGCGTTGCCCGAATACCAGCGGCTGCTGTCGGCAATCATCGTGAAGCTGCACAGTGCGTGGCAGCGACGACAAGCGTATCGCGGTTGAGTTGGGCAAGCGGCTTTGCACGTGACACGGGTTTGCAACCCGTGCGTTCGGCTCTGATCGGAAAGGGATTGGCATGGGTCGATTTCCGACATGGAAACGTTCTCGGCACGGGTTGACAACCGGTTGAAAACCCATGTCACATGGGAGCAAGTCAAATCCTGCGCTACGCGCCGACGGGTCCTTAGGCTACGTTTGACGCATGACTTTGCCCTTTGACCCGACCGGCCCGTTTCCGCAGCGTCCTCGACCTCCGCGTCCCAGCGCGGGCCCCGTTTGGCTCATGGCGCTGATCATGCTCGCGTGCGGCGCCGTGGTGGGTTGGATGGTTTCGCGGCACATCTTCAACCGGGAGAACGCGACGGTGGGCGCCGAGCCGCGGCCGGTCGCGCCCCGCGGCGATCTCACCGAGCTGGAAAAAACCAACATCCGCATCTTCCAGAACTCCAGTCATTCGATCGTCTTCATCAACACGGTCACGGAGCAGACCGATTCTTTCGGTGACACGACGCAGGTCCCCGAAGGGACCGGCTCGGGATTCATCTGGGACAAGGCCGGGCACATCGTGACCAACTTCCACGTCATCCGCGACGCCAGCGGGGCGCAGGTGACGTTGTGGGATCATTCCGCGTACACGGCGCAGCTTGTCGGTCGATCGCCCAACAATGATCTGGCGGTGCTGAAGATCGACGCTCCGCCGGAGAAATTGCGGCCGATTCTGGTGGGGACGAGCCACGATCTTCAGGTGGGGCAGTTGGTTTTCGCGATCGGCGACCCTTTCGGGCTCGATGAGACGATGACGACGGGGATCATCTCGGCGCTGGGGCGGACGATCGCCAGCCCGTCGAACCATCCGATCGCCAACATCATCCAGACCGATGCGCCGATCAACCCCGGCAACTCGGGCGGGCCGCTCCTGGACAGCAGCGGGCGACTGATCGGCGTGAACACCGCCATCGTCAGCCCCTCGGGCAGCAGCGCGGGGATCGGATTTGCCATTCCCGTCGACACAGTCAATCGCATTGCTCCCCAATTGATTGCCCACGGGCAGGTGACGCGGCCGCAGACGGGGGTCGAGCTCTCGGACAGCCTGAGCCAGATGGTCGACCCGTATTATGGAATCCAGGGCGTGATGATTTTGCGGGTGGACCCGAATTCCCCTGCGGCGGGGGTGGGCCTCCGCGGCGCCCGCCGGGCCCGCCAGGGGATCATCCCGGGCGACATTATCCAGAAGGTAAATGACACGCCGGTAACCACGAGCGAGCAATTCTACGAGGCCCTGGAGGATGCCAAGCCCGGCGACACGATTAGCCTCACGATCTTCCGCGACGGCCAAACGCTCAGCGTCCCCCTCAAGCTGGGCGGGGCGGAGCAGTAATGTAGCAGGCACGCTCCGCGTGCCGTCAGCCCACGCACCGGCGACGGCACGCGGAGCGTGCCTGCTACTGATCTCGAGATGGAGCTATTATTCTCCGAGGGATAGGCACAGAGCACTGAAACTCAACGTTTGCGGCGTGATCGGGTAAATTCATCGAGCCAAATACTTCAAAGTGATGTAGGGCGGGCATTGCCCGCCGTGATGGTGCGGGGCGGGCATTGCCCGCCCTAAGCCAGGAACCGGAGACCCCGCCGTGCGATTGAAGTCCGTCTGCGTAGTAATCGGAATCTTTTGCTGCCTGTCGATTTCCCGCGCCGCCGAGCTGGTTGTGTCGGCGGGGCCCAAGACGCCCGAGGAGGAGCAGAAGGCGTTCAAGCTGCCGCCGGGATTTGAGGTGCAACTGGTTGTCTCGGAGCCCGACATTCACAAGCCGATCAACCTGGCATTTGACGATCGCGGGCGGCTGTGGTTGACCGACACGGTGGAATACCCGTTTCCGGTTCCCCAGGGGACCAAGACCCCGGACAGCGTCAAGATCCTGGAGGATTTTGGCCCGGATGGCCGGGCGCGGAAGATCACCACCTTCGCCGACAACCTGGACATTCCGATCGGCGTGCTTCCGCAGGGCGACAACGCCGCCCTGGTCTATAGCGTCCCATACATCTGGCGGATGATCGACACGACTGGGAGCGGTTACGCCGACAAACGCGAGAAGTTCCTGGGCACTTACCAGCACGTGGACACGCACGGAATGACGGGGTCGTTCACCGAAGGTTTCGATGGCTGGATCTACGCCGTTCACGGCTACAGGAACACCTCGACGATCACCGCCTCCGACGGCTCGTCGATCACCATGAACTCCGGCAACGTCTACCGCTTCAAGCGGGACGGCAGTCACATCGAGTATTACACGCACGGGCAGGTGAACCCGTTCGGGCTGTGCTTTGATCCACTGGGGAACCTGTATTCGAGCGACTGCGAGACGATGCCGATCGCGCTGCTGTTCCGCGGGGCATATTACCCCAGCTTCGGCAAGCCGGACGACGGCCTGGGTTTTGCCCCGAACGTGGTCGATCATTTTTATGGCTCGACGGCGATTGCGGGGTTGTGCGAGTACATCGCCGAGCAATTCCCGGCGCAATACCGCCATCGCATGTTCGTCGGGAATGTGGTGACCAACAAGATCAACGACGCGCAGATGACGCCGCAGGGCTCGGGCGTGCACGGCGACGACGTTCCGGATTTTCTGGTCAGCAGCGACGCCTGGTTCCGGCCCACCAACATCAAGCTCGGGCCGGATGGCGCACTGTACGTCGCCGACTTTTACAACCGCATCATCGGGCATTATGAAGTCGATCTGCACCACCCCGGCCGCGACAAACAGCGCGGGCGGGTCTGGCGGATCGTCTACAAGGGCACCGATGCCGCGCCCGCGCCGACGAAGAAGTTCGATCTGACCAAGGCGAGCGTCGCGGAGATGATCGATTATCTGGCCAGCCCGAATTTCACGATCCGGACGTTGACGATGAACCGGCTGGCCGACATCGTCGGGCAGGAGGCGATCGCGCCGGTCCGGGAGATGCTGGCCAAATCCGAGATTCCTTATCAGAAGGTTCACGGGCTGTGGATTCTGTACCGGTTGGGCGCGCTGGAAGCGCAGATGCTCAAGTCGTCGGCGACGGATCCGTCCCCGATCATCCGCGAGCATTCGATGCGGATCCTCGGTGAGATGCGGGACTGGACGTCATCGGATCGCGAGCTGGCGGTGGAGGGTGTGCGTGATGCGGACCCGCTCGTTCGGCGGACCGCCGCCGAGGCATTGGGACGGCATCCACAGTTTGAAAACATCCGCCCGCTGCTGGACGTGGTGCAACGCCCTGACACCGACGTTTTCATCAACCACGTGGCCAAGATTGCCCTGCGCGATCAGATGCTCAAGCGCGGCGTTTGCGAGAAGCTCATGGCGATGAAGCTGGACGATCGCGACGGCGGCGAACTGGCCGAAGCCGCGGTCGGCGCGCCGACTCCCGAGGCGGCAGGCTGGCTGCTCCAGCATGTGGCCAAAGGCGCCGATCAGCCCGAAGCCGTCACCCGCTACCTCAAGGCGATCGCCCGCTACGTGCCGGCGGAGCAGGTCGATCAGCTGGCGACGTTTGTGGAATCGAAGTTCGCCGACGACCTGGACCTTCAGCGGGCGCTGTTCGAGGCCGTGCGGCAGGGGTTGGAGCAGCGCGGCGCCGCGCCGGGCGAGGCGATGCGGGCCTGGGGCACGTCGCTGGCCTCGAAGCTCTTTTCCCGGGCCGGCTCCGCGAACGATGAGTGGAGCTATCACCCGCTGCCCGGCGCATCGGATCCGCGCAACCCTTGGGGAGTTGAGATCCGCAAGTCCGCCGACGGCGACGCGAGCGCGCCCTTCCTTTCGAGCCTGGTGGGTGGCGAGCCGTTGATGGGGATCGCCCGCTCGCAGCCGTTTGCGGCGCCGGCGAAGCTGACGTTTTACATGGCGGGCCACAACGGCCCGCCGCGAACCAACGGCGCGCAGACCAAAGTTGATCCCAAAAACATCGTGCAGATTCGCGACGCCAAGACGAATGAGGTACTGGCGTTTGCGGTGCCGCCGCGAAAGGACATCGCCCAGAAGACCACGATCGACCTGAGTCAACACGAGGGCCGTCAGGTTTATCTCGAGGCGACCGACGCGACCAACGGAAAAGGATATTCGTGGCTGGCAGTGGGGCGGTTTGATCCGCCGGTGATTCGTGTCCCGATGTCGGGGGCGCAATTGCAAAGCGCGGTGTTCATCGTGCAGTCGCTGCATCTGACGCCGCTTTCGGGCGAGATCGAAAAGCTGCTGAGCAACGCCCAGGTCGAATCGGACGTGCGAGCGGCGGCGGCGCGGACGCTGGGGGCGCTGGACCCGGCGTCGCACGTCGAGGTCCTGGCGCGGGCGGTGCAGGACCCGCAGACGCCCGACGGAGTGCGCGAGGCGGCGGCGACGGTGCTCTCGTCGGTCAACTCGCCCGCCGCGTCGGCGGCCATGGTCGAAGCCATGCGCACCGCGCCGCAGAAGCTCCAGATTGCCCTGGCGCAGTCGCTTTGCTCGGGACGGAACGGGGCGGAGGCGCTGCTGGGGGCGATCGAGCAGGGGAAGGCGTCGCCGCGGCTGCTTCAGGACTCGAATGTCCGGGAGCGGCTCAACGTCGTGCAGCCGGCCAACCTCGACGAGCGGGTGAGGAAGTTGACGGCGGGCCTGCCCGCGGCCGATGCCGCCATCCAGGCGCTGATCGACCAGCGGGCCGCCGCGTTCGACGCCGCCACGGCCTCGCCCCGGCGCGGCAAGCCGGTGTTCGAGAAGAATTGTATGGTCTGCCATACTCTGGGCGGGCAGGGGGCGCACGTCGGTCCGCCGCTGGACGGGATCGGCATTCGCGGGGTGCCGCGGCTTTGTGAAGACATCCTCGATCCCAGCCGCAACGTCGCCGCGGAGTTCAAGCAGAGCACTTTTGTGCTCAGCGACGGCAACGTCGTCGCCGGCATCCCGCGACGGCAGGAAGGGCAGACCATCGTGATCGCCGATTCGACCGGCAAGGAAGTCACGATTCCCAAGTCGCAGATCACGCGGCAGGCCGAATCCAAGCTCTCGCTGATGCCCAGCAACTTCGGGGAGATCATCCCACCCGCGGATTTCAACGATCTGCTGAGTTATCTGCTTTCCACGAAGCAGTAATTCCTGCATTCCTTGACACGGGTTCTTTGCCTCGCACGCCGCCAGCACGGGTTACAAACCCGTGTCACATGAACGGCGCCTGGATTCCTGTGACACGGGTTTTCAACCCGTGCGTAGATCGCTCGCGTGCAATTGACGCCATCCACACTGCGTTTGACTCCGGACGCCGCCAGCACGGGTTATCCGTGTCACATGGAAGGCGCCGTCGTCGGCTGTGTGCTGGGCAGCGTCATCGGCGGGATTGCGTAGGCGGGGACGAGGGGCGCGGTTTCCTGGGTGGTCGGGACGGCTGCCGGCCCGGTGGCCAACGTGTTGGGACTCGTCGGCAGCGGCAGACGGCCCAGCGAACGGAGCAGATCGAGATAGAAGATCTTGTGATTGAATTCTTCGGTCGCCAGGTCGAGCTGCGAGGTGAGCAGCGAGTCCTGGGCGGTGAGCACGTCGAGGTTGATCGCCAGTCCGACGGTGTAGCGCTGGACCGACTGGCGAAGCGCTTCCTGGGACGCGGCGACTTCGGTGCGAAGCTCGATGATCCGCCGGCGGCTGCTGTCGGTCGTGTCCCAGGCCGATTTGACGTCGTGCTCGACCTGGCGGATCAGCAGCCACTCCGTATACAGCGCCTGCCGCAGCTTCGACCAGGCGGTGCGGACGTCGGCCTCGATCGTTCCGGCGCTGAACACCGGGAAGTTGAGCGAGAGCAGGCTCGACCACTCCAGGTTGGTCGGGAACGAGTCGCGGTGCAGGTAGTAGTCGAGATTGAGTGAGATCGAAGGGTAATATTCTCCGATTGCGACTTTGACGCTTTCGCGGGCGACGCGGACTGCCGCCTCGTCGGCCTTGATGTCAGGCCGCGAGCGGTCGGCGTCGAGGACGGCGGCATCAATCGGCATCAAGTCCTCGGGGACGTAGAGCCGGTCGACCAGCGTCGCTTTTTCCACGTTCGCGTTGGTCATCAGCGCCAGCGTGTAGCGGGCGGTGTCGACCTGGTTGTGGGCGGTGACCAGATTCGCGCGGGTGGCGGCGGCGGTCGCCTCGCTCTGCGCCAGGTCGAGCGGCTGGGCGATCCCCGCGCGGAGCCGGTTTCGCATGTCGTCGACCCGCGCGTCCTGAAACTTCACCGAATTGCTCAGCACCTCGACCGATCGCTCGGCCAGCAGCGTCTGGTAATACGCCTGCGCCGTTTCCAGAAGCACCGTCTGTTGAAAATCGAGCAGCAGGTTGCGGAACTGATCGGCGTTGGCGTAGGCGGCACGGATGGCCGCCACGTCGCGAAAGCCGTTGAACAGGTTTGCCTGGGCGACGACCGGCGCCTGGAACGAGGTGTAGCCGCGGGTCGAGCCGACGCTGTTGGTGCCGCCGGTGATGACGTTTCCCGAGCCCGACCGCACGCTGGCCCAGGAGTAGGTGGGTGTGATGCTGACGGTCGGCAGGAACGTCGAGTAAGCGCGATCGCGATCGATCAGCGACTGGAGATAAGCCTCGCCCTGGACATCGAGCTGTTCGTACCCGCGGTTGGCCAGCGTCAGGGCCTCTTCGAGGGTGAGCTGCTCGCCCTGTGCGTAATCGGGTTTGACGGGTGCCGGTTGCGTGGTGTCAATGACAGCGCGATATGTGGCGATTTCCTTCTGCTGGTCGACGCAGCCTGTAACCGCGCAGGCCCCGGCCAAAATCATTGGGACCAGTCGCAAGGCAATTCCACGATACGCTTTCCGTTCCAAAGCCCTCGTCCCGATCATCGAACATCCTTTGAGTAACCATCCGCGCTCCGGCGGCGAACGCTATTGGTATAGCCGGGCACAGCCGTCGTTGAAAACTCCGGAATCGGAGCGGCAGATCCAATCCTTGCCCGCAGCGACAGATCGCGGTGATCGAATTCCCGCGCGCAAACCTTTTCCTGCTCAAGGCCCTCTGATCTACGGACACATCCATCACTGGGAGGTTAGTCACCGCAAGGGGTTGCATGAACTTTGTGGCACAGCCGCCCCCGGCTGTGTTCGACCGAAGGTCGAAGCACTTTCCGGGGGCGGCTTTGCCACAAGGGGAGCGATTATCGGGCGTATTCCACGGACCGCACTTCGCGCATGACCGTGACTTTGATCTCGCCGGGGTATTGCATTTCCTCCTCGATCTTTTTGGCAATGTCGCGGGCGATCTTGGCGCTGATTTTGTCATCGACAAGCTTGGCGTCGACGATGACGCGGACCTCGCGGCCGGCCTGGATGGCGTAGGCCTGGCGGACGCCTTCGAAGCCGGTCGCCAGCTCTTCCAGGTCGCGCAGGCGCTTGACGTAGCGTTCGAGGCTCTCGCGGCGGGCGCCGGGCCGGCTGGCGCTGATGGCGTCGGCGGCCATAATCAATGGCGTGTACGGCGTCGTCGCCGGCGCGTCGCCGTGATGCGCCAGGCACGCGTTCAGCACCGCCTCGGACTCGTTGAACTTCCGCAGGAACTCCATGCCGATCTGCGGGTGACCGCCCTCGGTTTCGTGGTCCATCGCCTTGCCGATGTCGTGAAGGAGCCCGGCGCGCCGCGCGACGGTGCCGTCCAGGCCCAACTCGTCGGCCATCATCTGCGCCAGGTAGGCAACTTCGATCGAATGTTTCAGCACGTTCTGGCCGTAGCTGGTGCGGAAGGCCAGGCGGCCGAGCATCGGGATCAGCGGGCGGGCCACCGAGCCGACGTTGGCCTCCTGCACCGCCTCCTTGCCGAGCTTGAGCAGCTCTTCCTCCATTTCCTTGCTGGTGGTGGCGACGATTTCCTCGATGCGGGCGGGGTGGATGCGGCCATCCTGCACGAGCTTTTCGAGTGACAGCCGGGCGACCTCGCGCCGCACTGGATCGAAGCAACTGACGACGACGACACCGGGTGTGTCGTCGATGATGACGTCGACGCCGGTCGCTTTCTCGAAGCTGCGGATGTTGCGCCCCTCGCGGCCGATGACGCGGCCCTTCATGTCGTCGCTGGGGATCGTCACCGTGCTCACGGTGTGGTCGCTGGTGTGCTCGGCGGCGTAACGCTGAATCGCCTGCACGATGATCTGCCGGCTCTTGTCCTTGGCCTCTTCCTGAGCCTGCTCCGTGATTTGCTGGACCATCGCGCCGACCTCCTGGCGGCATTCGGATTCGACGCGCTTCAAAAGCATTTCTTTGGCCTGCTCGGGGGCGAGCCCGGAGATTTGCAGCAGCTTCTCGCGCTGCTCAGTCAGGGTTTTGTCGAGTTGCTGTTCCTTGTCGGAGAGGGATTTGTCGCGCCGCGCCAGCCGGTTCTCCAACTCGTCCAAATGCTTTTCCTTCATGGCGAGGGTGTCGAGCTTTCGATCGAGCGTGTCCTCCCGTTTGTCCAGACGCGTTTCCTGGGCCTTGAGCTGGTTTCGTTCCTGTTCGCTTTCTTTTTCGAACTGCTCGCGACGTTTGAGCTGTTCCTGTTTGCCGGCCAGTTCGATCGCCTTGGCTTTGTTTTCCGCCTCGGCGATGGCGTTGCCGCGGGTCTGCTCGGCGTCCTTGCGGGCCTGCTCGAGCAGGTTGCGTGCCGCCATCCGCGCGATGACCCAGAAGCCGGCGGCGCCAACGGCGATGCCGACCAACGCTCCGATTAGAAGTCCGTATGTGTAGGATGCATCCATATCATGTTCCCCGGCTAATCCGCTGCCCGCGAAGCCGCCGATCCATCGGCGCAAACGAGGGCGTCGGGAACCTTCATCAGTTTCTGATGCGGATGAACTTTGGGGACCTGGAGATGGCGCAAGCGCAGCCGGGATCAACCCCCCGACATTCGTCGGGGGTATGGATCGATTGGCTGGTCGGGGAACGTGGGCGGAGCCCGCAGAAGCTGGCCGGCCGCCACGATGGCGGCGGGCCGGGGCCGTGCCGGCTTGGGCTTAACAGGAATTGGCAGCAGCGCCGGTCGCGCCGCCTGCCTGGCTTCGGGCGGCATCCACCGCCCGACTGCCATCACCCCAAGAATCGAAAGCAGCGCCAGCGTCAGCAGCAGGAAGGCCGACACAACTAGGGGCGCCGCCGCGTGCACGGGAGGAACTCCGCGAATTGACCACAGTTCATGCGACCCTCGCGATGAGTCGGATCATTCCGCTCCGCAAGGGCTTACGTCAAAACAGGTCTGACGGAACCGGCCATCCGCAACCGGCCGGCCCCGCAGCCGGCCTCGACTTATTCAGCCGCTGCCGACTACCGCAAACGATCTTATCCGAATCCTCATGTGGCGACAAGAGACGCAAACCCACCGGGTCATCAGTTGCCGAGTTTTGGGCAGGCTGTCCGGTGGTCACGCTTAGCTTAGGTCGGGCGTCGCTCGCCATTTCTTCTGCTTCAGGCCGGTTGTTGATTGCAACAAGGCGGACGTTATAGTGATTGCAACCGCCTCAGGGAGGAAGCGTGACAACAGGGCTGTGCGTCGGGGGAATGGAATTCGGCGCTTTGCTCGGCCGGGAGTGGCTCGCCGTCAATGGCATCGGCGGCTACGCCTGCTCGACCGTTCCCGGTCTGGACACCCGCAAATACCACGGTCTGCTGGTCGCCGCGATGGCGCCGCCGGTGCGTCGCATGGTGCTGCTTTCGCGCGTCGAGGAAACGCTTTGGTGCGACGGCCAGCGATTCGCATTGGACTGCAACGAATATCCCGGCGTGATCTACCCGCAGGGGCACCGGCATCTGGAGGAATTTCAGCCCGGCGAGACGCCGCGATGGATTTACCGTGGCGACGGCTGGCAACTTCAGAAGGAACTGCGGCTGGTTCCGGGGCAGAACACCGTTGTCCTGACCTACACGCTGCTTTCCCGCGGGGCGGTGGATTTGCAGATCAGGCCGCTCCTGGCCATGCGGCCGATTCACGATCTCTCGTATCAATGGAACGGCCGGCTTCTGGTCGAGGACCGCAACAAGCATCACCATCGGATTCCAGCCACGGTGCGGACGCCCGAAGTTTTCTTTGCCCATGACGGCCGGTTTACCGCCGCGCCCAACTGGTATCTCAACCAGATTTACCGGCGTGAACAGGAGCGCGGGTACGGCGGGCTGGAAGACCTGTGGACGCCGGGCACGGTGAGATTCCATCTCACGCGCACAAAGGCCGTGCACTTTGCCTGTTCGGCGGATCCAATCGAGCTCAAAACCATCGCTAAGGCAACTCCCAAGCCGCCGACGCACGTCCCGGTGGACCGAAAGCTCGATGCGCTGGCGGAAGCGGCGGGGCAGTTTGTCGTATCCGGTCCCGGCGAATCACCGGGGGCGATGCGGACCAGCGCCTGCATGGCCGGGTATCCCTGGTTCGGCCCGGCGAGCCGGCCGGGCCTGATCGGCTTTGCCGGATTGTTCCTGGTCACCGGCCGATTTGCTCAGGCAAAGTCGATGCTCTTGTCCCTGGCCGGGCAGGTGCGAAGCGGCCTCATGCCGTCGCATTTTCCGGAAGACGGCAGCGAGCCCCTCTATCAGGGCGCCGACATTTCGCTGTGGTTTGCCAATGCCGTGTGGGATTACCTGCGCTACAGCGCCGACGAGGAGACCGGGCGCCGGCTGCTCGACGTGCTGCTTTCGGTGATCGAAAGCTACCGTCGGGGCACGGAGCTTGGGATCAGCATTGGCCCCGATGGATTGATCGCCAGCCGGGCGCCCGGAATGCCGACGAGCTGGATGGACGCCAAGGTGGGCGATTGGGTGATTACCCCGCGGGTCGGAAGGCCGGTCGAGTTGAACGCACTGTGGTACAACGCCGTGAGAATCGCGGCGGAGCTGTGCGAGCGCTTCGGCCGCGTCGATCGCGCCCGAATACTGAACGATTTGGCGGCGTCGGCCAGACAATCCTTCAACCAGCGCTTCTGGAACAAATCCGCCGGCTGCTGTTACGACGTGATCGACGATCACGGACAGGACCCCTCCGTCCGCCCCAATCAGCTTCTGGCGATCAGTCTGCCGTTCGCGGTGCTCGACGACGAGCGCCACGCGGCGGTGCTGGAGAAGGTGCAAGGCGAGCTACTCACCCCCTTCGGCCTCCGCACGCTTTCTCCGAGTGATCCCTGCTACCAGGGCCGCTACACCGGCGGCATCGTCTCCCGCGACCGCGCCTACCACAACGGCTCGGCATTCCCCTGGCTTCTGGGCGAATATGCAGCGGCCTTTCTGAAGGTCTGCGGCCGCAACGAATCCACCCGTACGGAGGTCGAGCGCCTCATCCGTCCCTGTATCGATCACGTTCTCGGCGAGGGCCTCGGCCAACTGCGCGAGCTCTTCGACGGCGACGCCCCCCACGCTTCAGGCGGCGCGCTCGCCTCCGCCGTGTCGGTGGGGCAAATCCTGAGGGCATACGCCGAGTACGTGGTGGGACTGTTGCCCACCGCACCGGCCGCGCCGGCCGCCACTCCGACAGTCGACATCCTGCCGCCCGCCGCCGCACGCATTCCGAACCCGGCTTGATTACTTTATGCCATGCACAGCGTCTATGACGTGACGTCCAAACGGTTCGGGTCGGGAAGGCACGATCTTGGCGGAGCGCCATAACGAGCACCAGCCATGAAAAAGGTTTTCCTCGACACGGTCGGACGGCCGGCTGGGAGCCACATCAGGGCCACAATCACGGTGAACCTGTGGCAGCGAGCCTCGAAAGGGCATCAGCCGGTGTGAAAGTCGGAACCACCGTGACCAGACGTGTGAGATGCTCGCGGTCGAGCGATATCAGCTCGCAGCCGTGCTCCATGGCCACCGCGGCATACACGGCATCGGCGCCACGTAGGCGGTGTCGGGCGGCCAGCTCGGCCGCTCGCCTGGCAAGCCCATCGTCCAACGGAATCCATCGAACGGTCGGCAGCGCCAAAAGTGCCGTTGCCATGTCAATGCAATGACGGGATCGCCGCGGGTGCGGGAAATCGCGCCCGCTAGCTCGGCGGGCAATAAAGTCGGCAGCAGAATTGGGACTCTTCGCGCAAACAGGAGGTCGAGCAACGCCCGGCTCTGTGGTTGGTGCGGCTCGGCCGGAGAGTCGGCGTTCACCCACACGCTGGCGTCCACCGTAAACACAATCTCACCGCCTCATGTCGCTGACGGCGTTAGTGAGCGAAGCAGCCCCACTGACTGAAGTGGCGGCGAGCCGTTCCCCCAGCGATCGGTAACGGCGCCACGCGGCGTCTGCATCGCCCCCCGTCCCGCCGGGCGAAGCCAGAACTGCACTGGCGATTCTCGGCGTCAGATATTCCAGCAGCCGAACCTGGTCGCCCAGATCCAGCTTCTCGATGGAAGCCTTGATTTCGCCCAGTGTTCTGGAGCTCATGCTATGAATTATACCCGCCGGTCGGCAATCTCCGCAAAAGCGGCGGATGCGGCTTGTCCGACCTGCTGCCAATCGGAACACCGCGATATAATACCGGGTGAGGTGTTTATGGCCGGACCGGTTCTTGTTCCCCCCGACGCAATTGCCGCAATCCGACAGCGATTGAATGACGTCGAGGCTGATGTAGCCCGCCTGAAGCAGCAATTGCGCGCCCCCGAGGTTCAAGCGAATCAGCCGTGGTGGGTGCAGCGCGCCGGCGCATTCGCAGGCGACTCGGGCTTTGAGGAAATGAATCGGTTGGGTCAACAGTGGCGCGCGGCCGATCGGGAACGGGCGCGGGAGGAGGTTCCAACATGACCGTGCGAGCCATCTACGAGAACGGCGTATTCAAACCGAGCGAGAAGGTGGATCTTCCAGAAAAGGCGGAGGTCGTCTTCGAGCCCCGGCTCGTGCAAAAAGCCGACCCGCCGACCGGCGCCATGGCGCGCATCTACGAAATCCTCTCCCGCAGGTACAACACCAATCAGCCTGACCTGGCTGAGCGACATAACGAGCACCAGCCATAAGTTCACCGACGCCTTCACCAACGACCGACATTTCAAAGCGGCGGGCTTCAACACGCTTTTCTGAGGTTCGTCCAGCGCGGCCGCGCAACTCGAGAGAATTGACGCTGTGTGTATCCGACTTATAATTTGGGTCAATTGACACATAAAATAGGTCGAGATATATGCTTGCCAAACTGTTAGGTTCGGTGAACAAGGAGCGGGCGCTGGTTTACCTGGCGGGTCGGGGCAGGGGTTACCCGCGCGAGATCGCCCGCTTCTTTGCCGCGCCGCTCTACCCCGTGCAGAATGCCATGGACAAACTCGAAGCGGCCGGCGTGTTGGTCAGCCGGGCCGTCGGCAGCACGCGCGAGTACGAGCTCAACCCGCGCTACCCGGCCCGGGCCGAGCTCGACAGCCTCCTCAACCGGGCGCTCTCGCTCTACCCCAAAGCATTACGCGATGAGCTCCTGATCACCCGCTCCCGACCCCGCCGCCGAGGCAAGCCGCTGTGAAACAGATCGGCCGGTCGGGGGATTGGTTTTTGAGCTGCTGGTAGGCCACCGCACCGTTCGTTTCCCCAATTCTCCTCAGGATGGTTCGACTTTCACGACATCGTTAAAGCCATTATCTCAATAGTCTTAAGCGAAGGCTAGAATTAACGACAGGCTCGCGAATGGTTATGGCTCGAAAAAGTTGAGCCTTTTTATTTGACGAGCCAGCATTGCCCCGGTATAAGTTCGCCCAGCAAATGAATGAACCCGCCAAACTGTTGCGGCCGGCGGGTTCCACTTGACGCTTGGGCGTTAATCCACACCCAAGTGGCATGTCAAATTTCGGCGCAACAAGGAGCTCTTTGTGAGCACAGCGATTGACGGCCAAGAAGGAGTTGCGACTATGCCCAAAGGACGTAAGGCAAGGGGCCCCAAGCCCCCTACGAAGCTTGAGCGGTCTGAAAAGCTTCGCGATCGGATTCGCCAGCTTGCTGAGGAATTGGTTACGGTTGGCTTCGGCAGCCTGCTGACGCCTCCAGGGCGTGTCACGTTAGTAGAGGAGCCGGAGCCCGACCCCATCACCACGGGCTTCATCGCAAAGGCTCGCGAGCCCCTCGGGGTCTACATTCAGCGGGTTTCGGTGACCGAGAACTTCTCCCAGCGCCCGCCATTCGACCACGTCAACGATCCAATCTACCGACGCCTTATCCGCGATTTCATAAATGGCGCGCTCATGCCTGAGGCAAAGGTCGCGGCGCTGAGCAAGATCGTCCCAACGCGAAAAGCGCAGAGTTTGGAAGACGCCGGTGACTTGCAATTCTCGATCATTGATGGCCTCCAGCGACTCTACTGCTACTGCATCGCCATCCTTCTGGTCTTGGACCGCGGCGACCTCGTGAAGAAGGGTTATATTCCCGAAGACGCGTGGGAGTATTTTAGAGAAGTTGTTGAGAAGACGGGTGATTCTCAAGCATCAACGGAATCGCTTTTGAAAAGACAGATGCGATACGAAGTTTTTTACAACATCGACCTGTCAGGACTCCTGCACTACATGGTGACGTTCAATACTGGCCAGCGGCGCATGAGCTTGCCCGTGCAGCTGGAGATCATGCAGCGACCATTTATTGACGAGCTCGAGAAAAGTGCCAAGATTCCCGTGTTCCGCGACATCGAGCGGATGCCCGGCACCCAGGCACCGAAGGACAAATTCGCAGCGTCTGACCTAACGCTCGCGGCTAGGGCGTTTATCACCAATAATCCTCAGGTTTCCGCGACAGACGAGGCCGAGCAGTGGCTCGAAGACAATAGCCAAGCGTCGCTGGACAACTTCGGCGACGTTAACGACGTTGTTGTCACCCTTCGTCGGCTTGGGACCGAGTTGCATTTGGAAATCATGAAGGTTTACGCGGCCCATCCCACGCACCGGTACATCCTATCGTCCAGCAAGCTCTTCCTACTGGGGCTGACGGCGGCCTGTGGTTACGTACGGAATCGCGGGAATATGAAGATCTTGGATGGCGCGCTCGACAAACTCCTCCGCGAACTGAGGAGGCCTGAAGATGACCCGCTGAAATTGGATGAGTTTCAGCACGCCCAAAGCAACATCGTCTCATCGCGTGGCAAAGCGATCCGTAGGCTCGTATACGATACCTTCCTGCGTTTTTTCAACGGGTCCACCACCCAGCTTGAGTGGGAGGACACGGCGAAACAGATCATCGGCTTTGCAGGTTAGCGTTTTGGCCAATGGAACGGGGACGCGCGGGCGCACGGGTGCCGCGCGTTCCCGTCAGGAGCTCTACAATCCCGCACGGCCTCCAGGGCTCGCCTACAAAGTGGAACGATAAATGAATTCTGCAGGAGCTGTTCGCAAAAGGCGCTGAAATCCATGCCTCTCAGTAATGAAAACATAATTGCACAAGTGGGCCAACGCGCACTCCTTAGAATTGGTCGCGCAGTTGCGGACTATCGCGGGCGCAAAGGACAGATTCTGACGCAGGAGAAGCTCGCCGAGGCTCTCGGCGTCTCACGTACTGTCGTGGCGCACCTTGAGGAGGGCCGTGAACTGCCGGATCGCGACAAACTGAGCAAGATCTGTGAACACTTGAATATGCCGCCTGGTGAATGGGCTGCCGCCACGCATCCGTTCTACAAAGAGGGGTACGTATTCCATGAACTTACGTGCGAACTTTTGGGCCGGCGCGTCTCATTAACAGGCCACTCTGCGACGGATCAGCTTATCGCCCTTGACCGAGCGGAGACTCTTTTCCGCGAAAAGCTGACCCCGCCACAGGCGCACGCGCAAGTAAATGCACTGCTGGTCTTTTATGGTGAGCGCCCGGTTACTCAGGACTTCTTTGACAGGTACCTTGGGATCGATGCGTTTCGGTCGAACATCGCGTTTCTTGAGAGGCTCCGGCAGTTCCAATCGGAAGCCATGCGCTTATATGGTAATTTCCGGCGCGCGTTTACGTGTATGTCGCGTGTCTCGGATCTTAAGGCGGAGCTTGAGCCAATCGAGCAGAGGTTCTTGGACCGCCTTAAGGAGCGTATTCCTTTCACGGGAATCAAAACGATTTCCTCCGACAGGCTTGCCGACCTCGGGTATATAGCGGCGCAACGAATAACGACGCAAAACCAGGAGCGCCTTGAGCTCAGCGAATCATTAAAAGAGCTCGCCGTAACTATCGAGAAGAGTAGCGCGGACGCAGCGCTCACTTCGCTTTCCGCAAAGCGCCTTAGTCGCATCAGGACGCTCCTTCGCAGGTTCGATTCATCGATACAACTGGAGAGTGGGCTTTTTGCTATCGCCGACCCGGTAGCTCTTAAGGAGGAGGCTACACGCGTTGCACCTGCGGAGACGGATCTGACACGGATTAGCGCAACACAACACTCCGGTTTGCACAATCTTGGCGTGTACTTGTCAGAACCATATATGGACGTCTACGTGGCAACGTCAATGCGGGAAGATGCTGACTTTCAGTCGGTGAATGCGTTCATCGAGCAGCTATTTGATCATCCGAGCGTGAAGCCGCTGAACCTGCGATTCTTTAATCCGACTCAATCGTGGATCGAGGATCGCGTTTCCAAAGGGCTGGTCGAAGCGCTGATGTTGCGTAGAGCGGCAGTCACGGTATACATGGCACAGAAGGGGGACACTTTCGGTAAGGACAGCGAAGCGTCCGTCGCGCTTGGACAGGGAAAAACAGTAATAGTTTATGTTCCGAGATTGTTTGAGTCGGAGGCTGGCATAGATAGCGAGCATCTTTTCCGACTGGAGGTGAAGAAGCTCGACGAAAAGCTTGCGACGCTGGCGTACACAGCTGACGAAGGTTTGGACGCGCGCGAAAAGGCTCGCGTTGCACTGAAACTGGAGCTTGAGCGGCTAACGGAAGACCAGTTCAAACGACTTGTCTTAACTCACTGGGCGGATTTCGATTTGCATGCGGAATGCCGCGCGATTGACAATGCTAACTTGCGAAAGGCCTCGCTACAGGCGCTCTCTCAGATTACTTCAGCTTTGGACGACGACGCGGCGGTGCGGGTCCCGGTTGAGAGTGCAATCAGGGCGGAGCTGACGGACAAACTTGTGATGGTCGCCGACAGATTTGAGTCGCGCGCGAAACTATTCCGTGACACGCACCCTCTATCGCTTCAGGTGATTGTTCGGTCAGGTGTCTTAAACGGCATTCTCGTCACCCGGTCGGTTGGGGACTGCGCGCGCTTACTTCGCGGGGTTTTAGCCAATGCGCTTGATTTCGAGGTCGAGGTTGATGATACCAATTATCGGCTTGTGGAGAAGGTGACGCGAAGCACAATTCGAGTCGTTTCTAGGCATCGCCTCCTGACATTTGCATTTTGGAGCCAATATTTCGACCCAGAGAACTTCTCGCTGCCACCGCACGAGCTTCCCGCTGGGACCCTTTAGTACCGGTGAAGGCCACGACCTCGGCGTAGGTGGCGGGGAACTGGAACCGGCCTGCTCCCGGCACGACAACCCGCGTTTGTCGCGGATCGGTTGTGGAAGGATTTCGGACCGTCTCTCATTCGACCACGAACCCATCTTGCTGTCCAAAGCTGACACGAAGCTGTGGAACCGATTTGCCATGGAACTTAAGCAGCGAGGCCTGCTCGAAGTGGTGGTCGCCGGTCAGTGCCTCGGCGATTTTGTGATCGCGCATCACCACAAACGAGATGCAGTCGGTAAGGGACCAGTATTTGTCCGGGCGGTCGGCGTAAAGCAGGCGCCCCCGCTCCCAGAGGTCATGCGATAGCGGCACAACGTCCAGGCCTGGATCAGCCGCGAGGGATTGGAAGAGTTGAACGAACGCACGTCTATCCGGCGGCGCCGTCATCGCATCGGCCAATTCGAGCAGGATAGACTCGGTCGTAAGGACGCGGCCGCGGAACTCGCGGGCCATTGCCACCGCCGCCGCGTGCGCGGGATCGTGCGGATTGACGACCGCGAGATAAAAGGACCTGTCGGCAAAACGGATCATCGGCGGTCGATTCCCTTCGGCGTCCCGTGGATGTAATGGTCGTGGTTTTCGGCCATGTCTTGGGGAAGTCCCGGGGCGATCCCGATCACATCCCGCAGCCGCTCATAAAGCGTTGGGCCGTCGTCGGCTTCAGGCAGCGGGCGCACTTCGACCTCGACGTCCATTCCGTTTCGGCAGCTTCACTGGCTCGTCCAGGACCACGGCGCCATTCTTGATGTGACCTCGCATCGTCATGGTGATCTCCGTTTGATCGATTCTAACTGGCTCGTCGGGATCTGGTCCCGGCCCGGCGGTTTGGGCACGATTTTGGAGCGATTTCAATTCGATCGCAAACCCACCTTGCTGCCCAAAAAAGTGGCACGAAGTTCCTGAAACTGAGGTGGGCTCGATCTGCCTTGGATTGGGGCACCCAGGCGGTTTCAGGATGAAACCTTGGGCTTGGATTCGCAAGAATCTAAGAAATGGCCATATAGCAATAATTTGTTAAATGCAGTGCCATTTTAGGCCACTTTAGGCCACTCGCCAGGTGACAATTTGAGCAAGACCATGGCAAATGTCCCATAATGTCCCCAAATGTCCCCTCC